>NZ_JACOQG010000005.1:0-155060 GCF_014297245.1 Blautia difficilis | reverse complement strand
ATTAATACTAATTTCTCCCATCTGAAATACGATGTATTCAGATGGCTTATTAAAGTTACCCATTTTTACAATTCAAAAAAATTTCAAAATTCTCTTGACTGTTTATAGTTTGTCACCTCTTGTAACTTTCGATTTCACGCTTTCTTTCACCCCATATGTTTGTATCTGAGGTATTCAGTCACAAACTTCGGGGATAGGCACCTGTGCCGCAAGGGGAAACAGCCCCTTGTACGAAATCTCTGATTTCGCTGTATTTCCCATTTTGAGATTTTTCAAAACTGGGAATGGCACCGCAGGTCGCACGATACAGGCAGATGAAATTGCCTGTATAGAAGTGCGCTCTTAGCTTTGCTAAGAGAATTATGCCGTATCCGGCATGTTATCTTTTTTCAATTTCTTTTTTCGACTTCTGAAGCATTCTGCCAGGTTTAATAATTTGACATATCTGCTCCTGTTATTCATCATCTGTAAATTCCATCATCTCATCAACAGTGCAGTCCAGCTTCTTGCATATCTTCTCAATCGTCTCCATTGATACATACTGGTTTTTTCCCATCCGGGCAAGAATATTACCACTGATCCCGGTGAGGTACTGCATCTCTATCCGCTTCATATTTTTATCTATGAGCATTTTCCACAATCTGTTATAACTTACGCCCATAAGCTACCTCCGTATTTCTCATTCAGATATATTTTGATTATATCACGCTTTTGTTAGGTTGAATACCTGTAATTTTTGATATCTTCTGTAAAATGGAAAAGAGGATGCCCCGGCAAAGAGCAGCCTCTCCAACCATTTACTCTGAATTAATTAAATGGAATCTCACCATCTGGTGCTTCCATGAATCCATCCTTATCTGTTTTGGATGTTTCCTACGAATCCGCTCCTGTTCACCGTCACGTTTATATCTTCTGTTTACCGCCAGTGTGTATCTTGCCACTGCCATGTCATTGTCTTTCCCGGCATATTTGATCTCCGGATTCTTTGTCAGTCTTCCCATTAAAATCACTTTATTCATTTCCTGTTGGTTTATCTTTATAACTGCCGATTTTTCGCAGGCTAAATACACATTTAAAAAGAGCTTTTAAGGTTTATGGAAAAACTCTATCCGGTCTTTTAACAAAACAAGCATAACTTTCAGTTACCGAGCAATTCACTCATCATGCAATTCAATTTAGTCATTTATGCACAAAATGACTAAATTGAATTGCGTATGGTGTAATTAAGATTTATCTATCGCACTCTTCATAAATGATTACCTTGTTCAGATTATTGCCCTATTATCCTGTTCAGAAATCCTTCGTCCGGATGCTCCGGAATTTCAAAAAATACATCTATTTTTCCAGGTTCTGCGGAACGTTCTTCAAAGGCAGGGAAAATGAAACCGCATTTCGGAGTTCCGGCATTGTAGTCTTTATCTACCGGAGCCACCACACAGATCAGGAAACTGTATATTTCTTCTGACTCCCACTGTTCGCTGTGATCTGAGCCTTTCTTGGGGATATCATATATTCCGTGATAAATATAAATGCCAAACTCCTGTCCCTGCAGACAGTTTGTTCTATTTGATGAATCTCTCGTACTGCTGATTCCCCCTGCAAGCTGTTCACAGAGAGTCTGAACCAGAAGATCATCTTTTAATCCGTATTGCGATAATGCCATTAGTAGTTTATGGATGCTGTCATATGCCATATCTCCTTCAGGGAATTTATAACACTTTAACTGTTCATTTGTTTTTGAAAAAGGAATGGTTTTCGCAAGATCCAGATTTACCTGCTGATCATGTTTGCTCATATTTTTGAAGCTTACATTGAAGGTATTATCTATGTATCCCTCGTCATCTATATATGCTCCTGCTGCACGCACAAAGCAGTTTCTGGATAATGTCATCCTGCGGGTTAATTCCAGCATATTATTTCGGTTAATCTTTGTATCTTTTTTATTCATCAAAATGGTTCATCCTCTCCAAAAAGCTTTTCTTTTATGGCCAGTATACCATACTTCTGTCCCAATTCCCATCTGTCATACAGATAAAAATAGAATAAACACTTGTTCTTTTCTTTCCAACATGCTATTCTTAACTCTGCTTAAGTACTTCAAGCGGATATTCGCAACCCTTGCAGGGGACTTACTTGATTCGGTTAAGTTGGCATATTACAATATCTTTACCGCTTATTTTAAGTATAATGCACTTAAGATTCTATACAACATACAGGAGACCAGTACATGGATGGATATGAGTTCGAGTATCAGTGTGCAAAAATATTAAGACAGAAACATTTTTCAAAAATAGAAGTAACCAGAAGCTCCGGAGATCAGGGTGTGGATATTATTGCTTTTAAGCATAGAAAGAAATATGGGATTCAATGCAAATATTATACATACCCGGTGGGAAACAAGGCAGTGCAGGAAGCCTATGCAGGTGCCAATTTTTATGACTGTGATAAGGCTATGGTAATGACAAATACAACCTTTACACGGTCTGCTACCCAGCTTGCAGAGAAGCTGGAAGTAGAATTATGGCCCAACTGCCCTACTACTCCTTTTTATGGTTTATTGTTTAAAATCATGGGATTATTAAATGCAGCTCTTTTTCTTTATGCAATGCTGACTCTCCTTGCTTCGAAACCTGGATTTGATCTGATTCATCTTCCGGTTGTTCTGGATGCCATAACACTGATGGTTATCCTTACAGCCTCTGCCCTGGGTATCTTCGGCTGGCGTTTCTCTCTGTGTAATCTGATCACTGCCGGAGCATATTTTTATCTTGCAGTTCAGATGTTTCTTCTGCCTGCATATGCAAAAACAGGCAGCTTCACCTATACACAGCTGCTTTCCCTGATTCCCACCTGTGTGTATCTGCTGCATGCAGGATGGTTAAAACTACAGATACGTAAGTCTTAAATAAAAGAATACTACTGTGTAATGTAACAAAAAAGACCCTGAAGAATTGTATTTCTACAATTCTCCAAGGTCTGATTTTACGTTTGGACACTTTCATGCCTGTGCATGAATCTATATTTTTATGCTAATTATGCATTCTTCTCAGCGATAGCTGCCTGTGCTGCTGCAAGACGAGCGATCGGTACACGGAATGGTGAGCAGGATACATAGTTAAGACCAATCTTGTGGCAGAATTCTACAGAAGACGGATCTCCACCATGCTCGCCGCAGATACCTACGTGAAGGTTCGGGTTAACCGGTTTGCCGAGTTCGATAGCCATCTTCATCAGCTTGCCAACGCCAACCTGATCCAGTTTTGCAAATGGATCGTTCTCGAAGATCTTAGCGTCATAGTATGCGTTGAGGAATTTACCTGCATCATCACGGGAGAAGCCGTATGTCATCTGAGTAAGGTCGTTTGTACCGAAGCAGAAGAAGTCTGCCTCTTTAGCGATCTCATCAGCTGTAAGAGCTGCTCTCGGGATCTCGATCATTGTACCAACTTCATACTGAAGGTCAGAACCAGCGGCTTTGATCTCAGCATCAGCTGTCTCAACTACGAATTTCTTAACATATTTAAGCTCTTTTACATCGCCAACAAGTGGGATCATGATTTCCGGTTTGATTGTCCAGTCCGGATGAGCTTTCTTAACTTCGATTGCTGCGCGGATAACTGCTGTTGTCTGCATCTTAGCGATTTCAGGATATGTTACAGCAAGACGGCATCCACGATGTCCCATCATCGGGTTGAACTCATGAAGAGAAGCGATGATAGTCTTGATCTGCTCTACAGTTTTGCCCTGAGCATCTGCGAGTTTCTTGATGTCAGCTTCATCTGTAGGAACGAACTCATGAAGAGGCGGATCCAGGAAACGGATAGTAACAGGGTTACCTTCCAGAGCTTCAAAGAGACCTTTGAAGTCATCCTGCTGATATGGAAGAACTTTTTCAAGTGCTTTCTCTCTCTCTTCTGCTGTTTCAGAGCAGATCATTTCACGGAATGCATCGATACGTCCCTCACCGAAGAACATATGCTCTGTACGGCAAAGACCGATACCTTCTGCACCAAGCTCTACAGCTTTCTTAGCATCTGCAGGAGTATCTGCGTTTGTACGAACTTTCATTGTTCTGTACTTGTCAGCCCATGCCATGATGCGTCCGAACTCACCAGCGATAGTAGCGTCTACTGTCGGGATGATTCCGTCATAGATGTTACCTGTTGTACCATCGATAGAGATGAAATCTCCTTCGTGGAATTCTTTACCAGCAAGTGTGAATTTCTTGTTTTCTTCGTCCATAGCGATATCACCGCATCCGGATACACAGCACTCACCCATACCACGGGCAACAACTGCTGCGTGAGATGTCATACCACCACGAACTGTCAGGATACCCTGAGCAGATTTCATACCTGTGATGTCTTCAGGAGATGTCTCAAGACGTACAAGTACGACTTTCTCTCCTCTTTCAGCCCATTCAACAGCGTCATCAGCTGTGAATACGATCTTACCGCAAGCAGCTCCAGGAGAAGCGCCAAGGCCTTTACCCATTGGTGTAGCAGCTTTCAGAGCAGCAGCATCAAACTGTGGGTGAAGAAGAGTATCAAGGTTACGTGGGTCGATCATAGCTACAGCTTCTTCTTCTGTTCTCATTCCCTCATCAACAAGGTCACAAGCGATCTTTAAAGCAGCCTGAGCTGTTCTCTTACCATTACGTGTCTGAAGCATATACAGTTTACCATGCTCTACAGTAAACTCCATATCCTGCATATCTCTGTAGTGTTTTTCAAGTGTTTCGCAAACCTGTTTGAACTGTACGAATGCTTCCGGGAATTTCTGTTCCATTTCGGAGATGTGCATAGGTGTACGAACACCGGCAACAACGTCTTCACCCTGAGCATTTGTAAGGAATTCACCAAACAGACCGTTAGCTCCTGTAGCAGGGTCACGTGTGAAGGCAACACCTGTACCACAGTCATCACCCATGTTACCAAATGCCATCATCTGTACGTTAACTGCAGTACCCCAGGAATATGGGATATCGTTGTCACGACGATATACATTTGCACGTGGGTTGTCCCATGAACGGAATACGGCTTTGATAGCACCCATTAACTGTTCCTTAGGATCAGTTGGGAAATCAGCACCGATTTTTGCTTTATATTCAGCTTTGAACTGTTCTGCTAACTCATGAAGGTCTTCTGCTGTAAGTTCAACGTCCAGCTTAACACCTCTGTCAGCTTTCATCTTATCGATAAGTTCTTCGAAATATTTCTTTCCGACTTCCATAACTACGTCAGAGTACATCTGGATGAATCTTCTGTAGCAGTCCCATGCCCAACGAGCATTGCCGGATTTTTCAGCAAGTACGTTAACAACGTCTTCGTTTAAACCAAGGTTCAGGATAGTATCCATCATACCTGGCATAGAAGCTCTCGCACCAGAACGAACGGAAACAAGCAGAGGATTTTCTTTGTCACCGAATTTCTTTCCGGTAACTCCTTCCATTTTGGTGATTGCTTCCATGATCTGAGCCATGATCTCATCATTGATCTGTCTTCCGTCTTCATAGTACTGTGTACAAGCTTCAGTTGTGATTGTGAAGCCCTGCGGTACAGGAAGACCAAGGTTTGTCATTTCAGCAAGGTTAGCACCTTTACCACCCAGAAGGTTTCTCATAGTAGCGTTACCTTCTGTAAACATGTAAACCCATTTTGCCATTTTACATTTTCCTCCTAATTATTGTTCTTAAACACATAAAAATTGTTTTTTATACGCACATAGTTATTCTATAGAGTTTATCTCATTTCGTCAAGGTTATTCTGTCAAAATCCGTCTTTTTTTTTATTTTTATGTATCAAAAAGGCTTTCTCTTTTTTTCCTGTCCTATTTTCTGCTGCCTCTGGTTTTCTTAATATTCAAAACCAGGTGTCTCGGCAGACCATTTACCATGATTGGCTGATAGTCTCCCTGGATCAGTGGTTTGATATAATCCACAAAATCTTTGGTCACATTGGTAGCATCTTTATTCATCCATTCTCTCGGAACCAGCTTTTCCTCATTGGCAATACGGTGTACATCATAAATACCGGTAGCTGCCATATAAGGATCATCAGACACACGGTCAATAACAACCATCTTGCCGGTATCTCCTTCATCAGCAGCCTTCACTGCAGCACCGCCTACCATGAAAGCTTCATCAATATCTACTCTGGATGCCATATGAGATGCACTTCTCTGCAGGGTAGAAAGCTCCACTGCTCTTGTCTTGCAGCCACATTCTGCTGCCAGGAAATTAGCCAGGTAAGTGGCAGTTCCCTGAAGCTGTTTATGTCCAAAGGCATCCACATAATCTCCCACGCTTCCAAGCTCACATACATATCTTCCGTCTGCCAGCTTGATTCCCTCGGAAACTGCGATTACAATAGATGCTTTTTTATTCAAAAGTTCTTTTACCTTTACCAGGAATTTGTCAACATCAAAAGGAACTTCCGGCAGATAGATCAGATCCGGTCCGTCACAATCCTCGGATTTTGCCAGTGCTGTGGCACCTGTAAGCCATCCGGCATTACGTCCCATAATTTCCATGATCGTGATCATATTTTTCTTATAGGTAAGTCCCAGTGCATCGCGGATCACTTCTTTTGTGGATGCGCCGATATATTTGGCAGCACTTCCGAATCCGGGTGTATGGTCTGTCAGCGCCAAATCATTGTCGATTGTTTTCGGAACACCCAGGAATTTCTGGGTCTGCCCTGTAAGGATTGCATAGTCGGACAGCTTTTTGATGGTATCCATGGAATCATTTCCGCCGATATAGATAAATGCGTAAATATCCAGTTTATTCAAAATTTCAAAGATTTTCTCATAGATTGCTTTATCTTCATGAATCTCAGGAAGTTTGTAGCGGCAGGAGCCTAAGAATGCAGATGGTGTACGCTTCAGAAGCTCAATATCCAGTTCTGAATGTATCTGTGTGGAAAGATCAATATATTGTTCATCCAGAAGTCCCTGGATTCCGTGAAGCATGCCATATACTTTATCAAATCCACGCTCAATAGCATTTTTATATACTCCTGCAAGACTTGAATTGATAACTGCTGTAGGACCTCCGGATTGTCCAACAATGATATTTCTTTTTTTCGCCATAATAATGACCTCCTGTTCTTTCGCCCCATTTCCGATGGTATTTTTGACGGTATGGGCTAGTGCATTTTGGTAGATTGTAACAAATATATTCGTTTTCGTCAATATATTCTATCATTTTATACATATTTCGTAATTCGTTCCACATTATTTATCAGCAATAAGCACTGTAAGTTTCTACATTTTTCAGCATTATTTTTGTAAATTTTATAATTCCGGCAGATTCTGTTTGTGCTTCCTGTTTTCCTGTGCTATACTTTTTTGTAGAATTGTGAGGTCAGCAAATCGCGGAGCAATTCGTGGATATCAAATTAAGGAGGATTTAAGAAATGATTCATTCCATAGAAAATGATTATCTGAAAATATCTGTAGACGACCATGGTGCCGAGCTCTGCAGTATCTATGATAAGATACACGACAGAGAAGTGCTCTGGCAGGCAGACCCGGCTTACTGGAATCGCCACGCACCGATTCTTTTCCCTAATGTGGGACGTTTTTATAAAGACCACTACCGCATTAACGACAGGGAATATCCTGCAAAGCAGCATGGATTTGCCAGAGACAGCGAATTCACCTGCCTGGATATGACAGCAGATTCCATCACCCATGTACTGAAGGCTTCCGATGCCACCATGGAAATTTATCCTTTTGATTTCGAATTAAAGGTTAAACATGTACTGGACAAAAATCAGGTCTGCGTCTGCTGGGAAGTAACCAGCCACAGCGAGGAGCCCATGTACTTTACCATCGGCGGACATCCTGCTTTCAATGTACCGGCAGAAGGTATCGGTTCCAAGGAAGAGTATCATCTTACCTTTGACGGTCAGGATTCCCTTTCTTATCTCCTGGTATCTGACGATGCATCAGGAACTGCTGCTGCAGACAAGCTTTACACACTGGAACTGGATCACGGCACCTGCCTCATTGATGCACATATGTTTGACAAGGATGCTCTTATCTTTGATGAGCAGGTAGAAAAAGCCGGCTTTGCTTTCCCGGACGGTTCTCCTTATTTGGAACTGACCTGTCACGGATTTCCAAGCTTCGGCATCTGGTCTGTACCCGGTTCTTCCTTTGTGTGTCTGGAGCCATGGATCGGACGCTGTGATGACTCTGGATTTACCGGTGACCTGTCTGAGAAAAAATATATCAACGTCCTGAATAAAGATGAAATTTTCAATGCATCTTACGAAATAAAAATTTATTAATTTTTCTTCATTTACACCCAAACCTGTGCTATAATGTCAAAATGATATTTACAATTGTAAAGCTTTAGCGCAACAGAATAATTGACAGATATCAAACCGACAACACAGGAGGAAATTCCCATGACAAAAGAAGAATTTCAGAAACTGACACAGAATGTTGTACTGCTGGACGGAGCTACCGGTTCTAACCTTATGGCTGCCGGAATGCCGCGGGGAATCTGCACAGAGGCATGGATCATGGATCACAAAGAAATTCTGCAAAATCTGCAGAAGGCTTATGTGGAAGCAGGAAGTCAGATCGTATACGCGCCTACTTTCGGCGGAAACCGTTACAGTCTTGGGCTTCACGGACTTCAGGATAAGCTTGCGGAAATGAATCATGCACTTGTAAATATTTCCAGAGAAGCAGTAGGACATCAGGTTTATGTTGCAGGTGATATTACCACTACAGGCAAGATGATGGAACCTGCCGGTGACCTTACCTATGAGATGGCCTACGAAGCATACTGTGAACAGATCCAGGTTCTTGAAGATGCAGGTGTTGATCTGATCGCTGCGGAAACTATGATCAATATTGAAGAAACACTGGCTGCACTGGATGCTGCCGCATCTGTAAGTTCTCTTCCTGTAATGTGTACAATGACCGTAGAAGCTGACGGAAGCATTTTTAGCGGAGGAAATGCTGTGGAGGCTGCGATTTCCCTTGAGGGTGCAGGCGCTGCTGCAGTTGGTATCAACTGTTCTGTAGGTCCTGACCAGCTGGTATCCGTTGTCCGCAATATCAAAGAGAACGTATCTATTCCTGTCATCGCCAAGCCCAACGCAGGTATGCCTGTAATTGACGACCAGGGCAACGCTGTTTACAGCATGAATGCACAGAATTTCGCAGAACATATGAAAGTTCTGATTGAAAATGGTGCATCTGTGATCGGAGGATGCTGCGGCACCACTCCGGATTTTATCCGTGAAATAAGTAAAATTCTCAGAAGATGATTCTTTGCAGCCAGGCAGGTAAACAGTAATATATCTACACCTGGACAAATAATTTTTACTGCAAAAAAGCACATGACTTCAGAAGAAAAAAATCTTCTGTCATGTGCTTTTTATTTATCAAATCTATTTCACTTTTATTGCCTTCTTCGGGCACATCTCCTGGCAGCAGAAACACCGGATACATTTTTTGTAATCGTACACAGGCGCTTTATTTTTTCCATTCCGGAAATCTACTGCCTTTCCCGGAACCGGACAGCTCTGGACACAGATTCCACAGCGGACACACTTATCCGGTTCTATATAAGGCTTCTTCTGAAAAATATTTAAAGCTCCTGCCATTCTTGTCCAGATATTCTTGCGTACCTCTGTGCGGTCAACATGAAATTTACCATTTCCGTATCTCTCCACAGCCTCTGCCATGGAAATTTCTCCGTCTGGAGTTACCAGTGTAATCTCCTCTTCTTTCCAGGTTCCCAGCCCCATCTTTTCGCCATGATAATTGGTAGGTACCAATTCCGGTTTCAGATGAACCAGCCTGGCAAAAACACTGTCCAAAGCCACTGGATCTGTAGACATTAATATTACATTCATGGAAACAGGATCACCGGATCCCGGTCCGTTTCCTTCCATGGCCACAATTCCATCCATCACATACAGCTTCGGTGCTACACACCGGTTCAGGTCGATCAGCATTCTTGCAAAGCTGTCGGCACTTGGATACTGGGTGTGTCCTTTGGCTTTATGAAGACCATAGACAAAGCCATAGCTGTTTTTCACAGCCCCGGTAATCCTTTCAAGTGCATGAGTTTTCATTTTGCTCAGGGAAATCACACAATCCTGCTCCAGCAGTTCCTTTGGCAAAATAAATTCCTTTGCCTGGATTCCCTGAGGATAATCCACCTTGATTCCCTCTGTATAATCAATGGCCGGAATCTGATATTTTTCCAGATAAGTATCCATTCCGGTTCCACAGATCACTGATTTTGTGGTTCCATGTCCACAGGAGTCCGCAAGTACAATATTTTTGTATCCCTTTTCCCTGAGTATCCTGGCAAATGCCCCTACCACCACCGGATGTGTGATCACTGCCTTCTCCACTTCCGCCTTTTTCAGCAGATTAGGCTTCAGCAGGATTTTTTTATTCATAGGAATCAAGGACTCTATCCCGTCCACAAGAGAAAGCCCTTCCTTCAAAAGCACATATATTTTCTCTTCGTCATATTCTGCGCAGGGAAGAAGCACTACCTTACTTTTTTTAATCATTTCGCCGCTATCTCCTCATATCCGATAAGTCCACCTGGCGCAGGGCCCTGCGAACCGGCAGAATACATGCAGGCACTACAGAGAGACAGTCCACTCCCATTTTCAGGAATTCCTCTGTAAGGGCAGTGTCTGCCGCCAGCTCTCCGCAGATACATACTCGTTTGTTCTCCGCATGTCCTGCATCGATCACCATTTTTATCATCCGCAGAACTGCCGGATGATGATCATTATATTTCTTGCGAAGCAGGGGATTCTGTCTGTCCATAGCCAGGGTATACTGGCTGAGGTCATTGGTTCCCAGACTGAGAAAATCAACTCTCCTGGCCAGCTCTCTGCTGATCATTACTGCTGCCGGAGTCTCGATCATAATTCCCGTTCGGATATTTTTATAGGGAATTCCTCTCTCATCCAGCCCATTGGTAACCTCTTCGATCATAGCCTCGATCTCATCCATCTCTTCCTCAGAGCTGATCATGGGAAACATAATAGCCAGATTTCCATATGCACTTGCCCTGAAAATAGCCCGCAGCTGAGCCTTGAACATTTTTTTACGGTCCAGGCAGAGCCGGATTCCTCTGTTACCCATGATGGGATTGGTCTCATCCGGAATATTCAGATATGCAGCCTGCTTATCTGCACCCAGATCCGCAGTACGGATCACTGCCAGTCGGTTGCCCATAGTCTCTGCAATCTTTTTATATGCATGAAACAGCTCGTTCTCTCTGGGATAATTCTCCCTGCCCAGATACTGAAATTCACTTCGTAAAAGTCCAATTCCCGCTGCTCCGTAATACAATACACTGTTCAGGTCATCCATATTTCCGATATTGGCATATATTTCAACCCTCTTACCATCTCTGGTAAGATCCGGTTTTTCCCTGAGCTTAAGAAGCTCCTCTCTTTCCTCCAGATCTGCCTGCCTGCGGATTTCATATTCCTTCTTGATTTCTTCGTCAGGATGAATATACAGGGAGCCTGTATAACCGTCCACGATTGCCAGCTGTCCGTCCCACTCCGTATCTGTATCAATTTCCACCAGAGCCGGAATATTCATGGTTTTTGCAAGAATGGCAGCGTGGGAGATATCGGAACCATGATGAGTTACAATGGCCAGTATTTTCTCCTTATCCATCTCCATCAGTTCTGTAGGGGTAATACTTTCTGTTACAACGATCACCGGTTTCTCCCCCAGATCGATCCTGGGAGAAATCCCTCCCAGAATCCCGATAAGCCGTTCTGAGATCTCCCTGATATTGTCCAGCCTCTCTTTGATCGCCGGTTCTTCCAGATTGCGGAAGGTAGATATGATCTCATCTCTGGTAGTCATCACGGCATAGGCAGCATTTACCTTTTCATTCTGAATAATACTTTCAATTGCCCGCTGGAAGCTTTTTCCCTCCAGCAGGTTCTTTTGCTTCAGAAAAACCTCTGCCTGAGCTTCCTGCATAGAGCAGTTTTTCTCATATAATTCCTTCAGCTGGTCAATGACTCTGGTACGGGACTGCCGAAAAAGCTCCAGTTCTGCTTTTATATCTGTAATTTCATACTGCCGTATCTGATATTCACTTTTGTGATAATAAAGTATCTTACCTATGGCAATTCCGGAAAAAGCCACAGTGCCTTTGTAAATATCCATTTTTTCTCTCCTTAGTCGCAGGCAGCCTTAAATTCTGTCCAGTTTTTCTGATACTGTTCATCTGCTTCCTGACTTACATTTTGGATAATCTCGCCTTTCTCCACGTTGTCCGGTACTACCAAATCCGGATTCACCAGTTCATCTGCAGCCTTATTGGTATTATAAAAGCCTATGTAATCCATACACTTGGCTGCAACCTCAGGCTCCATAATATAATCCATAAAGGAATAAGCTGCCTCCTTATCCGGTGCCTGGCTGGGGATAAACATTCCCATAATTCCAAATCCAAGCCCTTCCTCAGGATAAACCACCTTCAGATCCGGATTCTCAGCCAGAGCAGCCGTTACCTGGGAAGTATACAGAAATGCCACACTTGCCTCACCGTTGAGCAAAGCATTCTGCGTGTTATCATCCTGGATCAGACGCACATTGGGGGCCAGCTCAAGAAGCTTTTCCCCAGTCTTTTTGATGGTGTCAACATCCTCCTCATTCATGCTCTCTCCCATGGAAAGCTGAGTGATACCATTGATTACACGATAGTTAGCTGTCAGCGCAATACTGTCCTCCAAAGAAGGATCCCACAGATCACTATAACCTTTAATCTCTATATCTACCTGATCTGGATCATAGACAATCAACGGAATTCCCGCACCATAGGGAACTGTATATTCATCATCCGGATCATAAAACTGTCCCTGATATAAGGAATTAATATTTCCGATATTTTCCAGTGATTTTTTATCAAGCTTTTCTGCAAGTCCCTCTTTAATAGCTGTTTCCAGTATATAGTCATCGGCGATCACAATATCATAATCGCCCCCTTTTGCCATAGCAAGCTTCTCAAGCATGGTTTCATCTGTATCAAAATTGGAATAGATTACCTTCACGCCTGTCTCTTTTTCAAAATCATCCAGAACTTCCTGGGGAAACATTCCCTCCCAGGTAAAAAGAACAATCTCCTTGTCATCTCCCGCACTTTTAAATCCTGTCAATGTACTTCCTGTCACTAATGCGCACAAAAGAACCGCCAGTATTCTTTTCTTCATGTCAATCTCCTTTCAGATTTATGATCACTTTGCTTTTACCTTGGTCCACAGCTCTGCAAATATTTGCTTAATCTTTGGCTTCTGGTACGCAAATATCTCATTTTTCGGACTACTGATGTCAGGAATATAAGAACTAACCCCTGCATAAGTTCCATCTTTCATCTCTTCATAAGCACTCTTTACAGTAGAAGTATACCCTACTTCCTCAGTATTGGAAAGAGCAGATTCATCGTTGATCATAAAATTAATAAATTCATGAGCCAGATCTACCTCACTGCAGTCTTTGGTAATTACCATTGCATCATACCAGATATTGGTTCCCTGATCCGGTGTGAAATAATCCAGATTTGGATTTTCACTGATGATATAAGAAGCATCTCCCGAATAAACTACAGCCAGGGCTTTATTTCCTGAAATCATATTGTCGATCACATCATCCCCTGCATAAATAGGATCCATGGTATCTCTCTGATTGATCAGCCACTGATAGGCTTCCTGGATTTCCTCCATATTTGTAGTATTCATGGAATATCCCAGAGCCTTCAGAGCAATCATAAAGGAATCTCTCTCTGAATCATACATGTAAAGATTTCCCTTGTATTTCGGATTACAGAGAAGGTTCCAGCCATCCTTCAGATCCTGTGGGTCCACCACTGTTTTATCATAAAGGATTCCCACAGTTCCCCAGAAATAGGGGCAGGAATACCGGTTGCCCGGATCATAACTCTTATTGGTCACATCCTTCAGCAGATTTTTCCGGTTGGGCAGTTTTTTCCAGTCAAGGGCCTGGAGATACTCTTCTTTGATCAGTCTCTGGATCATATAATCTGAAGGAATAAGCACATCATAGGTCTCACCGCTGGAAAGCTTGGTATACATCATTTCATTGGATTCAAAGGTTTCATATACGATCTGACAGTTATATTCTTTCTCAAATTTCTCCAGCAGAGACAGATCCATATACTCCCCTGCATTATATACCTTGAGAACATGGGCAGAACCGGCCACATATCCCCATTTCACCAGTCCTGCAGTCACTGCCACAATCAGGATCACAGACATGACCCTTACCATTCTGCGGTTCAGTTTTTTCGCTTTTTTCTTGATCAGCGGAACCAGATTGGACAGAAGCAGAACCACAACAATTACCACGATCACAATGGTTGACAGAGCATTGATCGTAGGATTAATTCTCTTCGTCATATTGTATACAACAATGGAGATATTCTTTACTCCGTTTCCGGATACAAAGTAGGAAATTACAAAATCGTCAAAGGACATAGTAAATGCTAACAATGCCCCAGCAAAAATCCCCTCTTTGATCATTGGCACGATTACCTTGGTAAGTGCCTGGAAGGGAGTTGCCCCCAGGTCCATGGCTGCATTAGCCAGGTTTGGATCCAGTGCCCTCACCTTTGGATACACACTGGTGATCACATAAGGGGTACAGAAGGCTATATGTGCCAGAAGCATGGTCAGATATCCCTTTCTGAAGCCCAGAGAGGAAAACAGCAGCATCAGGCTGATGGCTGTCACGATTTCCGGATTCAGAATCGGAATATTATTAATATTTAAAAGTAACTCCTTTACAACCTTTCTGGATTTGGAAAGCCCTATGGCTGTCACAGTTCCCAGGATCGTAGATATAACAGTTGCAATAATCGCTATTGTTACAGATACATAAACGGCCTTGATCACTTCTCCGTTCCCCATCAGTTCCTGATACCAGCGCAGGGAAAAGCCTGTAAACCTGGTCAGAGATTTGGATGAGTTAAAGGAAAAAATCATGGTCACCAGAATCGGCAGATAAAAGAAGGCCAGACACAGTACCACATATAACATTGAGAAAAATTTATGATTACGTTTCATGCTGTCCTCCTTTCTACTCGTCTTTATCCATCTTCTTCATCAAGCTCATAAAGATCAGAATGATCACTGCCAGAATCAGAGAAATCGCACTTCCGAAGTTCCAGTCACCTACAGAGATGAACTGAGACTCGATCAGGTTACCGATCAACATATACTGTCCTCCACCCAGAAGCTTGGGAATTACGAAAGTAGAGATCGACAGCAGAAATACCATCATAATTCCGTTCAGCACACCTGGAATAGATAATTTCCAGATAACCTTTGTAAAGGTCTGAAATTTATTTGCCCCCAGATCAAATGCCGCCTCAATAAGAGATTTATCCATCTTACTTAAAGAAGTATGGATCGGTATGATCATAAAAGGCATAAAGTTGCAGATCAGCCCCACCAGCACAGAGAAATCCGTATACATCATGGTCACCGGAGAAATTCCCAGCAGCTGTAGCAGGCGATTAATAATTCCGTTATCTGAAAGCAGATTCATCCATGCATAGGTACGAAGAAGCATATTGATCCATTCCGGTATGGTCACCAGTAAAATCAGCAGATTCTGAGATTTCTCCGGACATTTGGAGATAATAAATGCCAGCGGATAACCCAGCCCCAGACAGATCAGAGTGGTCAGGATACCCAGCTTAAAGGATTTAAAAATAACACTCATGTAAGTAGCTTCCAGAAATTTCCGGAAATTCTCCAGAGTAAAGGAAAAGGTCAGCACCTCGTTTCCATCCTCTGTAAAGGCATAAAGAGCAATCAGTATCAGCGGGATGACAATGATCACAAAAGCCCATACCAGATAAGGTTTGATCAGGTTTCTGTACTGTTTCATCAGTAACTTCCCATCCTGTACATAACATGGATGTCTTCAGGCCCGAATTTCAGTCCCACTTCCCTTCCGACTTCCGCATAATCTGTAGTGTGAACCATATAGGTTCGAAGCTCTGTTTCGATCAAAATCTCATAATGTACTCCCTTAAAGGTAATATTACGCACGGTTCCTCTGATTTTTGCCTGCTCCGGAGCTACAATATCCAGATCCTCAGGACGGAGCACTACTTCAATCTCCTCGTTATCCTCAAAGCCCTTATCTACACACTCAAATTCAAATCCATCAAACTGTACCAGATAATCCTTTACCATAATACCTTCAATAATATTAGATTCTCCGATAAAACTTGCCACAAACCGGTTCTCCGGTTCATTGTAAATGTCTGTAGGAGTGCCGATCTGCTGGATCTCACCGTTATTCATTACAACAACAGTATCTGACATGGAGAGGGCTTCCTCCTGATCATGGGTAACATAAATAAAGGTAATACCTACCTCCTGCTGGATTTTTTTCAGCTCTACCTGCATCTGTTTTCGGATCTTGGCATCCAGGGCACCCAGGGGCTCATCCAGAAGGAGCACCTTTGGCTCATTGACCAGGGCTCTGGCAATGGCAACACGCTGCTGCTGTCCTCCGGAAAGAAGGGTAACATCTCTTTTTTCAAATCCTTCCAGACCAACCATTTTAAGCATTCGTTCTACTTTCTGACTGATCACAGACTTATCCATTTTTTTCAGGTTCAGACCAAAAGCAATATTTTCCGCCACATTCAGGTGCGGGAAGAGCGCATACTTCTGAAACACTGTATTCACTTCTCTCTTATAGGGAGGAAGCTTGGAAATTTCTATTCCGTTAAAAAGAACTTCACCATCACTTGGTTCTTCAAATCCGGCAATGATTCGCAGTGTAGTAGTTTTACCACAGCCGCTGGGACCAAGAAGGGTCAGGAATTCCTTTTCATAAATATCCAGATTGATGCCTCGCAAAACCTGCTGATCATCAAAATTCTTGGTCAGATTTTTTAACTCAATCAGTTTGTTCATCTTCTTTTCCTTCTTCTAAGTGTAGTATTTTTTATTTATGTTTGTTTTTTGTAATACGAGTATAAATCAAAAAAATGATCAATGTAGCTATCAGCAGCAGAGTACACAATGCATTGATTTCCGGCGTAACTCCGGTTTTCAGCTGGGTGTATACTTTGATTGGCAATGTAGACAGCCTTGGACCATTGATAAAAATACTGATCACCACATCATCCATAGACATGGCAAATGCCAGCAGCGAACCCGAAATCACTGCAGGCATAATAAGAGGCAATGTGATATCCCAAAACGCCCGTCCGGGTCCTGCACCCAAATCTCTGGCAGCTTCCTCCAGAGAAGGATCCATTCCCACCAGTCTGGCCTTAACCTCCATCAGAATATAGGGTACACAGAACACCGTATGTCCGATGAGTAAAGTCAGCATTCCAAAAGGCAGACCCAACAGATAAAAAAAGGCCATCAACACCATACCCAGAATGATCTCCGGGATCATCAACGGTAAAATGGATATATATTCCAGTACTCCCCTGGACTTCCAGCGGATCCTTGACAGGCCTACGGCTCCCAGCGTTCCGATCACTGCACTTACCAGACAGCTCAAACACCCAAGGATCAGACTGTTGACCAAGGCTTCCAGCATGGCATTGTCCTGCAGAAGTTCCTGATACCACTTTAAGGAAAATCCTGTCAGTCTGACCGGAAGCTTGGATTCATTAAAAGAAAAAATAATCACTATAGCAATAGGCAGATACATCAGAAAAAAGATCAGACCCATATAAAATCCGGCAAATTTTGAATTTTTTCTCATCCGATTCCCTCCAGTTTTTTCGCATTTGTCACTTTTCGGTAGATCATGATCATGATCGTAGTCAGAAGCATCATCACTACCGCCAGAGCAGCTGCAAAAGGCCAGTTACTGCCCCTGGTCATCTGATCCTGTATCAGGCTTCCCACCAGCACCACCTTATTTCCTCCCAGAATATCTGCAATAAAAAACAATCCCATGGATGGAATAAAGGTAAGGATCACACCTGACAAAAGTCCGGGCAGTGTCAGCTTCAGGCTTACCGTAAAAAAGGCCTGGAGCCTGGATGCTCCCAGATCTCTGGCAGCCTCCACATAGGACCAGTCCAATTTTTCCGCACTGGAGTACACAGACAGGATCATAAAAGGCAAAAGCACATAAACCATTCCAATTATAACCGCCGGATAACTGTACAAAATCGACAGCGGTTTCTCTATGATTCCCAGCTTCAGCAAAATAAAATTCAAAAGTCCTTTTTTCTGCAGAATGATGATCCACCCATAGAGGCGGATCAGTGAATTTACCCAGAAAGGTACACTTAAGAGAAACTGGGCCTTTCTCTTCCATCTATCTGACATTTTCGCCATAAAATAGCCAAAAGGATATCCGATCAGGACTATAATCACCGTACTGGTCAGCGCCAGCTTCAGGGATTCCACAAAAGTATTCAGATATACCGGTTCCAGAATGTTTCTGTAATTTTCCAGGGTGAACTTCCAGGTAACCCCATAGCCTGCATTTGGTGTGGCAAAGCTAAGGGCAACCATATAGATCAGTGGGCAAATCACAAATACAACCGTAAAAATATACAATGGAAGAACCATCCATACAGAACCGCTTTTCTGCCTATTCATAAGCTTCCTCCCAATCTACAAGCACTGCGTCCTCCGGACGGAAGCTGCAGAAAATCTGCTGTCCCTCTTTGACCTCTGTATTAATACCATATCGGCTGGCAGTGAGTACCGTATGGTCCTGCAGCTGTAAGGTAACCCTGAGCTGCCCGCCGGCAAAGTTTTTTTCCAGAACAGTGGCAGGCAGTCCCTCTGTATCCCTGTCATGTAAGCGGATATTTTCGCTGCGCACAGCCAGTGTCACAAGTTCTCCGGGCAGCAGTTTTGCAGAGTCTTTATCCATTCCGGATCCTGCTGATATTTTCCCACAGCCAAGATCTATCACCATATTTTCATTTTCTGCAGATTCCACAATACCATGAAGAATATTGGCATTTCCCACAAAGGTTGCCACATAACTGGTCTTTGGATGATTATAGATTTCATCCGGTGTACCGATCTGCAGGATTCTGCCCCCATCCATAACCGCAATCCTGTCAGACATATTAATAGCCTCTTCCTGATCATGGGTAATATAGATAAAGGTAATTCCCAGTTTTTTCTGTAAATGCTTTAACTCTGTCTGCATAGCCCGCCGCAGCTGCAGATCCAATGCTCCCAGTGGTTCATCCAGAAGCAGTACCTTTGGATTATTCACCAGAGCTCTGGCAATAGCCACACGCTGCTTCTGTCCTCCGGACAGCTCCGAAGGCTTTCGCTTTTCATACCCTTCCAGCTGAACCAGCTCCAGCATCTGTGCCACTTTCTTTTTGATTTCTGCTTTGGAAACCTTTCGAAGCTTCAGACCATATCCTATATTTTCCGCCACATTCATATGAGGAAAAAGGGCATAATTCTGAAATACTGTATTTACATCCCTTTTATCCGGTTCCAGTTCCGTTACATTCTGACCATTGATCCACACACTTCCGCTGTCTGCCTGTTCCAGTCCTGCAATGATCCGCAGTGTGGTAGTTTTACCGCACCCTGAGGAGCCAAGAAGAGTGACAAATTCTCCCCGGGCAACCGTAAGGCTGATATCATCCAGGACTGCTTCCCCGGGAGAAAAACTCTTTTTTATATTCTTTAATTCCAGCAAAATTTCCGACAAGTAGTATTCTCCTTTCCTATTTGTTCTGTTAGAAACTGATTTCAAAAAGTCTTGCCATAACAGGTTTGTCATAATGAACAGTCAGTATATCTTTGTCAAGTTCAAAGGAAACAGGCTCCTTTTCCGGATATAAGCAGGATACTTTTAAGCCTTTACCTGCAAACGGAAGACTTCCCAACGGAATGGATAAGCTGTCCTCTGTACAGCTGATACCTGCATTCTGATATCTGTCATTATTTTTCCCTTCCATCTGACGTTTCCATACTGCAAGATAAGCTTTCTTTTCCAGCTGTAGTCCACCGCATACCCACAGATCTTCATTATCTGCAATATCCAGAGGCCAGAAAGGCAGTGCCTGCCTGATATCCTGGCGAATCGTCTTATAGCAGGCAATTCCTTCTTTTACCAGCGCAAGACGTTCCTGAGGAAGCTCTGCCAGATGACCGCTCTGATGGATACGGAACAGCATGGCATTGACCATATTATAAATAACCTCTTCTTTGTCTCCCTGACGCATCGGATAGGACCAGATCGCAGCCTGCTCCGGAGTCACTCCAGCCGGAGAATTTGCTGCTATGGTAGCAAAATTGCGGTAATCCTCCTGGTCAGAGGCAGACTGGATACTGTATCTGGAAAGCAGTGCATAATCCATGCGAAGTCCTCCACTGGAGCAGTTTTCAATTACCAGATCCGGGTAGCGTGCAAATACACCATCCAGCCAGTTAAGATATGCTTTTTCATGTTCCAGGAGGCCCTGTCCCACGCTCTCTGCACCAATCTCCGTACCGATTCCAGGCTCTATATTGTAGTCCATTTTAATATATCCTACACCATATTCCTTCACCACACGGTCTATGACTTCATTCACATGTTCTATGACTGCCGGATTTCTAAAGTCCAGCTGATATCTGCTGCGGTCATAGACTCTCTTTCCATGACGCACAAAAAACCAGTCATCCGGTGCTTTTTTTGCCTTCTCACAGTTAATTCCCATAACCTCCAGCTCCAGCCAGACACCGGGAACCATTCCTTTTTTATGGATGTAATCCGTCACTTCTTTGATGCCATTTGGAAAACGATCCCTGCATTCCTTCCATTCACCCACACTGTCCCACCATTCTCCCGGTGCATACCATCCGGCATCGATCACATAGTATTCACAGCCACATGCAGCAGCTGCATCAATAAGCGGGAGCTCCTTTGCAGTGGTGGGATCTCCAAACAGACAATTCATGTAATCGTTAAAGATTACCGGTAAATCCTCATCATCCTTATTCGGTCTGCGGATCATACGGCGATATCTGGTCAGCTCTCCCATTGCATGTTCAAAGCTGTCATCTGCCACACCCACAGCAACCGGCACAGACTCAAAGGCTTCACCGGGTGCAAGGTTTTTGAACCAGTGGGACTGTATCTCCGTAGGTCCGCTGACACATACATAGAAATGGGTATTCTGATCACTGATTTCATAATGCCAGGAACCATTATGTTCAATCTGCCAGAATAAGCTGGTATGAGCTTCTTTATTCTCTACATAGCCTAATGGCAGGTACTTCTTTGTAGACCAATGTCCGGTATTCGTCACCTCCAGAATCTGAGAGGTACGCTGATACACTCCCGGCTGTGTCTGTGCCAGTCCTACATCCCCAAATGTAAATTCCTTAATGCTCATTTCCTTCTGCCATCCATTATAAGGAATGCGTACTCTCATTTTGGCATCTGAATTGCTTTTGCCTTCTTTTTCAATTCCTGTATAACAAAAAGAAGAAAGATATTCCAGACACTGTGTGTCCTCACCTTCATTTATGATTCTGTTCTTCATGCGGACTACAGAAGTCCCTTTATAAAACTGCATTTCTGTTTCCAGGCGAACGTGAGTCACTGCCCTGTCCTCCTGGTAAACAGTGATTTTACGTCCAATCTCATTGACACAGTCATCCATGCCTGCATATGTCAATAAATATCCCGGCGCAGTACAGATATGTTTGTTTCCATGTTTTTCATAGGGCCTGTCATAGCCTGCCAGATTCACCTGCACAAGCTGAAAGGCCTCATCGATCAGCTGATCACGCCTTGCCAGATCCTCTGCTTTACATTCCGGTCCAAATTTACAGATATCCTCTTCACAAAAATCTGCCTTTGAAAAATGAAGCAGCTTAATCTGATTCCTGTCTGTAATTCCAAAAACAATATGAATCCCATTTTCATTTATTTTAATATACTTCATGCTTGATAGTCTTCCTTTTCACTTATTTACTAGTCCCCATATGATGCAATATTATAAACTTCTGACCAAAAAATGTCTATGAAGAATCTATGATTTTGCCGATTTATTTTTTCTTTACAATATATTCCTCTTTTTGTTTTAATCTCTCTGTTTTTATTTATCTCAAAATGTTATAATTCATTGTCAAGTGGATAAAATCATCCGCTTCGCTACTTGATTTGGTTAAAATATTCAAAACCAAACATTCCAACTTAAGAAAGGAGACATTCTTATGGATTTCATAAAAGAAGCACTTTCCATGGGTTTCGCAGATGCAGCGATCATGGATACAAAAGACCTGGTATTTGTACCGGAATACAGACAATTCTGCGAGGACAATCTCTGTGGAAATTATAATCTGGTTCCTGCATGTCCGCCTGCCTGCGGTACTGTAGAAGAAATGCAGGCAAA
Organism: Blautia difficilis; assembly: GCF_014297245.1. Lineage (NCBI taxonomy): Bacteria > Bacillati > Bacillota > Clostridia > Lachnospirales > Lachnospiraceae > Blautia > Blautia difficilis. Next base: position 132,661 of record NZ_JACOQG010000005.1, on the reverse strand, counting down.
AGCATTGAAATATGAAAAGGCACTGGTTCTTCAGACTGTTCTGAAAGATCCGATTATGGATCCGGTTCTTTTCAAGCAGGCGAAACATGCACAGAATATTCTTACAGAACAGCTTGCCAGACAGATGCAGGAAGCGGGAAAAGAAGACATCCTGATCATGAGCGCAGGACCGTATAAGAATTGTTCCTGTATGTCCGCATACAGTGTGGATGCACAGAAAATGGCTGATGCAGTAGGTATGGTCTGCTGGGCAGATGATTCAGATGTGAGATTCTTTACACAAATCCTGTTTCATGAAGACTGAGCATGAGTAAAGCGGACATAAGCATCCCCCCTCACCCGCCGCTTAGTGCTCCGCACTTGAAGCGGGGGAATGCTTATCTGCGTTCAAAAAAATACAATTATGTATAAAAAAAGCTCCAAATCCTCACTTCATAAGGATTCAGAGCTATTTAAACGTCAAGCTGAAAATGAGACTTGAACTCACGACCCCTTCATTACGAGTGAAGTGCTCTACCGACTGAGCTATTTCAGCTTATGCTGTCATCCGTCAGAAATTAACAATTCCGACAGCCACAGCATTTAGTTTATAATATTATTTATTTTCTGTCAAGTCCTTTTTAGCTGGTGTTTTGGGTGTGGTCTTTGTCACTTTTTTTGTCGCCGGTTTTACTACCGTCTTTACAGCAGTTTTTGTTTTCGCTGTAGCCTTACGTACAGTTCTCGCCTTGGTAATCGACTTCTTGATCTGACTTTCTGCTGCTTTCTCCTCTTTCGGCTCTTCTTCCGGTGTGCAGGTAAAGATTACCACCCCAAGTGCAGGAAGTTTCACTGTAATAGAATATTCCCTCTCATCGCACTCTGCCTTCTTCGCAGCCTTGACTCTTGCATTGACAACGCCCTCACCGCCGTATTTCTTATCATCACTGTTAAAGATTTCCTTATATTTGCCGGCAAAAGGTACTCCAACCTGATAATTCTCGTAGGGGATTGCCGCGAAATTGCAGATAGCCAGAATGGTCTCCTCCGGTTTCTCTGTCTTTCTTAGGAATGCCACTACATTCTCTTCATATTTCATTAACTGAATCCATTCAAATCCATCATACTCGTCATCCATCTGATAAAGAGCCGGATGTGACAGATACATATTATTGAGGTCTTTGACAAAAACTTCCAGTTCTTTTGGCATATCTTTATCCGGTGCCATCATCTTGCATCCCGGATGCAGCATCATATAAGCGTATGCTTCTCTGATCTGCGCACTCTTCTGTGCTTCTGTTCCCGGCAGTTTCTCTGCAAAATCCTTCAAAGTGCCAACATCCCTGGTGCCAAGAGTCAGAATATAATGTTCACAGTATGCATAGAGCATGGACATGGTCAGCTGATCATGGTAATTCTTTCTCTCAATAGGATCCTTGCTCAGATATTCAAGCAGATCTTTTGTCCATCCGCCACTCCATTTATAGTCAAATCCCAGATGGTCATTTTCCACACTGTCTGTCAGCTCCGGCCAGAGTCCGTCCTCCTGGGCAATCAGAAGGATACCGGGATTTCTCTGTTTGATCACAGAATTCAGATGTTTCAGAAATTCCAATGCATCCAGGTTCTCATTTGTGCCATATATATTTGGTGTCCACTCTCCAGGATTTCTGCCATAATCCAGATACAGCATAGCATCTACATCATCCATGCGCAGACCATCCACATGATAAACCTCTGTCCAGAAACATGCATTGGCAATCAGAAAATCCTTCACCATAGGACTGGCATAATTGTAGAGCAGTGTTCCCCAGAATGGATGAACCGCTTCTGCAGGATTCTGTTTTTCATAAAGAGGTGTTCCATCAAATCTCTCCAGCCCGGAAGCATACCGTGGAAACTGTGCAGGTGTCCAGTCCAGGATCACACCGATTCCTGCCTGATGTAATTCATCCACCAGCTTCTGGAAATCCTTGGGCGTCCCAAATCTGGAAGTCGGTGCATAATAACCATAAGTAGAATATCCCCCTGTAATGTCATCCAGATATTCCATCACCGGATGCAGTTCTACGTGAGTATAATCCTCCTCTGCCAGAAACTCCACCAGTTCCTCTCCCATCTTCCATTCCTCCAGAGATGTTTCATATATAGAAACCGGCTGTTTCCTGTCATCAAATCTGTGACGCTCTTTCATCCAGTCTCCGTCATTCCACTGAAAAGCACTTACATCTGCTACCACAGATGCGCCCTCAGAATCATGCTCTGCGCTGTTCCCATAAGGATCGGCCTTTAACAGAACTTCGCCACCTTTAACTTTAATTTCATATTTATAATGTGTTCCGGCTTCTACTCCGGGTACAAACAGTTCAAAGATACCGGACATTGGCATACGGTGCATGATGGTTGCACGGCCAATCCATTCATTGAAATCCCCAACAATATTCACGCTAATGGCATTGGGAGCCCAGACAGCAAACAAAGTGCCCTTTACACCGTTAATTTCCATGGGATGTGCTCCAAGTTTTTTATATGCCTCATAATAAACGCCTGCACAGAACTGCTTTTCTTCTTCCTCTGTGATCTGGCATGGAAAAGCATAAGGATCATAGCTTTCTGTCTCGATTTCACTTCTTTTTATAGAAAATTTATATTCCGGTACCTTATGCACCGGAAGCAATACTGCAAAATATCCCGCCTCGTCCTCTTTCTCGCAGACATAGGTTTTCTTTCCGCTGATCACACTTACTTCCTCTGCATCAGGAAAAAATCCCTGAATAAGGACACCATCCTGTGTGATCCTTGGTCCCATCACATCTCTGGGAGCAGTCTCTTCTCCATACACAATAGCTTCAATTCTCGGCCAGTTCATATAACCGTATAATTTTTCATCCATAGCTGTGTTACCTCCCCGATTGTCAGAAATACGATGATCGGTTACTCTTACTGGCAGCGTATTTATGGTACATTAAACGTCACCTGTAAACAATAACAAATCAAGTTATGTTTATTTTAGCATCTTTGCACAAAAAAATAAAGAAAATTGTTTGACAAATCCCCTTTACTGCGCTAAATTTATGTTATGATGTTAGGGGTAAAAGGCATTTTACCCCTAACTTGATATCTACTATGGAAAGAATCTTGTTCCGGATACTATGCTTCTTTCCATCACAACAAGGAGGATACAAAATGGGAAACAAAGCCTTTGACGTAACCGCATTAGGCGAATTATTGATTGACTTTACTGAAAACGGCAGCAGCGCACAGGGAAATCCGATGCTGGAAGCCAATCCGGGCGGTGCTCCATGCAATGTGCTTGCAATGCTTGAGAAACTTGGTAAAAAAACTGCATTCATCGGTAAAGTCGGAAACGATATGTTCGGAAGTCAGCTTAAGAATGCCGTAGAGGAAGTAGGGATCGACACCCGCAATCTTGTAATTGATAACGAAGTACACACAACACTTGCCTTTGTACATACTTATCCTGACGGAGACAGAGATTTCTCCTTCTACCGTAACCCGGGTGCAGATATGATGCTCACCAAGGATGAAATCCAGGAAGACCTGATCAGAGATTCCAGAATCTTCCACTTCGGAACTCTTTCTTCCACTCACGAGGGAGTACGCGAGGCAACCCGCTATGCCATCGACGTTGCAAAGGAAGCCGGATGTATCGTCAGCTTCGACCCGAACCTTCGTCCACCATTATGGAAATCTCTGGATGACGCAAAGGCAGAGATTGAATACGGCCTTGGCAAATGCGATATTCTGAAAATCTCAGATAACGAAGTTGAATTCCTGTTCGGAACTACAGACTACGACAAAGGCGCCGCACTTCTGAAAGAGAAATACAACATTCCGCTTATCCTTATCACACTTGGAAAAGACGGAAGCCGCGCTTACTACAAAGACATGAAAGTAGAAGCCGCTCCTTTCCTTCAGGAAAAGACTATCGAGACAACAGGTGCAGGCGATACCTTCTGCGCAAGTTCCTTAAACTATGTTCTGGAACATGGTCTGGACAATCTGACAGAAGAGAACTTAAAAGAACTGCTCACATTCGCAAATGCGGCAGCTTCTCTTATTACTACACGCAAGGGTGCTCTTCGCGTTATGTCCACCAAAGAAGAAGTTCTTGACTTTATAAAATCACGAGGATGTTAATTTAACATCATAATTTTTCAAGGAAGCCCTCTGGCACCGCCAGACTGGGCTTCCTTTTTTATCATAAAAATCAAAAAATATCTCCTGGCGATTGAAAATCTCAATCAGACAGGAGATATTGTCAAGCGGATATTCGCAATCCGCTTCGCTACTTGCTCATAACCGAATAACTGCTTCGCAGTTTATCAGAAGGAGCTTGCACTCCTCCTGATACAAGCAAGTCCCCACCCACTGCTTATTGCTTTTCGCAATTGAAGCAGGGGACTTACTTGATTCGGTTAAATATATAAATCTCTATTACAACTCGACAGTCATTATAAAAATACTGAACCGTTAGCTTCTAACTTACTATTTTACAACCCGCACTCTGGAAACACCTTCAATTGCTTTCAGCTCATCCAGTGCTTCTTTAGAAGCTGTGCTTTCCAAATCGATAAGAGTATATGCGTATTCACCTTTACTCTTGTTTGTCATATCTGCAATGTTCAGGCCTTCTGCACCAAGGATCTTGGTGAACTGACTGATCATGTTCGGGATATTTTTGTGGCAGATGGCAATACGTCCTACTGCTACGCAGGTTCCCATATCACAGTTGGGGAAGTTTACAGAGTTTTTGATATTTCCGTTCTCAAGGAAATCTCTTACTTCTTTTACTGCCATTACCGCACAGTTTTCTTCGGATTCCTCTGTGGATGCTCCAAGGTGTGGAGTTACCAGGATTCCCTTATGTCCTGCTACTGTATGGTTTGCAAAGTCTGTCACATATTTCTTCACTTTTCCGCTGTCCAATGCTTCGATCAGAGCATCCTCATCAACCAGAAGATCCCGGGCAAAGTTCAGAAGTACTACGCCATCTTTCATCTTGTCTAATGCTTCTTTGTTGATCATCTCTTTTGTGCTGTCAAGAAGAGGTACATGGATGGTGATGTAATCACACTGGGAATAAATCTCATCCAGGCTCTTAATATGTTTGATGGTGCGGGAAAGATTCCATGCAGCATCAATGGAGATGTATGGGTCATATCCGTATACTTCCATTCCAAGTGCAGAAGCAGCGTTTGCCACCATTGCTCCGATGGCACCAAGACCGATGATACCCAGCTTCTTGCCCATGATCTCGCATCCTGCGAACTGTTTCTTCTGTTTCTCAGCAAGTTTATCGATGTCTTCCTGGTCTTTCTCTTTGGCAACCCATTCAATACCGCCTACGATATCACGGGAAGCAAGGAGCATACCTGCAAGTACAAGCTCCTTCACACCGTTTGCATTGGCGCCCGGTGTATTGAATACTACCACGCCTTTCTCTGCACAGTCCTTTACAGGAATATTGTTGACACCTGCACCTGCACGTGCGATTACTTTTACGCTTTCAGGAAGCTCCATGTCATGCATCTTTGCACTTCTTACAAGGACTGCATCACACTCCTGCAGATCTTCACTTTTCTTATATTCTTCATTAAATAATCCCAGACCTTTTTCTGCAATGGGATTCAGGCAATGATACTGAAACATTATGCATTTTCCTCCTCAAACTTCTTCATGAAAGCAACCAGTGCTTCCACACCTTCTTTTGGCATAGCATTGTAGATACTTGCACGCATACCGCCCACTGTACGGTGTCCTTTTAAGTTTACAAGCCCTGCCTCTTTTGCTTCTTTTACAAATTTGGCATCCATGTCCTTGTCACCTGTTACGAAGGGTACATTCATGAGAGAACGGTCTTCCGGTACAACAGTTCCTTTGAAAAGCTTGCTCTGATCAAGGAAATCATAGAGGATTTTCGCTTTTTCAATATTACGTCTCTGCATTTCTTCCAGGCCGCCCATTTTCTTCAGCCATTTGAAGACTTTACCACATACATAGATGCAGTAGCAGTTTGGAGTATTGTAAAGAGAACCTGCGTCTGCCTGTGTTTTGAATTTCAGCATAGTAGGTGTTCCTTCCAGAACATCATCTGTGATCAGATCTTCACGGATAATGGAGATTACCATACCTGCAGGTCCGATATTCTTCTGTACACCGCCATAGATGATTCCATATTTAGATACATCAACAGGCTCAGATAAGAAGCAGGAGGAAACATCTGCTACCAGAGTTTTTCCTTTTGTGTTCGGGAGTTCTTTGAATTTTGTTCCGTAAATCGTGTTGTTTTCACAAATGTATACATAGTCTGCATCCGGACTGATCGGAAGGTCACTGCAGTCAGGAATATAGGAGAACGTCTTATCCTCAGAAGAAGCGATCTTGTTTGCTTTACCATACTTCTGTGCTTCCTGGTATGCTTTCTTTGCCCACTGTCCTGTTACAATGTAATCAGCAACCTTGTTCTTCATAAGGTTCATAGGAATTGCTGCAAACTGCTGGGAAGCTCCGCCCTGAAGAAATAATACCTTATAGTTATCCGGAATCTTCATCAGATCACGGAGATCCTGCTCTGCTTCGTCAATGATCTTCTGGAAGTCAGCGCTTCTGTGGCTCATTTCCATTACAGACATACCGGAGCCCTGATAGTCCATCATCTCCTCTGCTACTTCTTTCAGTACCTCTTCCGGCAGTACAGCCGGTCCTGCGGAAAAATTATACACTCTGCTCATTGTTTTTCATATCCTCCTCATCAAAAATATCATCAATGCTTGCGCCTGCCGGTACCATGGGGAATACACTGAGATCCTGATCGATCATACAGTCAAGTACGATAGGTCCCGGACATGCCAGAGCCTCTTTTAATGCAGGCTCTACCTCTTCCATCTTTGTGATACGGATTGCTTTTGCTCCCATGGCTTCTGCCAGCTTCACAAAATCTACTGCATCATTTAAAATTGTATGGGAATATCTGTGGTCATAGAACAAGGTCTGCCACTGACGTACCATTCCCAGTACATGATTGTTCAATACGATTTCTATTAAAGGTCTGCCACAGCGGACTGCTGTTGCGATCTCATTCATATTCATACGGAAACAGCCGTCACCTGCAATGTTTACCACTGTCTTATCCGGCCTTCCCATCTTGGCACCGATGGCTGCACCAAGTCCATATCCCATAGTTCCCAGGCCACCGGAAGAAAGGAAAGTTCTTGGCTCTTTGTATTTGAAATACTGAGCTGCCCACATCTGGTTCTGTCCAACCTCTGTTGTGATGATGGCATCTCCTTTTGTCAGTTCGTACAGCTTTTCAATAATGTATGGGCCTGTAAGCTGGGAGTGATCATATCTTAAGGGATATTTTTCCTTCAGTTCACTGATTTTTCCGGTCCATTCAGAATGCTTCATCTGTGGAAGCTTCTCCAGGATCCGTTTCAGTACTTCCTTCTCATCCCCGATAACGCTGGCATCCACAACAATATTTTTGTTGATCTCTGCAGCATCTACATCAATCTGAAGAATCTTTGCCTGTTTTGCAAAGGTCTTTGTATTTCCGGTGACACGGTCACTGAATCTGGCTCCAAGCACGATCAACAGGTCACATTTGGAAACTCCCAGGTTGGAAGCTTTAGTTCCATGCATTCCCAGCATACCTGTATACAGAGGATCTTCTCCTGAAAATCCACCTTTTCCCATAAGGCTGTCACACACCGGCGCATCAATTCTGTGTGCCAGCTCTGTCAATTCCGGGGAAGCATTGGAAATGATGGTGCCACCGCCGGTAAAGATAAATGGTTTCTTTGACTCACTGATCAACTGGACAGCAGTGTCAATATCTTCTGACTTAATTGTATCTACCTTCGGCAGAACAGCCACCGGACGCCGGGAGGTATATTCATATTTTGCACCTGTCACATCCTTTGTCACATCCACCAGCACAGGACCCGGACGGCCACTCTGTGCAATATAGAATGCTCTGCGGACAGTATCTGCCAGAGTCGTAATATCCTTTACAATAAAGCTGTGCTTTGTGATAGGCATTACGATTCCGGTAATATCCACCTCCTGGAAGGAATCCTTTCCAAGAAGGGGTGTTCCTACGTTACATGTGATGGCTACCATTGGTACGGAGTCCATGTATGCAGTTGCGATTCCTGTTACCAGGTTGGTAGCTCCGGGGCCGGAAGTTGCGAGACACACGCCGACTTTGCCGGTTGCTCTTGCGTATCCGTCTGCTGCATGGGAAGCTCCCTGTTCATGGGAGGTCAGCACATGTGTGATCTGGTCTTTATATTCATAGAGGGCGTCATATACATTCAGAATGGCACCGCCCGGATATCCGAATACAGTGTCAACGCCCTGTTCTTTTAAACATTCAACGATAATTTCAGCACCTGTAAGCTGCATTTTGTCTTTCCTCCTTACTTCGAAGGTTTTTTGTATTTTTAATGGCAATTTTATCTGGCTTTTGGTACCTCAAGGATTGCTCCTCTGTTTCCGGAGGTTACCATTGCAGCATATCTTGCAAGATATCCTGTTGTTACCTTTGGCTCACGAGGCTGCCATTTTGCTTTTCTTGCCTGCATTTCTTCACCAGAAACCTTGATCTCCAGTTTCAGTTCCGGAATATTGATACTGATCATATCCCCTTCTTCAACAAGTGCGATCGGTCCGCCGACTGCTGCTTCCGGTGATACATGTCCGATGGATGCTCCTCTGGATGCACCGCTGAAACGTCCGTCTGTGATCAGGGCTACAGAAGATCCCAGTCCCATACCTGCGATGGCAGATGTAGGATTCAGCATTTCTCTCATACCAGGGCCGCCTTTCGGTCCTTCGTAACGGATAACTACTACGTCACCCTCTACGATCTTGCCGCCTTTGATAGCTGCGATTGCGTCTTCTTCACAATCAAAGACTCTTGCAGGTCCTTCATGGACCATCATCTCTTCTACAACTGCAGAACGTTTTACAACACCGCCGTCCGGTGCAAGGTTACCCTTGAGAACTGCAAGTCCGCCTGTCTGGCTGTATGGATTGTCGATGGGTCTGATAACTTCCGGATTTAAGTTTACACAGTCTTTGATGTTCTCGCCTACTGTCTTGCCTGTAACAGTCATACACTCAGTATGAAGGAGTCCTTTCTTATTCAGTTCGTTCATAACTGCGTATACACCGCCTGCTTCGTTCAGGTCTTCCATGTATGTAGGGCCTGCAGGTGCAAGGTGGCAAAGGTTTGGAGTCTTTGCACTGATCTCATTTGCAAAGCTGATATCAAAGTCCATTCCGATCTCATGAGCAATAGCCGGAAGGTGAAGCATACTGTTTGTGGAGCATCCAAGTGCCATATCTACTGTCAGGGCATTGAGGATTGCTTCTTTTGTCATGATGTCTCTTGGACGGATGTTCTTTCTGTACATTTCCATAACCTGCATACCTGCGTGTTTTGCAAGACGGATACGTTCAGAATATACAGCAGGGATGGTTCCGTTTCCTTTCAGACCCATACCAAGAACCTCTGTGAGACAGTTCATGGAGTTTGCTGTATACATACCAGAACAGGATCCGCATGTAGGACATGTTTTCATTTCGCATTCTGTCAGGCCGTCCTCATCAAGCTTGCCTGCTGCGTAAGCACCTACTGCCTCGAACATACTGGAAAGGCTTGTCTTGTGTCCGTTCAGATGTCCGGCAAGCATCGGGCCACCGCTTACAAATACAGTAGGAACATTCAGTCTGGCTGCTGCCATCAGAAGTCCGGGTACGTTCTTGTCACAGTTTGGAATCATTACCAGTGCGTCAAACTGATGTGCCATTGCCATAGCTTCTGTGGAATCTGCGATCAGATCTCTGGTGACCAGAGAATATTTCATTCCAACGTGTCCCATTGCAATACCGTCACAGACTGCGATTGCCGGGAACATAACAGGTGTACCCCCTGCCATTGCCACACCAAGCTTAACTGCCTGTGTGATCTTGTCAAGGTTCATATGACCTGGTACGATTTCATTGTAAGAACTTACGATACCTACCAGAGGTCTTTCCATTTCTTCTTTTGTCATTCCAAGAGCATTAAACAGGGAACGGTGAGGTGCCTGCTGTGTGCCTGTTTTTACTGCATCACTTCTCATTGTTTTATTTCCTCTTTTCTTACTGTTTTATTTATTTTTTAATGATTCAGCCGGCATTCCTGACCCCGTAATCTGCCTGCGCCGGCTGAATCCTCTTAATATCAATTCTTACAGAGCTGCTGCGATCAGGTCGCCCATCTCTTTTGTTCCTACAAGTTTGCATCCCTCTGACATGATATCGCCTGTGCGGTATCCCTCTGTCAGGACTTTCTGTACTGCTGCTTCTACTGCATCTGCTTCTTTATCCATATCAAGGGAGAAACGAAGCATCATTGCTGCAGAAAGAATAGTTGCAATGGGGTTTGCCTTATCCTGTCCTGCAATGTCAGGAGCAGAACCATGGCTTGGCTCATAGAGACCGAATTTTGTTTCATTTAAACTTGCAGATGAAAGCATTCCGATGGAGCCTGTTACCATACTTGCCTCATCTGAAAGGATATCTCCAAACATATTCTCTGTAAGGATAACATCGAACTGTTTCGGATCACGTACAAGCTGCATTGCGCAGTTGTCAACCAACATATGCTCTAAGGTAACATCCGGATAATCTTTGGCAACTTCCTCTACCACTTTTCTCCAGAGTCTGGAAGAATCCAGAACATTTGCCTTGTCTACGCTTGTCACTTTATTTCTTCTCTTACGTGCGATCTCAAATGCTTTGATGGCAATACGACGGATTTCGTTTTCGTTATAGGAAAGTGTATCAATTGCTTTCTTCACGCCATTCTCTTCAACTGTCTGACGTTCTCCAAAATACAGACCGCCTGTGAGCTCACGTACAATGATCATGTCAAATCCGTCTCCGATGATCTCATCGCGGAGAGGGCACGCTTTTCTAAGCTCATTGTAAAGGTAAGCCGGTCTTAAGTTTGCAAAAAGATTTAATGCCTTACGGATTGCAAGAAGTCCTGCTTCCGGGCGTTTGGACGGCTCAAGTTTATACCATGGAGAAGTTTTTGCATCTCCGCCAATAGAGCCCATCAGTACGGCGTCTGATGATTTTGCAGTAGCAATTGCCTCATCAGTAAGGGGTACGCCGTGTACATCGATGGATGCGCCGCCTAACAGAACTTCTGAATAGGAAAAGCTGTGTCCATATTTCTCGCATACCTTGTCCAGTACTTTCTTTGCTTCTCTTACGATTTCCGGTCCGATTCCGTCACCGGGGATCAATGCAATCTTATAATCCATAATAATTTCCTCCAAAATACTCTAATTGCGTAATTGTTATTATAATAACGCACTTTCCGACAGATTTCAACCTATTAAAGTGAAAAAATCCAAAAGTACTGTTTTCCGGACATTTTGCTATAAAAAATAAAAAAAAGCAGAACCACAGCCATCACTGACTATAGGTCCCACTTTTTTTATCTCTTTCATTATTCAGCAGCGCTTCCGGCTTTCTCAACTTCAGCGATTGCCTGTTTTCTCATTGGAATACGGCAGTTTTTGTTGTTACCGAATTCTACGATCACGTCTTCTTCTGTCATGTCAATGATCACGCCATAAAATCCACTGGTAGTAACAATGCTGTCACCAACCTCCATGTCATTTAACATTGCCTGCAATCTTTTCTGCTCTTTTTTCTGAGGGCGAAGCATTAAGAAATACATAATTCCGAACAGTACTACCATCCAGACAATAGCGCCAACCATACCCATTCCGCTTGATGCGTCCATTTTGATTCCTCCTGTAACTTTTCCTGTTATTCTGCATATTTGCAGTCCGTCATATATTCACAGACCGTCCTGACAGCTGTTCATACTGAAGAACTGCTTTGCGATTCACTTATAATCTCCGTTACCTTCTGTATGAAACCTTGTGTTTCATGCATAACAATCCGATTAAAGCGTCACTACACATCATACACAAAAAACCGCTTTACTTCAAGAGTTTTTGGCATATTTAATAATTATTTTATATACAAATTATCTTTTCGAGTTTATTTTTCCCTCTTCAAAGCCTTCCAGCCGCATTTTCTTATATTCTGCGAAGTTTCCTGCATCAAGAGCATCTCGGATCTCTTCCATCATATGATTGTAGAAATACAGATTGTGAAGTACACAGAGACGCATTCCCAGCATTTCCTTTGCTTTCAGCAAATGACGGATATAGGCTCTGCTGTAATGCTGGCATGCAGGACACTGACAGCCTTCTTCGATAGGACGTGTGTCCAGTTCATATTTTGCATTGAACAGATTCATTTTTCCATGATTGGTATATACATGTCCATGACGGCCGTTACGGCTTGGATATACGCAGTCAAAGAAATCAATTCCACGTTCAACACCTTCCAGAATATTGGCCGGTGTTCCCACGCCCATCAGGTAAGTAGGTTTATTCTGAGGAAGATAGGGGACTACCGCATCCAGGATCCTGTACATCTCTTCATGGGTTTCTCCAACTGCCAGACCGCCGACCGCATAGCCATCCAGATCCATTTCAGAGATCGCTTTGGCATGCTCAATACGGATATCTTCATAAACAGCACCCTGGTTGATTCCAAACAGAAGCTGTTCTTTGTTAATGGTATCCGGCAGACTGTTCAGTCTTGCCATCTCTGCCTTGCAGCGGGCAAGCCATCGTGTGGTTCTGTCTACAGACTTCTGCACATAATCCCTGTCAGCCACACTGCTGGGACATTCATCAAATGCCATGGCAATAGTGGAAGCAAGATTGGACTGGATCTGCATACTCTCTTCCGGTCCCATAAAGATCTTATGTCCGTCAATATGGGAATTAAAATAAACTCCCTCTTCTTTGATCTTTCTCAGCTTTGCAAGGGAAAATACCTGGAATCCGCCTGAATCTGTAAGGATCGGTTTGTCCCATACCATAAATTTATGAAGGCCACCTAACTGCTTTACTATTTTATCACCCGGGCGTACATGAAGATGATAAGTATTTGATAATTCTACCTGTGTTCCGATCTGCTGTAAATCCATGGTGGATACAGCGCCTTTAATCGCACCGATCGTTCCCACATTCATAAAAACAGGAGTCTGGATCGTACCATGTACTGTATGAAACTCCGCACGTTTGGCACGCCCCTCTGTTTTCAGAAGTTTATATTCTGCCATTTTTCTTCTCCTCTTGATAAAAATCACTTTTTTTATTATATCTTGAAATAGCTGAATTTTCAACTGCAAATCACTCAAACCTTGGTAAACTTTCATCTTGTCTTTTCCAGACCATTAGCGTATAATATTACGGAATATTCCATATCTGGAAATAGATATTTTAATAGGAAAGAATTGCTTTACTATTTTTTCTTTTTATACAGAAAGAGGAGGCTTGAATTTACTTTATGAATTACAAAACACTGGGAATTGATATTGGTTCCACTACTGTAAAGATCGCGATCTTAGATGAGAATGAAAATCTCATTTTCGCGGATTACAAGCGTCATTTCGCCAACATTCAGGAAACCCTTGCAGATCTTCTTCAGGAGGCCTTTGACCAGTATGGTGAGATGACTCTCCATCCTGTGATCACAGGTTCCGGCGGTCTGACCCTTGCCAACCATCTGGGAGTTCCTTTTACCCAGGAGGTTATTGCAGTTTCTACCTCTCTGCAGAAGCTGGCGCCAAAGACAGATGTCGCCATCGAGCTTGGCGGTGAGGATGCCAAGATTATTTATTTTGAAAATGGAAACGTAGAACAGCGTATGAACGGTATCTGTGCAGGCGGTACCGGTTCTTTCATCGACCAGATGGCTTCTCTTCTCCAGACAGATGCCACAGGTCTGAATGAATATGCCAAAGATTACAAGGCACTCTACCCGATTGCTGCACGCTGCGGTGTTTTCGCCAAAACTGATATCCAGCCGCTGATCAATGACGGTGCAACCAAACCGGATCTGTCAGCTTCTATTTTCCAGGCAGTTGTAAACCAGACCATCTCCGGTCTTGCCTGCGGAAAACCCATTCGTGGACATGTTGCATTCCTGGGTGGTCCGCTTCACTTCCTGTCCGAACTGAGAGAATCCTTTATCCGTACTTTGAAGCTGGATGAGGAGCACACTATCATTCCGGAGAACTCCCATCTTTTTGCAGCCATTGGTTCTGCATTAAATGCAAAAGAAGACAACTCCATTTCCCTGACAGAAATGAAAGACAGACTCCGCAATTCCATTAAGCTGGATTTTGAAGTAGAACGTATGGAACCACTTTTCGCTTCTCAGGAAGAATACGATGCATTTGCAAAACGTCAGAGTTCCTACAAAGTAAAAACAGGAGATCTGGCTACATATAAAGGAAACTGCTATCTGGGTATTGATGCAGGTTCCACCACAACAAAAACTGCACTGGTAGGCGAAGACGGAACACTTCTCTATTCTTTTTACAGCAGCAACAACGGAAACCCATTAAAAACTACCATCCGTTCTATTAAAGAGATTTATGAACTGCTTCCCAAAGACGCAAAGATTGCTTATTCCTGTTCTACCGGTTACGGCGAGGCTCTGATTAAGGCTGCTCTGATCCTGGATGAGGGCGAGGTTGAGACCGTATCCCATTACTATGCAGCAGCGTTTTTTGACCCGGAGGTAGACTGTATCCTGGATATCGGCGGACAGGATATGAAATGTATCAAAATCCGCAATAAGACCGTTGACAGCGTACAGTTAAATGAAGCATGTTCCTCCGGATGCGGTTCCTTCATTGAAACCTTTGCCAAATCCCTGAATTATACAGTACAGGATTTCGCAAAAGCTGCTGTTTTTGCACAGCATCCTATTGATCTTGGTACCAGATGTACTGTTTTCATGAATTCCAAGGTAAAGCAGGCACAGAAAGAGGGAGCTGAGGTTTCCGATATTTCCGCAGGTCTTGCTTACTCTGTTATCAAAAATGCACTCTATAAGGTTATCAAAGTTTCTGATGCTTCCGAACTGGGCAGACACATCGTTGTACAGGGTGGTACTTTCTACAATGATGCAGTTCTGAGAAGTTTCGAAAAGATTGCCGGCTGCGAAGCTATCCGTCCGGATATTGCCGGAATCATGGGTGCTTTCGGTGCTGCACTGATTGCCCGCGAACGCCATCAGGAAGGCGCAGAAACTACTATGCTCTCCATTGATAAGATCAACGAGCTGAAATATACAACTTCTATGGCAAACTGTCGTGGATGTACCAATAACTGCCGTCTGACTATCAACAAATTCTCCGGAGGCCGTCAGTATGTAAGCGGTAACCGCTGCGAACGCGGTATTGGCAAGGAAAAGAACAAAGATCATATTCCGAATCTTTATGAATACAAATATAAACGAATTTTCTCCTACACACCGCTTACTGCTGATAAGGCAACGCGAGGCAAAGTAGGTATCCCCCGTGTTCTGAATATGTTTGAGAATTATCCTTTCTGGTATACTTTCTTTACAGAACTGAAGTATGAGGTTGTGCTCTCCCCTACTTCTACCAGAAAGATTTATGAACTGGGTATTGAGTCCATTCCAAGTGAATCCGAATGCTATCCTGCCAAACTTGCCCATGGCCATGTAACCTGGCTGATCCGCAATGGTGTGAAATTTATTTTCTACCCATGTATCCCATATGAACGTAACGAATTTCCGGATGCAGTCAACCATTACAACTGCCCGATCGTTACTTCCTATGCAGAGAATATCAAGAACAATGTAGATGAATTAAATGATCCGTCCATTGATTTCCGCAATCCCTTCCTTGCATTTACTTCTGAGGAAATTCTGGCAGGCCGTCTGGTCGAGGAATTTAAGGATATCCCGGCTGAAGAAGTCAAAGCTGCTGTACATAAGGGCTGGGAGGAAATGGCTGCTGCACGCCGTGATGTGCAGAAAAAGGGAGAAGAAACCCTGAAATACCTGGAAGAAACAGGCCGCCACGGTATTGTCCTTGCAGGCCGCCCATACCACATTGACCCGGAAATTCATCATGGTATCCCTGACCTGATCAACAGCTATGGTATTGCCGTACTTACCGAGGATTCCATCTCTCATCTGGCACCTGTGGAACGCCCGATCCGTGTCAATGACCAGTGGATGTACCACTCCAGACTGTATGCTGCTGCAAACTATGTAAAGACACGTGATGATCTGGATCTGATCCAGCTGAACTCTTTCGGATGTGGTCTGGATGCAGTTACTACAGACGAGGTTTATGAAATCCTTGACGGAAGCGACAAAATCTATACCTGCTTAAAGATTGATGAGGTAAATAACCTTGGTGCTGCAAGAATCCGTATCCGTTCCCTGATCGCAGCCATCCGCGCGAAGAAAGCCCAGGGGCAGAAACGTACTGTCAAACCTGCTTCTATTGATAAAGTATCCTTTACAAAGGAAATGAGAAAGGACTATACCATCCTCTGCCCGCAGATGTCCCCCTTCCATTTCAGCCTCCTGCAGGCTGCATTCAATTCCTGCGGATACAACCTGGAGGTGCTTCCGAATGACAATAAGCATGCAGTGGATGTTGGTCTGAAGTATGTAAACAATGACGCCTGCTATCCGTCTCTGATCGTTGTGGGACAGATTATGGATGCTCTGCTTTCCGGTAAATATGACCTGAACAAAACGGCTGTTGTCATGTCACAGACAGGTGGCGGATGTCGTGCTTCCAACTATATCGCATTTATACGTCGCGCATTAAAGAAAGCCGGTATGGAACAGATTCCGGTTATCTCTGTTAACTTAAGCGGTCTGGAAAGCAATCCCGGATTCAAGCTTACCCTTCCATTAGTGAAGAAAATAGCTTACGGTGCCGTATTCGGAGATATCCTGATGAAATGCGTATATCGTATGCGTCCTTATGAACTGGAAGAGGGAATCGTAAACAGAAAGCACAAAATCTGGGAACAGCGTGTGATCTCTTTCTTAAGCGGAAGCAGTGTCAGCCACAGCCAGTTTAAGAAAATGTGCCGCGAAATGGTTCACGAATTTGATACCATCCCCATCAGCGATGTGAAGAAACCTCGTGTGGGCATCGTAGGTGAGATCCTTGTCAAGTTCCTGCCTGCTGCAAATAATCATCTGGCAGAGCTTCTGGAATCTGAAGGCGCTGAGGCAGTTGTACCGGATCTGATCGATTTCATGTGCTACTGCTTCTATAATCAGAACTTTAAGGTAGAAAATCTTGGATTCAAGAAGTCCAAGGCAACCATGGCAAACTGGGGAATCAAAGCAATCGAATGGGTAAGAAAGCCTGCAAGCGAAGCTCTTGCACAGAGCCGCCATTTTGCACCGCCTGCTGATATCAGAGATCTGGCAAAAATGGCATCTCCCATTGTTTCCACCGGAAACCAGACAGGTGAGGGATGGTTCCTGACAGGTGAGATGATGGAACTGATCCATGGAGATGTTCCAAACATTGTTTGTATCCAGCCTTTCGGATGTCTGCCGAACCATATTGTGGGTAAGGGTGTTATCAAAGAGATCCGCAGAGAATATCCCACAGCCAATATTGTAGCTATCGACTATGATCCGGGTGCAAGTGAAGTTAACCAGCTGAACCGAATCAAACTGATGCTCTCCACAGCCCAGAAAAACCTGAAAAAAACAGAAAAGAAAGACGCATAAAATAAAAGAGTTATATTTCAGAAATTTTAAATGTGTTTCTATTTCAGAAATACATTTAAACCATGAAATATAACTCTTTTGTTTTTATAATTTCAGTGTTTAATTATTCTGCCAGAACGGAAGTTTCTCTGCAATCCTTATCAGATAGCTTCCACCCGGAATTCTTCTAAGCTGTGATTCTGACGGCTTGCTGATGATCAGGTAAGCAAACAGATAAACAACCGCAGCAACAGGAATGGAAACGATCAGACAAATGAAATTGGATTTTACAAAAATGTTCAATCCATAGCAGATACAGCCTGCAACAATTCCCATGGGAACAGATGCAAGAACAGGATACAGATATCCTTCTTTCCATGGATTCTTATACTGCAGATATTTCTTCATGGCTCTGTCATTTAACACACATACAACCACAGAATAGATCACCATTGCGATCAGCAGTGCATAAACTCCAAGGTTTGTAGTAAACAGCAACACTACCACTACCACAATATCCACAACCAGTGCGATTGCTGCCGTAATCACCGGAATCCTCTGCTGTCCGATCGCCTGCAGAACTCCATTGGAAATATTTGACATTCCATTGAGCAGAATTGAAAACGAACCAAGGATCAGCAGGTTAGCTGCCAGTCCTGTGGAATTTCCGTAAAGCAAAAATACAATCGGCTGTGCAAGCACTGCCAATCCCATTGCACATGGGGCGGAAACTACCATAGAAAGCTGTACGGTCTGGTCAATGCACTCTCTGGTCGCTTCAATATCTCCGGTGGCATACAGGGCGGAAACTTCCGGAATCATGGAAGTAGGTGCCGTACTGGACAGCGTCAGAGGAATATTAATAATTGTCATAAAGTAAGTAGCATACTCTGCATATAAAATACCGATCTGTGCCGCATCTCCACCTCTTCTTCCCAGAATATCCGAGAAAAGATACCCATTGATATACGCATTTACATTATAAACAAAGGCGCTGAGAATAATCGGCGAAACAACCAGGATGATTACACGGAAAATCTCTTTGTAGGACTCTTCCTGATGTCTGTGGTCTCTCGCTACCCGGTGCAGGATTTTTCTGCGGTTTACACCATACACCAGAAGCATGAATGCCAATGCAGTCACCACTCCGGCTCCGGTTCCTACTGTGGAACCTGCTGCCCCCCATTTTGCAATGCTGTTCTCTGTTCCATCTGAGAATGCATTGATAAATCCCCAGGCTGCCAGAAGACTGACTGCCGCATTAAATACCTGCTCAATGATCTGGGAGATCGATGTTGGCATCATATTTCTGTATGCCTGAAAATATCCTCTGAATACCCCAAGGATACCAGACAAAAAAATCGTCGGAGCCAGTATCTGAAGTGCCGGAATTGCATCCTTCTGATTCTGAGGGATGATCAGTCCTGCTCCAAAGAGGCAGAATAAACCCACCACTCCGCCAATCACCATGGCATAGATCATAGCACCCTTAAAGAACTTATGTGCATTTCTGTAATCCTTCAGAGCAATACGCTCGGAGATAAGCTTGGATACCGCCTGTGGAATACTAAAGGATGCGATCATCAGAAGGATCATATAGGCATTCTGTGCAAGACTTGTATAGCCCATTCCCAGACTTCCGATAATATTGGAAAGTGGACTCTTGTACAGAAGACCGATCACCTTGGAGATCATAGCTGCAATCATCAGAAAGGATGCATTTTTTACTAAATTGTTTTTCTGATTCATGTTATCACTGTGTGTCTTTTACCTGACTACACATTACCTCTTTTCTTATATATTTTCTATCTGCCAGTCGATGGGTTCCAGACCATTGGCAACAAGAAATTCGTTTGTTTTACCGAAATGTTTACACCCGAAAAATCCTCTGTAAGCAGACAAAGGACTGGGATGAGGTGCCTCCAGGATCAGATGCTTCGGATTATTCAGCATGGATTTCTTCATCTGCGCCGGACGTCCCCAGAGCAGAAATACAATAGGACGGTCCTGCTCATTCAGAACCTGGATCGCAGCATCCGTAAACTGCTCCCAGCCGATTCCCCTGTGTGAATTTGCCTGATGGGCGCGTACAGTCAGAACTGTGTTCAGAAGAAGCACCCCCTGCTTCGCCCACTTCTCCAGATAACCGTTATTGGGGATATAGCATCCACAGTCATCATGAAGCTCCTGATAAATATTCACCAGGGACGGCGGAGTCTCCACTCCTCTCTTTACGGAAAAACAAAGCCCATGAGCCTGTCCGTCATTATGATAGGGATCCTGACCCAGGATTACTACCTTCACTTCATTTAACGGTGTAAAATGAAATGCATTAAACAGATCATCCGCAGGAGGAAAAATCTTCCTGGTCTGATATTCTGTCATCACCGTTTTATATAATTTTGCATAATACGGCTGGTGAAATTCCCCCTTCAGGGCTTCCAGCCAGTCACCTGAAATTGCTGACATACCTTATCCTTCACCTCTTGTATTTTTCGTGGTCATCGTCTGACAGAAATTCCTCTGTCAGCCAGATAATCCTTCACCTGAGAAATCTCCAGTTCTTTATAATGGAATAAAGACGCAGCCAGCGCAGCATCTGC
This sequence comes from Blautia difficilis, assembly GCF_014297245.1. Taxonomy (NCBI): domain Bacteria; kingdom Bacillati; phylum Bacillota; class Clostridia; order Lachnospirales; family Lachnospiraceae; genus Blautia; species Blautia difficilis. The sequence continues at coordinate 112,397 of NZ_JACOQG010000005.1, read as the reverse complement.
TCCACCCTCGGTCAGTGCATCATAAAAGTGCTCCAGTCTACCTGCTCCACCTGATGCGATCACAGGAATGGAGACAGCATCAGAGATTGCTTTGGTAAGAGCCAGATCATATCCTGCTTTTGTACCGTCACAGTCCATACTGGTGAGAAGGATTTCCCCTGCACCCAGAGCTTCCACCTTTTTTGCCCACTCTATTGCATCAATCCCTGTGTCCAGTCTTCCGCCATGTTTGTAAATATTCCATCCGCCATCCTCTCTTTTCTTGGCATCAATGGCAACCACTACGCACTGGCTTCCAAACTTGTCAGCCGCCTCACTGATCAGTTCCGGTCTGTCAATTGCCGCAGAGTTTACAGAAATCTTATCTGCTCCTTCTCTCAGCAGTTTCTTGAAATCATCTACAGTACGGATACCGCCGCCTACTGTAAACGGGATAAATACATTGGCAGCAACCCGTCTTACCATGTCAACTACCGTATCTCTCTGTTCGCAGGATGCTGTAATATCAAGAAACACCAGTTCATCTGCTCCTGCTGCATCATAGGCTTTGGCAATCTCCACCGGATCACCCGCATCGCGAAGCTGCACAAAATTTACGCCCTTTACCACACGTCCCTTATTTACATCCAGGCAGGGAATAATTCTCTTTGTAAACATCTTATTTTCCCTCCTTCTCAGTATTGCCGTCTCTTCCCACAGCAGCAAAATTTTCAAGTATCTTCAGTCCCCATTTGCTGCTCTTTTCCGGATGGAACTGGCAGGCAAATACATTGTCCTTTTCTACGGAAGCATGAATACAGGTGCTGTATTCTGTGGTAGCCTTTACTATCTCAGGCTCCTCTGCCTGCAGATAATAGGAATGCACAAAATATACATAGGTCTGTTCCGGGATTCCCTGAAACAGTCTGCCATTATTCTGAAGATGCAGGGAATTCCATCCCATATGTGGAATCTTAAGCCCAGGCGCAGGCGGGATCTTAACAATTTTCCCTTTTAGGATTCCAAGACCTTCCACACCCGGTGTCTCCTCACTACTTTCAAAAAAGAGCTGTAATCCCAGACAAATTCCCAGAAGCGGGGTCTTTTTCTCTACAATCTCATGGATCACAGGCACAAGTCCGTATGTATGAAGATTGTCCATAGCCTGTCCAAAACTTCCTACTCCGGGCAAAATTACTTTATCTGCATTTAACAGGATCTGTGGATCACGGGATACCACCGTTTTTTCTCCAAGATAATGAAGCGCTTTTTCTACACTTTTGATATTTCCTGCATCATAGTCAATTATTCCAATCATGTCTTCCTCCTGATGTTTCTGCTCAATTCTTGTATTTCATGATAATCATCCTGTCATTATCTTTTCATCCATCTGTATAGTATAACCTAAAAACAGACAGTTGCAAAGTGCTTTCTTTGCTTCTGCCTGTTTTTCTGACTTTACTGCCTGCTGTCCAGAGTAAACCAGAACTCGACTCCATTATCAAAGTTACAAACGCCATACTTCTGGTTCATTCCTTCCACAATTGCCTTTACAATAGAAAGTCCGATTCCGCTGCCTCCATATTCTCTGGTACGAGCCTTGTCTACCTTATAAAACTTATTCCACAGATTTGGAATATCCTCCTCAGGAATGGGGGTTCCGGTATTAAATACTGTTACCTTCACGCAATCAGCCTCCTGCAGGATCTTAATTTCCACTTTTCGCTCTCCGTCCAGATGATTCAGGGCATTACTTGTATAATTGGTTACCACCTCTTCTGTCTTAAACTCATCTGCCCATACATACACAGGATCCTGTGCCTCAAATATCACAGTGGCTTCTTTCTGCTCGATCATAATATGCATGGACTGCAGGACTCCATGAATCAGTGATACAATATCAAAGCGTTCCATCATTGGCGCATCCTTGCCGGATTCCAGCTGGTTTAAGGTCAGCAGATTTTTTACCAGCTTATTCATTTTGGATGCCTCATCCATAATTACTTCACAGTAAAAAGCCCTGCTTTCCGGGTCATCAGATATATTTTCATTTAGACCCTCTGCATATCCCTGAATCAGCGCAATGGGCGTTTTCAGCTCATGGGAAACATTATCCAGAAACTCCTTACGCATCTCATCAATCTTGATCTTATCCTCAATATCCTTCTGCAGCTTATTGTTTGCTGATTTCAATTCAGAAATTGTATTTTCCAGTTTTCTGGACATTTTGTTGAAATTATCGCCCAGAACATCAATCTCATTTCCTGCATGGCTCTCATATCTGGCTTCAAAATCCAGATTGGACATTTTTTCAGAAAGCCTTGTCAGTTCACTGATAGGTCTGGTGATCCGGTTAGTGATCAGCAATATCAGCAAACCACTGATCAGGATGATCACTACTCCTACAAACAGATAAAAGTTGTTGGATATGGCTGCGCTCTCCTTAATACTCTCCAGCGGAGAGCGGATCAGATAGTAGTATCCATTTTCATACTGTCCCCAGCATTCTACATACTCCATACCTGCAAAACGATCATGTACCTGCCAAATGATACCATCTTCCGTCTGCTTCAGAATGTGACTATGCTCCATATCCTTATCCAGATCATTAATGTATCCAAAAAGTTTGCTACGGAGCATTTTAGCCATATTGGCTTCCCCCCAGTAATAATAACCGCTGTTCTCCTCATTTACAATGATCCAGGTCAGATTATTTCTGGAACTGCTGTGTTCGATCTCATCCGGCACCTCTTCCTCTGCTTTCGACGTATTCTCTATTTCTCCATCCTTATCTGTATCATATTTCAGAAGGTTATCCAGATTCATCTGAGAAAGAACTGTCCTGGCTTCCTCCAGTACTTCCACTTTTTTTGATACATAATATCGTTCCAGAAAAAGTCCGTTTATCAACGTGATAGAAAAAATCGACACTAGAAGAAGGCCAATAAACAGAACTGAAATCTGATGTTTCAGAGAATGGAATTTTCTGATATTTTTCTTCTTTTTACTGTTCTGCTTTTTCTCTTTTCTGCCTCCGGACATCATGCATCAACCTCAAATTTATATCCCATACCCCATACAGTCTTGATATATTCTCCTTTGTCTCCCATTTTACTTCTCAGTTTTTTAACATGGGTATCAATGGTACGGGCATCTCCAAAATAATCATAATTCCACACAGAATTAAGGATTTTTTCCCTGGAAAGTGCAATTCCCTGGTTTTCCAGAAAATATGTCAATAATTCAAATTCTTTAAAACTTAAGTCCATGGTTTTTCCGTCCACTGTAGCAATATGAGCAGCCTTGTCAATCACAATTCCTCCCGCTGACAGAGTATCTTCTGTATTTCCCTGTCCTGTACGACGAAGGATTGCTTCTACTCTCGCCACCAGGATTTTTGGACTGAAAGGCTTGGAAATATATTCATCCACTCCCAGTTCAAAGCCCAGAAGCTCGTCTCGCTCATCTCCTCTTGCAGTAAGCATAATAATGGGCACCTTGGAATTCTTACGAATCTCACGGCACACTTCCCACCCATCCATCTTAGGCATCATTACATCCAGTATGATCAGTGCAACATCCTTTTCTGCATAAAAAATATCAATTGCCTCTTCACCGTCCCCGGCCTCCAGCACCTGAAAATTCTTTTTAGTCAGAAAGTCACTGACAAGCTTTCTCATACGGCTTTCATCATCCACAACCAGGATTTTTAATGCATCCATAACTGTTCCTCCGTTATCTTTATTGTAAAAAATAATCTCTGTTTTTCTTATTACTGTACTATAGCAAACATTTGTGGAATAAATGTGAACACAGGAAGCAAATAAAAATAATATTTTATAGTATAAAATACAGCAAAAAAATGGTGCCTGGTCTAAAAACCATGCACCATTTTTATCTGCATCCCAGAGCGCCGTAAATACAGTGCTCTTCCTATGGACCTGGCGGGAATTGAACCCGCGTCCGAAAGCCTATTCATTGAGGCATCTCCCATCACAGTCGCTGATTTAACATTCCCTCGATCATACGCCCACCGACAGGCTTATGATCTCAGTAGCTTCATCATACATCTACCAGGGCAAAGCTTACCTGATAAGGTTTCTCACAAGGTCGACGCCAGGTTCCCAATGTGTGAGTGCATCAGGGCTGACGAGCAGCAATTAGGCTGCTAACGCTAACTTTTCGTCTGCGTTTATATTTAGTTTCCCAGTTGATACGCAGTCCAGGAGTCTGCGGATGGCTTCCTAAACTTCAAAGCCCCCGTCGAAACCAGTACAAGCCCTAAACTTTATAGCTGAACATACAGCCTGCTGGTTTTCAGACGAAAGTCTGCAGACCGCCAACACGGTCTGCTTTCTTGTTATTATAAAAAAAACTATTCGTCCTGTCAAGGGTAATTATTACATTACTATTCGCCGTATTACTATTCGCCGTATTACTATTCGCCGAACTGCTCTGCACATTCCTTCATCATCTTCCTTATAGGCAGATGATAAGGGCATCTGGTCTCACAGACTCCACATTCTATACAGTCAGAAGCTTTTGCCTGCAGTGTACTGTAACGGCTTCTGGCCCATTCGCCCAGATCATATCGATTCAGATAACCGGCAAACAGAAATACATTGGGAATACTGATGCCTGCAGAACAGGGTGCACAGTAATTACATCTACGGCAGAAATTTGTACCCAGCTGTTCTCTGACCTTCCTGATTTCATCAAGCTCTGCCTGACTTAATGGTGAAGAGTCCAGACAGGCCTTTATGTTCTCCTCCATCTCATGTTCTTCTGCCATTCCGGGAATTACAATCGTTACATTCGGATTGGAGCAGATGTAGCGAAGTGCCAGTGTTCCGTTTTCAATGGCTCCACCTGCCAGGGGTTTCATATCAATAAACCCTATATTTCGTTTTCTGCATTCTGCAATCAGCTCTTCGCCCTGACTTTCCACAATGTTATACGGAAACATAATTGTTTCCACCCAATCCAGATCCAGCGCCCGCTCAAACACCTCTACGGAATGAGCAGTCAGTCCCAGATGTCCGATCTTTCCGTCCTTCTTTGCCTCCTGCAAAGCCTCCAGTGCACCGTCCTTTGCCAGAACCTGATCCAACTGCTCCATACTTGGATTATGTACCTGGTAAATATCAATATAATCTGTTTTCAAATTGCACAGGCTTTTTTTAATATCAGCTGCCATAGCTTCTCTTGTCCTGGCCATACTCTTGGTTGCAATCACAAATTTATCCCTGATTCCCTCCAATGCATAGCCCAGATATTCCTCGCTGACTGTATAGCCCCTGGCTGTATCAATGTAATTTACTCCCCTGTCCGAAAGTTTATGCATCAGTGTTCTTGTCCCCTCTGCATCAATTTTCTGAATGGGTATTCCGCCCAGACCAATTTTAGAAACCTTTAAACCAGTCTTTCCCAATGTAACATATTCCATTTTTATTCCCTCTTTTCTCCAAAATCAGTTTTTCCTTCTGAGCAAAAAACTGCCATCGCCTTCCGACAATGACAGCTTTTTTCATATCAAACGGACAGCAATCATCCGCATTTTGTTAGATTATACTCTTGAGAGATATTCTCCGGTTCTTGTGTCGATTTTCAGTTTGTCACCCTGGTTAACAAACAGTGGAACCTGAACCTGCGCACCTGTCTCAACAGTAGCAGGTTTTGTAGCACCCTGAGCTGTATTTCCTGCAAATCCAGGCTCTGTCTCAGTTACTTCAAGTTCTACAAAAAGTGGTGGCTCAATAGCAAATACGTTTCCGTTATGGGAACATACTTTAACCATTTCGTTTTCTTTTACGAATTTCAGAGAATCGCCTACCTGATCCTTTGTCAGACCTACCTGATCATAGGTTTCTACGTTCATGAAGTAGTATAAATCACCATCATCATAGAGATACTGCATATCAACACGTTCAATACGTGCTGCCGGGAATTTCTCAGTAGGACGGAAAGACTTCTCCAGAACTGATCCTGTAATGATGTTTTTGTATTTGGTTCTTACGAAAGCAGCACCCTTTCCTGGTTTTACATGCTGAAATTCAACAATCTGACATACATTTCCGTCAATTTCAAGTGTGATACCGTTTTTGAAATCACCTGCTGAAATCATATTTCTATTTCCTCCTTAATTGTACAATTCAACGTTACTGCTCTCTGTCTATGCAGCAACCGCCTCAACAGTGCGTGTCTGCGTATTCATTTTCTGCAATTTTGCGACACACTCTTATATGATTTTATAATAGTTTCTTATTTTTTTCAACTATTTTTTATTACTGTTTGCAATTTTTCTTCCAACTGGGAAATCAACTCCTCAAAAGGCTTATCTCCTGTGATCATTTCAATGTCAGCAAACTTTGCATAAACAGGATCTCTCTGTTTCAGAAGCTTTTTAATCTTGTCCGCCTTGTCGTCCCCGTCGATCAAAGGATTGGATTTTGAATTTTCCAGTCTTTCCTTCAAAGTCTCATAAGATCCCTTCAGATAGACCACTGTTCCCAACTGCTTAATATATTTCTCATTCTGCTCCTGCATGGGAAGTCCTGATCCCAGAGAAATCACTTTCTGCTCCTGATCCTTGATCAATTCCTTGATCACAGTTGTTTCTAATGCACGATAAAATGGTTCCCCGAATTTATCAAAAATATCTTTAACGGACAGATTCATTTTTCTCGTAACCACACGGTCAATGTCAATAAACGGTAAATCGAAATCCTTCGCCAGTCTCTTACCTACTCTTGTTTTTCCTGAACCCATAAATCCTATAATCACAATATGGTTCATGAATTCCCCTCCTCCTTTTTGTAAAAATATAACACAATTCTCTCAAGATATCTCTTCAGTACAATCTGTATCTCTTCCCTGGGATTGATAGGTTTTACCAGAATATTACGTATTCCGGCTCTTTTTGCCCCGTATATATCTGTAAACAGCTGATCTCCAATAAAAATAGTATTACTTCTGTCTGTGCCCAGCAATTCCATAGCACGGATATAATTCTTCGTAGATGGCTTGTGGGCATTTTCTATAAAACGTGCTCCCACAGAAGCATTAAATGAAGATACTCTTTCATATTGATTATTGGAAATAAAACAGCACTGAAATCCCAGTTCTTTCAAATGTGCAAACAATGCACAGGCTCTCTCATCTGCAGGTGCACCATGAGGTACCAGTGTATTGTCAATATCAAAAAGCAGACCTCTGTATCCCTGTGCATACAGACTGTCAAAATCAATTTCATAAGTTGAATCCAGATATTCATCCGGAAAAAAGCATTTAAACATCAGTATCCATTCCCCTAATTTCCAAGATATTCCAGCAGACCATCCAGCTTCTGCTCCATCAGGTCATATCCATGCTGATAAAATTCTGTAAGAACTTTCGGATTCTTTTCAGTTCTGGAAACAGTTTTGATTTCCGGACGGACCACATAGATATGCCCTTCCTTTTCCCATTTCTCAATCAGTTCCAGAGTCCTGTTATAATTCCGGTATCGGTTCAAAAGGCTGTTCAGCAGATTGGGATATTTGTGAAATGCAGCCAGATAAACAGCCTTACTCTCTCCAGGCTTCTTTTTTCGATATCCATAATTCCTAGTGAGAATCACTACATTCTTGCGGTACCCCTCCTTCATGGCATGGACCACAGGAATGGAATCCGCCACACCGCCGTCCACACAGGGTATCCCGTCAATCATCACCATAGGGCATGCCAGAGGAATACTGGAAGATGCACGGCAGATATCCATCAGACGTTTTCTGTCATTTTTTTCTTCCAGATATCTTGCCTGACCGGTAATGCAATCCGTCACTACCAGTTCACATTTTTTTCCGGAATTAAAATAAGCATCATAATCAAAAGGAAAAATCTCATTGGGGTATCGTTCAAACAGCATGTCCATATCAAACAGGCTTTTATTCTTCAGAGTTTGCTTCAGGCCTATGTAGCTGTTATTCTTATCCTCCGTGATCACACAGTCCTTCGTCCGGCCAATCTGCCCGGATACATAATCCACTGCATTACAGGCGCCTGCGGAAACTCCTGTTACATAAGGAAACTCTATCTGATGTTTCATCAGACAGTCCAGCACTCCGGACGTAAACACCCCCCGTGTACCACCGCCTTCCAGAATTAACGCTGTCTCATTATTATTTGTCATTTTCCTCACTAATCCTTTCAAAAAGCGTATTTCTGTCCTGTCAGCGCTCAGCAAGAGGCACATAAATACTTGGTGCCAACACATTTTTGTATGCCGGACGAATGATCTTGTCCGCATTGATGAGCTCTTCCATTCGATGGGCACTCCAGCCCACAATACGTGCAACTGCAAACATAGGTGTATATAATTCCAGTGGCAGATCCAGCATACTGTACACGAAACCACTGTAAAAGTCCACATTTGCACTGACACCTTTATAAATCCTTCTTTCCTCGGCAATTACTTCAGGTGCCAAACGCTCTACCATAGAATAAAGGGCATAGTCTTTCATCCTTCCCTTTTCTCTGGCCAGAGTCTCCACATATGCTTTAAACACTTCGGCTCTTGGATCAGATACCGAGTAAATCGCATGTCCCATTCCATAGATCAGACCCTTTCTGTCAAAAGCCTCCTTATGGAGTAATTTTTTGAGATACACACGAACTTCATCTTCATCTGTCCAGTCCTTCACTTCTTTCTTCATGTCATGAAACATACTTACTACTTTAATATTGGCGCCACCATGCTTTGGACCCTTCAGTGAACCAAGAGCTGCTGCAATGGCAGAATAAGTATCTGTACCGGAAGAAGATACTACATGAGTAGTAAAAGTAGAGTTATTTCCACCGCCATGCTCCATGTGAAGAATTAACGCAATATCCAGAATCTTTGCTTCCAAATGGGTATACTTCTTATCCGGTCTCAACATACGCAAAATGTTTTCAGCCGTTGTCAGATCCTTCTTTGGATTATGGATATAAAGACTTTTTCCCTTCACATAATGATTGTATGCCTGATATCCATATACAGACAACAACGGAAAAACACTGATCAGATTCAGACACTGTCGCAGTACATTTGGCAAAGAGGTATCATCTGGATTATGGTCATACGAATACAGTGTCAGAACGCTTCTGGAAAGTCCATTCATAATATCTCTGCTGGGAGCCTTCATGATTACGTCCCTGACAAAATTGGTAGGAAGTGATCTCTGGTTAGCCAGAAGTTCTGTAAAATCCATAAGCTGCTGTTTATCCGGAAGTTTTCCGAACAGAAGCAGATATGCCACTTCCTCGAAGCCATATCTGTCATCCTGGATAAATCCTTTGGTCAGATCTTTGATATCATAGCCTCTGTAAGAAAGCTTTCCCGCACAGGGAACCTCTTTGCCATCTACCACCTTTGTAGCCTGAACATTTGAAACCTGGGTCAAACCTGCAAGAACACCTTTACCATTTATATCTCTCAGGCCTCTCTTTACATCATACTTTGCATATAACGACAGATCCAGACTGGTATTATCCCTACAGATATCTGTAAGTTTTTCAATTTCCGGTGTCACTTTTGTTTTAAATCCTGCCATATACTATATTCCCCTTTCTTCTCTGCTTTTTCGATAATGGGCCCTCCTCATTCCAATCACCGTATTTTGCACATCATAAATAAATTATAGCATTGTTTTCCATTTCGGTCTACATACAAATTTTTTAAAAAAATTTCAGGATTTTTTTCTTTCCCTCTTTCCATTTTTAACACATTAGTGTATAATAACGTCGTTCAAAGCAAAATCATTACAATAGATGAGGAGGAATAACAATGTCTTATACTGATGAGGTATACGAGAGAGTCGTTGCACAGAACCCAAACGAGCCTGAATTTCACCAGGCAGTAAAAGAAGTTCTTGATTCTCTTAAAGTTGTAATTGAAAAAAATGAAGAAAAATATCGCAGTCTTTCTATTCTGGAACGTCTGGTTGAGCCGGAAAGAATTATTTCCTTCCGTGTTCCATGGATTGATGACAAAGGCGTTGTACAGGTTAACAAAGGATACCGTGTACAGTTCAACAGTGCAATCGGACCGTACAAGGGTGGTTTAAGATTCCATCCATCTGTTAACCAGGGTATTCTTAAATTCTTAGGTTTTGAGCAGATTTTCAAAAACTCCCTTACAGGACTTCCTATCGGAGGCGGTAAAGGTGGTTCCAACTTTGATCCTAAGGGTAAATCTGACAGAGAAGTTATGGCATTCTGCCAGAGCTTTATGACTGAGCTTTCCAAATATATCGGTGCTGACATGGACGTTCCTGCCGGTGATATCGGTGTTGGCGGACGTGAGATCGGATTCCTCTATGGACAGTACAAACGTAACACAGGTCTGTATGAAGGCGTACTTACAGGTAAAGGACTTTCCTATGGCGGTTCTCTGGTTCGTACAGAAGCTACAGGCTATGGTCTTGTATATATGCTGAATGAAATGGTAAAAGCAAACAACGATACCATTTCCGGTAAGACTATCACTGTAACAGGTTCCGGTAATGTTGCTATCTATGCTGTACAGAAAGCAACTCAGCTTGGCGGCAAGGTTGTTGCAATGTGCGACTCCAACGGATATATCTATGATCCTAACGGAATCAATCTGGATGTTGTAAAAGATATCAAAGAAGTAAAACGCGGACGTATCAAAGAATATGCTGACCGTGTTGAGGGTGCTTCTTATACAGAAGGCAAGGGTATCTGGAATATCAAATGTGATATCTACCTTCCATGTGCAACTCAGAACGAGCTGGATGTTGACGGTGCAAAGGTTCTGGCTGCAAATGGCTGCAAATATATTGCAGAGGGTGCTAACATGCCTACAACTCTGGAAGCTACAAATTATATCATGAACAATGGCATCATCTTCATGCCTGGTAAGGCAGCTAACGCAGGCGGTGTTGCTACTTCTGCTCTGGAAATGAGCCAGAACTCTGCAAGACTTTCCTGGACAGCTGAAGAAGTTGATGCAAAACTTCATCAGATTATGATCGATATCTTCCAGAAGGTTGACAGCGCTTCCAAACGTTACGATATGGCAGGAAACTATGTAGTTGGTGCTAATATCGCAGGTTTCGAGAAGGTTGTAGATGCCATGATCGCTCAGGGTATTGTCTGATTCTTAATATATATCAGGAATATTAAAAGGGTGCAGCTGCACCCTTTTTTTAATTCATAAATTTCTTAAGTTCATCCATAAAAGTACTCACATCTTTAAATTCCCTGTACACGGAAGCAAAACGCACATAAGCTACTGCATCCAGTTCCTTCAGATGCTCCATAACAATCTCTCCAATTCTGGTACTGGAAATTTCCTTTTCCTCTGTATTAAAGATTTCACCCTCTATGGCATCCATCATCTCTTCTATTTTTTCAACTGGAATGGGTCTCTTGTAACAGGCCCGAAGAATTCCTGCCTGAATCTTTCCCCTGTCATATTGCTCTCGATTCTGATCTTTCTTTATAACAGTCAGCGGAATGGACTCTACTTTTTCATATGTAGTAAATCTTCTGCCACATACATCACACAAACGGCGGCGGCGGATAGAATTGGTATCCTCTACCGGTCTTGAATCCACAACTCTGGTATTATCCTGATTACAAAAAGGACACTTCATAACGGACTATTCCCCCTGGATGTTTTGATATTTAATAACAGCTCAGTATCTTAATGATTATTTATTATACTTTATCTTTATTTCATATGTCAATAAAAGGACATGCATAAATTCTTTTCGGATTACATAAAATTTATAAAATATTCATTTTCTTATCATTCAGGTGGTTTTTTATGCGTATCTGTGAATTAAGGCAAAAAGAAGTAATCAATACCTGTACCTGCCGCAGTCTGGGTTGTCCCATAGATATCGAATTTGACTGCAGGACCAGCTGCCTTTCTGCCCTTGTCCTGCCCGGGCCCGGCAGATTCTGCTGTCTCTTTGGCAGAGATGAATTCATCATCCCCTGGGAATGCATCTGCCAGATCGGAGAAGATATCATCCTGGTAAAAATAGACGAAGAAAAGTGTCTGTGTGAAAACTAAAGGCCGGACTTTGTCAAGGCCTTTTATTTATTATATTTTGTTTAAAACAGTATAAATATCCTCCTCTCTGAGAATCATTCTATTATCTGTAAATTCCAACAGACAGTAAGAAACGATAAGGAGGATTCAAACGATGGCACTTAATAAAGTAGAAATCTGCGGAGTCAACACATCGAAGCTTCCTGTTTTGAAAGCAGAAGAAAAAACAGACCTGTTCCGGCGAATCAAGGAAGGAGATGCGCAGGCAAGAGAATTATACATCAAAGGTAATCTTCGCCTTGTCCTAAGTGTGATCAGGCGTTTTCAAAACAGCAATGAAAATCCGGATGATCTCTTTCAGATCGGATGCATTGGTCTGATCAAAGCAATCGATAATTTTGATACTTCACTTCAGGTCAGATTTTCCACCTATGCGGTTCCCATGATCATAGGAGAAGTGCGGCGTTATCTGAGAGACTATAACAGCATCCGGGTCAGCCGCTCGCTGAGAGATATAGCTTATAAAGCCATTCATACCAGAGAAGCATACATGAAACAAAATCTGAGAGAGCCTACGATCAACGAAATATCCGAAGAAATCGGAATAGAAAAAGAAATGATCGTCTACGCCATGGATGCCATCCAAAGTCCGGTCAGCCTTTTTGAACCGGTTTATTCAGAAGGAGGAGATACACTCTATGTGATGGATCAGATCAGTGACAAAAAGAACAGAGAGGACCGCTGGATTGAGGATCTGTCCCTACGTGAAGCTATGAACCATCTGGGAGAACGAGAACGACATATCATCCAGCTTCGCTTTTACGAGGGAAAAACTCAGATGGAGGTGGCAAAGGAAGTAGGTATCTCCCAGGCCCAGGTCAGCCGTCTTGAAAAAGGAGCACTGAAATCCATGCGGAATTATCTTCGTCCCTGACACAACAAAAAGCAGTCCGACATCCGGAGATCCTTCCCCTTTCCAGTCGAACTGCCTTACATATCTGAGAATCTATTTCAGTGCTTTTTCAATTTCTTTAATTACGATTTTAAGAGCCTTGATCCGGGCGTATTTTTTATCTACAGATTCCAGTACATGCCATGGTGCAAAGGTTGTACTTGTCTTCTGAAGCATTTCATTTACTGCAATCTCATATTCATCCCACTTATCTCTGTTACGCCAGTCTTCATCTGTGATCTTCCACTGCTTCTCAGGGTTATTCTGCCGTTCTTTGAAGCGTTCCAGCTGGGTATCCTTATCAATCTGTACCCAGAATTTAATGATCACAGCTCCCCAGTCCTTTAATTCCCTTTCGAACTCATTCATTTCATTGTAAGCCCGTTTCCAGTCATTTTCACTGCAGAAACCTTCCAGTCTCTCCACCATTACACGGCCATACCAGGTTCTGTCAAAAATAGCAATATGGCCATCCTTCGGCAGTCTGGTCCAAAAGCGCCACAGATAATGACGGGCTTTCTCATGAGGTTCCGGACTGGCAATGGGATGTACCTCATATCCTCTGGGATCCAGTGCCTCCGTAATACGCTTGATATTGCCGCCCTTACCTGCTGCATCCCATCCCTCATAAGTTATAATAACCGGAATACGTTTACGATAGAGACGATTATGAAGCTCTCCCAGTTTCTTCTGAAGAGTTTTTAATTCTTTTTTGTACTCTTCCTCTTCCAGGAACTTATCTTTCAGATCAATTTCTGCAAGCTTTGGCATTTTCTTCAAAGGAAATACATTCTGAAGGATCGGCACGGAATGAGCCTGATTCTGCATGGCAACTTGAATATTACTTACCATTGTTTCCAGCACCTGAAGCTCTGCCCATTTTCTGTCAGAAGCATCAATGATATACCATGGGGCAGAAGACGCATTGGTATCTGTCATGTACTGGTTAAATACCTTTGCACATTTCTTGTAATGTTCATTTTCCCATTTGTCAAATCCGGATACTCTCCATCTGGTATCCTTTTCTGACAAAAGCAGTTCCATACGGTGAGTCTGCTCCTCTCTGTTGATCTGCATAAAGAATTTCAGTACCAGATAGCCATTGTCTGTCAGCTGTCTCTCAAAATGCTGAATGCTCTGTATCCGGGCTGCATAATCTTCGCCCTCCAGCTTTCCTTCCAGACATTCCCGGCAGGTCTGTTCCATCCATCCTGAATCCAGGAAAGTAAATTTTCCAGCTTCCGGAATCTGTTTAAAATACTTGTACAGAAACGGATATCTCTTCTCTTCCTCTGTGGGTGCAGACATGGTAGCAACCTTGAAAAATCTTGGATCAATATTTTTTATCACTTTTCCAATGGTACTGCCCTTTCCTGAGGCCCCCCAGCCTTCAAAAAGCACCAGTACCGGTATTTTGTGTTCTTTGATCTTCATCTGAAGCTCATATAACTGTGCTCTTGCAGCAGCAAGACGTTCCCTGACTTCTTCCTTCTCCGGTACACGGGCCGGACTCCAATTCGTAATCATAATTCTACCTCCCACTTTTTATATAGCACTTTTTATCTGCTTCACCCGTTTGTCCTCTCCCTGAACAGCTAACGTTTTCATATATAAATCGAAAATCTCCTGATCAGGAATATACACTTCTCCCTTCTTTCTGTATTTATTCATCATATTATGATAAGGGGTCAGGGCATCCCACAGTCGCAGGTAATCCCGGTTTTCATATAAATTCATAAGATATTTCTTATGTTCTTTATAATCCTGTCCCAGATTGATTCCCTCTCCTTTTAATTTTACATATTCCCAGGACCAGTCAAGACTTTCACGGCTTTTTCTGCCTTTTTTGTCTTTACGGTACTGGACATCCCTTTCCTTTACCAGCTCTTTGATCTGAGCTTTGTGACGACTGATAAAATCTTCACATCCCGTCTGCGTACTGATCATAACAGTAAGGGAAGGAACATAAACATCATTGATTTTATTTTCATACTTTTTTCCAAACCAGATACGCAGATATTGGTCCACATCCTCAGGTATGGTAAATTCCGTTCCCTCCAGAAGCACTCTTTTTGTTTTCTTAAAAAGCTGAGCCGGGTAATATAAGGTAGCATTTTTCAGCCTTACCACATACTCTCCCTCTCCGGATTCATTCTGATTGATACAGAATTTTTTGTACAAATGTTTTCCCAGACGGCCACGTCCCCCCAGAAACATAAGCCCCACAGGAATTTTGCACAATCTTTCTTTCCAGTTATACTCTTCGGAACGGCCATCTGAAAACTGTTTCCATCCTGTCTCCAGGTTTCGGTTCCATAGATGTTTCAGCCTGGATTTTATTTTACCTCGAAGAGGATAAATATCCACCCCCAGACCAGGATACTGATAATTTCTGCCCTCATTCATACGAAAGCACAAGGTATTTGTGTCCTCATATCTGAGAAAGAAGCCCGGAAAACGTTTATTATCATGCATAGATTCCAGGGCTCTTCCGGAATGCTTTCTCTTCTGGACTGCCAGCCGGAATTTCTCTATGTCTGATACTTTCATTAATACACCACCGGCAAATGGATTATCCGGCATATGACCGCCTCTGACTGCATGAAGGGCAAGGCGTGGTGTCAGATAGCATTCAATTCCACTCTCACCACAGATTTCGTCGATTTCTCTGAGCAGTGTAAGGATTACTTGTTGTTCCTTGTTCAATTTAAACTCCCATTCCTTTATCTGTTTATTGTATTTATCAAATCCTGGATTTCCTCCAGAGTTCCATATTTTCCAAGCCAGGAATCCAGAAACTCCCTTGCATCTCCTCTGGCAGCATAAGCAGAAGCTCTTTGGCTTCCCTCCTTCAGATCCTGCAGTATTATTCTGTCCAATTCCTGTGCTACATACTCAGAAGCTGTTTTTCTTCCTTTCAGGAAAAAAGAAAATGCCTGGATAGTAAGACCTTCTTTCAGAAGGATTTCGCCCAATATGAGGCAATACTCTCCGTCCTCTTTACTGTCAGAACAAAGCTTTCTCACTTTGGTTTCCAGTTTTTCCAGATCTTCTGTCTTATCTGCAAAAAGAAGCTCTGCATAACTTTCTGCTGCTTTCGCAGAAAATCCCAGCCTCTCCCTACCTTTCACCATAGCTGTGTACAAAATCTTTGCTTCTCTGGATTCTGTTGAATAAGAAGAATCCTGTTTATATTCTTCGATCAGTCCTTTTAAATCCTCCAGTTCCCGGCAAACTGCTGTCTCATTCAAAGCAGCCATTACTCTGGCCAGGCTGCCATATCCCATTATTTCCATATCACCAGGCAAAAGTTTTTTCCAAAGTCCGGCCAGTGCTACACCTTCCTTTGCTTCACCGTTTTCCACCAGGCTCTGACAGGTCTGCATTGCAGGAAGCTTATACTCCTGAAGAAATTTATCCAGTTCCAGCCAGATAATTCCGTTGTTTGTATTCTCCCTTACCTCTGCATAAATCTCCAATGCATCTCTGCAATGCCCTTCGATCCAGAGCAGGTCACCCTCATATTTATGAAAATATCCATCCTTGGGAAACAGCCCCAGACAATATTCCAAAAACTCCCTGGCCTTTGCCGTCTTTTTATCCTGTTTCGCCTGCTCTGTCAGAAAACGCACTTTAAGCTTCAGGAAAGAGGGATGCTCCGGATACTTTTCCAACAATCTGTCGATCAGCTCCTCCGCCATATCCATTTCCCGGAATTCATAATGGCAGGCAGCCTCCCGAAACAGTACAATATCATCAAGAAGCTGTTTCTGTTCCGGCAAAAGTTCTTTTTCAGCCTCACGTACTCTCAGCATACGGTAAGCTTTGGAAACTCTCTCTGTATAAAAAAGTGTATACATTGCTGCCTGAAATATCTCATCTTCCACCCTGATCAGATAAGGATGGTAAAAACTGTAAATGTGTACAAAATCTTCTCTTCCTATAAAATCCGGGCTGAGCTGCACCTGATAGTATTCTTTAAAAATGTGATTCAGTTTATGGAAATCCCGGTGTTCCAGAAGTTCATTCAATGAGACTTTGCTTTCACAGATCTGTTTTTCCAGTTCTTCTTTTATATGCTCTCCCATCAGTTCCTGTCTTTTTCTCACCAATCTGTGAGAACGTTTGGCAGTAGCCATATAATATATTTTGCGAAATACTGCATCCTTCCGAAGCTTAAAGGTATTGATCCCAGGCATATATTCCTTGCGGAATTCCTCGTAGTTCATATTTCTGCATTCTACAGAATCATGAGATTCCCGCTCTCCATGAGATGGAATATAAGACCATTCATCTCCATAATGCCAGATCAGATAATCACTGACTTTATTGGGTATCATTACATCGATTCCCTCAAATTTTCCATATTTTACCGGAAACATCATATCTTTATCAAACAGAAAAGGACAGCCACCCCATCTCATAGCATATCTGTTACAGTCCTCCTCTTGATAGGAAAACATGATTTTTTCCAGTTTTTTCAAAGTTTTATCTTTGCCCAGGATCAGATAAGATAGTAAATATTTCAAATACAGAGTAACCGGTACCTCATACCGGTTTCCATAAACCACTGCAATATTGATCAGATCTGAATAGACCATCAGATGATTTCTATATTTCTCATATTCTCTGTCATCGGCAGGTATGGGATCCAGTGTAAGCACATCAATGATCTCCCCCGCCTTATCTTTACCAATGATCTGATGTCTGTGGATAGCGCAAGTATCCGTAGATGCATATCTTGGAAAGGTATTGGTATAATTTCTGTCTGTATCTACACACTGCACTGCTCTATGGGGCGGAAGTTCCTTTGGTGCCAGCTCTACCAGTTTATCCCAATCCGCTTTGGGCATATAAATATCCACATCATCATCCCAGGGGATAAAGCCTTCATTTCGCACTACACCGATCAGGCTTCCTCCTGCCATCACATAACGCAGATTATGTTTTTTACAAATTTCATCAATCTCCCGAAACAATTGCAGAAGATTTTTTTGCTTTTCAGTCATTGAGCTTCCTCTCTCATTGTTCATACCATTTTGTCGTAAATATTATATCATATTCCTATATTAATTTGAACTATTTTTTAAAAGTCCGTAAAACAGTTCCAATGATTTCTTATTATTTTCTTTACAATTGATAGTTAAAGGACAAATCTCTTTTTCCATAAAACGGAGCATTCCACCGTAGACTCCTTCCACAGAAGGCTCTACAAGAACACCACCGTAATCCTCCATAAAGCAATGAGAACCTGAAACATCCGTTGCTATAGCCGGAACTCCCAATATTCCTGCTTCAAACAAAACTACCGGAAGTCCTTCATGATCCGATGACAGAATAAAAAGATTTCCTTTTTTCAGCACAGGCATAGGATTACGGATGGTTTTGATCAGGATAATATGATCTGCACAGGAAAATTTCTCTGCTGATCTGCAGGTTTCTTCATACAGATTTCCTGCACCTCCCATAATGATCAGCCATGAATCCTTATGCTCCTTCCAGAATCTGTCAAAGGCCTCCATCAGCCGGTCATGACGTTTTTCAGCTGAATACCTGCCGATACTGATAAATTTTATGTCTTTTTTATCCAGTATTTCTGTCAGTCTGTCCATGGAAACAGTACACCTGGTCTCTTTCTCAAAAGCAACAGGTTCCTGAGCTCTCAGTAAGATTCCACTATAATCCTGACAATTGGGAATTACCGTAATGTTGTCTTTTCTGCCACTGATCCGGCACACAGACCGGACGATATCCCTGCTGACTGCTGCCACCTGATCATAAGAGCTGTATGCATCCTGCAAAGCATATCTTGACGGATTTTTTTTCTCCTTTAATTCCTCTTCCATATCATTATGCACCCATATGGTTTTACGGAAAGGTGCGTGACCAATAAGAGAAATCATATAATTTTCGTATCCGTTATAATGAACCACTGCTTTAAAATCAGAATCACCAAAATGTTTTTTCCACTCTCTGTCATAAGCATGCCCAAGTCTTTTACTCCGAACTCCAAATTTCAGGTAAAGCATCTGGCAGATACCTGTGAACACATCCATGTTCATCTCACTGGCTATAGGATATACATTCGCTTCTTTTGGCAGACAGTCAAGTCTCCAGGGTGCATCTTTCAGGGAATTCATTCTGTAGGAGATAAAATAATTGTATTTATTTGTATCCAGTTCCTTCATCAGATTCAGAAAGGACATGGTAATTCCGTTCTGCTGAAAATCACCTGCATAGATCAGAACATTTTCCAGCCCATTGGAAGCCATATGGGATACCCTGCATTCTTTCTCGCCCAGGATCACATGACGGCAGATTCTTCCCACACCCTCTCCGGTTTCATACGTGCAGTATTTTTCCCGAAATTCCCTGGTCAGATAATCTCCCGGTCTGTCCAGAAGGCTGACAAGCTCTTCTGCTGTTCTTACCAGCGGGAAAGGATATTGACGGATATCCTCATACATTCCTCTACTTCCTGTGTAGTCTTCTATATCATAAGCAAACAAAATGATTCTTTTTCCTGAGTTGGCAAAATCATACATTACACTGGAATAATCCGTAACCAGCACATCACACATATTCAGGATGTCATAGGTATCATACACTTGAGGAAATCTGCGAATATGCCTGTAGCTGTGAAATTCCAGGGCATTTCCCACAAAGGGATGAAGCTTTACCAGAAGAACCTGATCATCCCTGAGAAGCTGATCGCAGGTCTGCAGGTACTCCTTTACCCTCTCCACAGCGCTGCCACTGTCTACCGCATCTGCTTTCCCTCTGAATGTAGGCATATAGACAGTAACCTGCTTTCCCTGCAGTCCCAGCTTCTTCTTCAATTTTTCTCCCTGACTGGGATTGAAAAATATCTCATTTCTCGGATAACTGTCATGGATGATCTCTCCCTGGTAAAGGTTCTGCAGCATATATGCACCTGTCATCTTCTCTTCCATAAAACGGTTTGGATACAGAAGATAATCTGACATCAGAAGATTTCTCATAACATTTCCCATGCTGTATCGCTCATCCACATTGTCTCTTCCCATGCACTTCAGAGGTGTGCCATGCCACACATTCAGATAAACCTGTCCTTCTTTTTTTATAAATCTTCCCGGGAAAGTGGAATCATTAATAAGAAATCCTGCCCTTGACAAATGCCGATAATAGGAAATACTGCCAAAAGGAATCATTTTGTCAATCTTCAATCCATAATGCTTTAGTTTTTCCCATACACCTGATTCATATTCTTTTCTTACAGCCAGGATCACACGATAATTCTCATATTCCTTTTTATTCAGCTCCTGCAGGATGACAAAGATATTACTCTCCAGTCCACGTCCGCTGCGTGATTCCAGCAAGACCATTTTAGGATCGATTTTCTCTTTTTCATAAAAGGTATTATAAAAAGGATACCAGGTTCCGCTTTTCAGCTTTGTTTTTATTTTAGTCAATATGGACATATGCTTTTACCTCTTCACATATCTTTTTCATACAAGGCTGCCTGACCTCATTAAAAAAGTCATTGCACCTTTGTCTCTCAGTAAAATAGGGATCCTTTCCACTGAAGGTCTCATGGATCCTATCCATAAATTCCCTGAGAGATTCCGGTTTTGCTCCGGGAGTAACCTTATCATATTCAAAATTCATTCCTCTTCCCTGCAGATATCTCTCTTTGTCATAGGGAAGGAAAATCATCGGTCTGTTAAGGATCAGATAATCAATATAGATACTGGAATAATCTGTGATCAGAAGATCAAAAATATTCAGGATTTCCATAATATCTTCCATCTGTTCATTTCCCAGATATACAACACGTCCGGAAAGATATTTTTCTGCAGTTCCCTTCTCACTGATATGAGTCCGCAGACAGATAAGCAGTTTTTCCTCTTCCAGAAATGCTTCCAGCTTATCCTTATCATAATCCTCAAAGGGAAACAATTCTGTAGAAGCATAATCCCTGAAGGTTGGAGCATACAAAATAATTCCTCTGTATTCCGGAAGATCAGGATATATTTTTTTCAGGATTTCTTTTGCTGCGTTTTCTTTAAAGAACATATCATTGCGGGGCTGACCCCAGACTTTGATTTTTTCCGCTTCAATGGCAAAGCTCTCTGCCATAATCGGAATCAGCGCTTTGGAGCAGGTCAGGATCCAGGTATAATTCTCTGTAAATATTTTCCGGAAATAAACTCTGGCCATTTTACCAAGGTTGGGATCCATCAATGCTATTTTTTTCAGGGGAATCCCATGCCACAGATTCACGATCACTCTGTCCCTGTTCAGGTGGGTACCATATACCGGCAATCCGGCAGAAGTAAACCAGACTCCTGCTTCCAACACTTTTTGGATCCCCTGTCCGGAGTTTGTCTCTATAAAATATTCCTCCCCATATTGTTCTGACAGTTTTCTCCTGAGTTGATCATCATTGATCACAAAATAAGGAGTGATCTCCGGAAGTTCAGCCCTGACATATTCAAACAAATAACGGGAATTATAATTATAATGTGAATTATCTGTAGAAGAAAAAATCCACACCCTGGGATCTGGCTTTCTCTTTACCTTATTTTTTACTAATTGTGTTTTTATCAAGCCACTTAACTTTCCCATTCCTGGTTCCTCTCTTGTCTGTTATCTTGTCAAGCGGATAAAATCATCCGCTTCGCTACTTGCTCATAACCGAATAACTGCTCCGCAGGGGACTTACTTGATTCGGTTAAAAAAATCCTGTCTGTCCTTTTGTGGGCAGGCAGAACCTTTATGCTTATTATTTACAGTCTTCACGGCTTCACATTCATCATGATCTGATCAAAAATCGCATTGGAAATCCTGAAACCGTAATGAATTCCATCTTCAATTGTTAATTCCTTGGAGTTAAATTTTCTCATCAGATAAGTATTAGTATCAATATATTTTACCCCCAGCGAAAGCTGACTGACCAATTCTCTGTTAAACTGATTAATCAGACGATTATTTTTCGTTTTCAGCTTCTGAGAATGGTGGCTGTATTTTTCTTCATTTACCGGATTCACAGATACATAATAAACGTCACATTGATATTTATGGGCAAAATCCAGCATATCCTTGTTCACAAAACGGATATACTTTTTGTAATTCAGAAGATCATTCACTCCCAGATTTATCACAATTGCAGATTTACCTTCCTCTGTAGAATTCATGACCTGTTCCATTAGGCGGGGCCAGCCTTCCCTTATCAGCCAGTCATACCCCTGTCCTGACGCTGCAATATATTCAGTATTATTCATTTTAATACCCATCCTTGATGCACGGGCAAATCTGGAATCCCCTATCATATATACTTTTTTATACGCCTGGCTGGTTCCTCCGGTACTTTTTTTCGTCTTGACTACTTTTCCCCTGTAATCCACATAACAGTACTGGCTTCCTTTTTTCAGCCATTGACTGGTTTTTATATAACCTTCCGCTGTAAAGCAGTATTCATCTCCTTTTATCCTCTTCCAGCCAGTCAGCTTTCCTTTCTGAGGATGGCAATAGTAGCATTTTTCATCAATCTGAAACCATCCGCTTAATCCCCGTCCACTGTTATCAAAATAATACCATTGATTATTCTTTATATACAGCCATTTATTTCTGGCCAGAGAATAATCTTTTTGTCCAAAACAAGACACAGTGCCATTAGAAGATTCAACCGTAAAAAACCCTTTTTTAGCTGCACCGTCTTCTCCAAAATAATACTTTTTTCCATTCAGTTTCAAAAAGCCCTTATGCATGGTTCCATCATTATTAAAGTAATAGGTTTTTCCTTTTATTACTTTCCATCCGGTTTTCTTTGCCGCTGCCACCGGAATTGTATAAAACATGGCTGCACATAACAGCAGCACACCAATGATCCAAATTTTCTTCTTTACTGTTTTCATTTATCTGTCCTTCTTGTTTTTCATTCTGATCATATCGTTTTTTACTGATCTCCAGCCTGGAGACTACTCTTTTGATTTTTTGAAGGGAATCGTCCCGCAAGCCATGGAAAATACTGATTTATGATGGTGATCACACCGCATTCCAAAAGCATCAGCTCTCCCAGAATTCCGGTAACCTCCAGATAATATCTGAGCCCAGGTGTCTCAGACAAGGTATAAAGCGCTGTCCAGCCCTCAATCACCAGACGTTTAAATCCTAAAGTACCATGGGTAGCCATAATGATCATAGAGTTCTTTCCACAGAAGCTGAGATAAGACATCTTCCACCATTTCTCCAGAAATTCCAGAATAAAGACTGCTCCCAGAGATCCCATGATTCCATCCAGATAAAACAGGAAATAATTCTCTCCCAGTTTCATAGTATTAATATCCACATGAGGATTGATCTGCGAAAAATAAATAGTAGCTGCAGACATCACAACTCCTATGAGAAATCTCAGCCATCTGTACTGCAATTTCCGAAAAATAAAGTATGCCACATATCCGGCTCCCACAAACCAGAACGCCAGAATCCCCTTACTCACTGCCAGTGTGGGAAAGGATACCAGCTTATACATACGTTCCGTCATGTTTTCTTCCCATCCCGGTAACAGATGGAGAGAAACATACCTGCATAAAACCACTGGAACTACAGCACTGATCATCTTGAAAACCATAGGCAGACGGATGATCAGGATAAAAAGAATCTGAGCAATAAAAAGAGAAGGTAAAAACCATAGTGCACTGATTCCACGCAGACTTACAGTTGTGTACCCTTGAAGGATAAATCGCTGCCAGATCCAGTCATAATCCTTCCCTTTCATAAACCCTACCAGTATATTGTAAAGAATCACAATGGTACTATAACCAAAATAGGGAATCATAAGGCTTTTAAAATGTTTCAGAACATATTGCCCTGTATTCATCTTTCTGAAAGACTGTCTCATCCCCAGCAGATAACCTGATACAATATAAAAAATAGCCAGCTTATATGCACCAAACCACTGATCTACAGGATTTCCCAGAGAAGTAATATGTCCAAATACTACCATGGTTATTCCCCAGCCCTTAGCTGCATCTAAATATCTTTTTCTCTCTGTCCCTACATTTGATGTAATATTCATGATTCCATTCCTTCCAAATTTAATACCCCTTTGATTTTAGGAATTCCAGAATACGTTTACAGTTATTCTGATCATTATATGCAAAATATTCCTGCCTCAGTGAACCATACTTTGCTTTTTCCCTGAAATCATTCTGCATATATTCCCCAAGCCCTGCAATCACTTTCTCCTCAGTGATATATCTGTCTCCGAATAATTCTTTTTTCATATCCAGATAGCTTCCGTTTGCCTGCATATACAGATCATAATCAAACTGATAAAACACCACCGGTTTTCCCAGATAATATACATCCCAGCTCACACTGGAATAGTCCGTCAAAAGCATAGAACATTCCATGATCAGTTCATTTAAAGGTCTTGTCCCCTGCTCTATCAGTTCCACATTACTGTTTTCTGTCTGAAAAGCTTTCAGAAACTCCTTCAGTTTAGGGTGAATATGGAAAATGATCTTCACATGGCCGGCAGAAAGCATGTCCTGCAGCTGCCTGTTTTCCAAAAGACTTCTGTAGCGCCTGCAATATTCACTTTCTTCAAACACCTGATCACTTTGTTCTTCCAGCCAGGGCCTCCAGGTTGGCATAAATAAAATATTTTTTTTATCTGCCTGCTCTTTATTTTTCAGCACATCCCATCTTGCAAATCCCAGAATCGGTACATTCTCTGCAGAATATCCAAAATGATCCGTCACTATTTTCTGTTCAAATTCTGATGTAACATTAAAGTAGGTCATAGGGGTAGAACCATGCTTTCCAAAAAGCCGGTCCACTCTTTTTAAGGCAGTTACTCCATGCTGCAAAAACAAAATAGGCCGTTTGCTGCTCTCTCTGGAAATAATATTGGGTTTTGGCTTCCAGGCAAATCCATGGCTTCTGGCGTCCGAAGCCACATAAATACGGGCTGCAAGCATATACAGCATGTGTCTTGTGCTCATAAATGGCACCACATTTTTCCCATACTTTTCCATGTTTCTCCACATAGGAGCTTTTTTATCTAAAATATAATATATATGCTTTTTTTCTTCCTGGGGAAGATTTTCCATACAATATTTAAAAAAATAATATCCGTTATCCTGGGCTTCCGTGGAATATTTTTCAAAAATCACCCAGATTTTTTTCCTGTTCCACAAAGGTCTGGTAAGAGTGTAAAAAGCATATACCAGATTCTCTCTGATCGCCACAGCCCTTCCATCATAGGCAGAGCAACGCCTGCAACGAAATGTCAGCATATGCTCTGTACTGGCCATAGGAAAAAGGATATGATTCTTCCCAATTCCAGCCTGATAATTTCCTAAAAGAAGTCTCATTCTGATCTGCGATGAAAGGATTACCGGAAGATATTTCCCATCTGTATCAAGAAGAAACAGATCCCAGTCACCCTCATACAGATCCATAACCTGCAGATCTGCCTGAATTTTAATCTCAGAAGTATTTTTCTTCTTAATTGTTTCACATTTCAGGACATATTTTTCCGGACGCTGAATATTTCTGCTCATAAGCACAGCATCGGAAATTCTCCCGGAATCCATACTGGCTCTCACCACAAAAACTTTATCTGTAATTTTAATATCTCTGCAAAAAATTGTCCTGTTCATTTTTACTCCGTCCATATTTTCTTATCGCGGCCACTTTTTTACAATTGCATCACAGATACGGCGGCTGTTCTGGTCATCAAAATATTTATAAAAGCTTTTCTGCATTTTTTCATACTCTGGCCGAACAACAAAACGGTCATCTGCACATCTCTCCATATACGTCAATAATCCGTCCACATCCTGCGCACAGTCTCCGAACAATTCCCTGTCCATATCCAGATAACTTCCGTGTGCCTCCATATATTTATCTCTGTCAAACTGGAAAAATACCACCGGCTTGTCCAGATAAAATACATCCCAACATACACTGGAATAGTCTGTCACCAGCATTTTACATCTCATCATCAATTCATTGGCAGGTTCTTCTCCAAATACGATCAGTCTGATCCTGTCTGATTCTACTGAAAAATCCTGTATAAATTCCCTGAATTTTGAGTGAAGATAAAAATTTGCCAAAAGATCATTTTTCTCCAGAAAGCTATGAAAACGTGGAGAATTAAGAAGCTCCATATAATTATGGAAATAATCACTTTCTTTAAATTCCTCCAGAGTTACATTCTCCAGCCAGGCTCTCCAGGTAGGCATGATCAGAATCTCTCTCAGTCCCTCAGACTTATCCTCAAGCACATCCCAGCGGGCAAAACCACTGTTTACAATTTCATCTTCCGCATAACCAAAATAGTCCTCAATGATTTTTTTCTCAAAATCCGAGGTTACCACAAACAAATCGCAGGAACCGGATTTTCCCTTTCCATAGAAAAAATCCACCTTTTTTAATGCAGTCACACCATGCTGGAGAAATACCAGAGGTTTCTTTCTTAAATACCGTTTCAGAATACTTCCACGCTGACGCATAGCGTACAAATGATTTCTGGTATCAGTACTTACCAGAAGTTCCGCTGCGATCATATAGATCATATGCCGGATACTCATAAAATCCACCAGACGGCTTTGGTAAGCATCCAGTTTTTTTCTGTCAGGAGCATCCTTAGTGATCACATAATAGATATGATTTTTCTGTCTTTTCTCTTCCTCATGGTCCATACAATGTTTAAAGAAATAATATCCATTATCCTGGGCCATCATACAGAATTTCTCATATACCAGCTGGATATGTCTGCTGTCCCAATATGGCTTCAGCAGATAATAAGCAGCAAAAGCAGTCAGCTCTTTTACCCGAAATCCCAAATGATCATATTCCCCTTCCTCACGAAACTGAAATGCCAGCTTTTTGGAAGAAGTATTATAGGGGTAAAGGAAAAATCCATTTCCTGTCTCATAGCTGCCTCTATAAAGAAAAGAAGTAAACAGACGGTATGACCTTGTCATGGAAACAGCTGCCTCAAACCTTTCTCCTGTCTCAGGATTTGCAAACATTACTACAACATCCCAATAGAGACTTTTCAGATCCACATTTTTCAATTCCAGACAGGCATCCAGATACTGCAAATCTTTTTTTATTTTAACAGTTTTGATTTCAAAATTGTAACCGCATCTTTCTTCCTCCAGCTTACTTCTGAATCGAAAAACCACCTGTTCCGGTTTATAACCATATTTGTGAGAATCTGTAACCAGATGTAAATTCAGCATTCCCTTTTTCATAGTCAGATACCGAAGATGGCAGATCTGAGTCATTTTACGAATTCGCCACTCTGTACCAAATCCCAGGAACCATCTTCCGCCCTTATCCATGTATACACACAGAAGGAAATTACCGCCTTCTTCCCCATCTTCACCGGTAAGATATATCCTATCTGTACAAGGCTGTACACAGATCCATGATTTTTTATCTTTCTGAAGATCTCTGTCTTCATTTGCCCTTTTTATGTCAGAAAAACAATAGCGATGATATTGTCCATCCTCTACTGTTTCCAAAAGGATTCGAGTACTCTTATTACGACCGTGTTCCAATTCAGATACAAGATGACCAATTTCCAGCAGAAGCTCATTTTCTTTTTCTGCTGTAACTGCATTTTCAAAATAAATTTCCTGATTTTTCACACCTGCCAGAATAACTCTCATCTGCTGAAATTCTTTCCAGGATCTGTCAGTCAGGATAATTTTCAGACTACCGTTTTTCTCAACCTGTATATCAGCATTTAATTCCTCTTCAGCCGTAAGATTATACAAAGGAAGACTCTCTGTAATAAGATTTCCCTGTGTATCCAGCTTCTGTATTCTGTATTCTTCTGTAATTTCTTCTATCCGACACTGATCCAGATTAATTTTTGTCTCCACCTGGCTTTCCTCCGATTCTTCTTATCTATATTTATTTATATTTTTATATAAGCATATCATATTTATTATAAAGAAATCTATAAGAAAGTCAATCTCTCACAGATTTTTTCAACTCAAAAAAACCGCCGATTTTCATCAACGGTTTTTCACTTATTCAGCTCATAAATTCCTCATATGCTTCCAGAACTTCCTTTGTTTCTCCCTGCATACGAAGTTCTCCCTCATGAAGCCACAAAATACTGGTACATAATTCCTGCAGCTGCTGAGAACTATGGGAAACGATCACTACGGTACGGTCCTCATTGGAAATCAGTTCTTTCATCTTGTTATAGCTTTTCTTTTTGAACTTGGCATCACCTACGCTAAGTACCTCATCGATCAACATGATATCAGCTTCCAGAATGGCTGTAATAGAAAAGGCCAGTTTGGAATACATACCACTGGAATAAGTTTTAACCGGCATATCAATAAATTTTCCCAGACCTGCAAAATTGATGATCTCATCCATTTTGGCTCTTACCTGTTCTTCACTGAACCCCAGGAGCAACCCGGACAGGAGAATATTCTCACGGCCGGTAAGTTTCTTCTGAAAACCAACTCCGATGGACAGTAAAGATACACTGTTTCCGTGGAGATCAATGCTTCCCTCATCGGGAGAAAAGATTCCTGCAATCGCTTTCAGCATTGTAGATTTTCCACTTCCATTTTTACCTACAATTCCCAGGATCTCGCCTTTTTTTACAGAAAAACTTACTCCCTTCACTGCTTCAAACACTTCTGTATTCGTCTTTTTCAGCTGAAGCAGACTTCTCTTTATAGAAAAAGATTTCAGGCATTTATAACTGATATGCAAATCTTTTACGTCAATCGCATTTTCCCGTTCCATATTACATCACCTTTACATAACTGTTTTCATATTTATAAATTGTTTTTACTCCGATCCAGCAAAGAAGCAGTGAGACAACTCCCCACAAAACAATCAGCTTCCTGTACGGCAGAGAAGAATAAAGCATACAACGTCTGGCTGATTCAATCAGCATGGATACCGGATTACATTTCAGCAGAATGCTTCTGTATGGCTCTGAAAGCTTGGTTCCTATAGAATAAAAAATACCACTCATATAAAACATGAGGCGAAGCACAACGTTCATAACATTATAAAGATCGTCCACAAAGACTCCAAAATGAAGAACAATGCAGCTAAGCCCAAAAGTAAAC
This sequence comes from Blautia difficilis, assembly GCF_014297245.1. Classification (NCBI taxonomy): domain Bacteria; kingdom Bacillati; phylum Bacillota; class Clostridia; order Lachnospirales; family Lachnospiraceae; genus Blautia; species Blautia difficilis. The sequence goes on along the minus strand of NZ_JACOQG010000005.1, from coordinate 83,317 downwards.
AGTGCCAGTACGATCATAACAGGTATCATATAAATGATATTCCATGTCAGTGGTACTCTGTAAATGATCAGCATAATGGCGATCAGGCCAAAAGATACCAGCATTTTAAACCCATTGACCATCATTCTCTGTAAAATAAGAATATATTTGGGAACATATACCTTAGATACAATAGAGCTGTTGTTTCTCACAAGCTTTACGCTTTGAATTACTGTCTTATTAAAAAAGTTCCACAATGTAAGACCAACAAAAACAAACAAAGGAAAATATTGTACACTGCTTCGAAATACAACAATAGCAATAAAAGTATATACCATCATAAAAAGCAGGGGATCCAGTACCCACCATAGCCAGTTCAGATAAGAGCTGGCAACTTCCGCTTTCAGATCTGCCCTTGCCGCAAATTTGGCATAAGCAAAATATCTTTTCATATCTTTGATAAATCGATTCATTTTCTTCGCTCCTGTTTTTACTCTTTTATCTGCAGATCATTTTTTATCTGCGTAGAGGAAATCTCAGGTGTTCTCGGCAGATAAACCACTTTACAGCCCTCCTCTTCCAGGAAGTCAAATTTACCGGTCCAGTCATCACCCATAACAAAGGTGTCAACATGATATTCCTTTACATCTGTACGCTTCTGTGCCCAATTTTCCTCCGGAATCACCAGATCAACAAACCGGATAGCTTCCAGAAGCTGTTTTCTTTTCTCATAGGAAAAATAACATTTCTTATGTTTCTCATTCCAGTTAAATTCATCTGTAGAAAGACCAACGATCAGATAATCTCCCATCTCTTTTGCTCTTCTGAGCAGATTAATATGTCCATAATGCAGAAGATCAAAGGTTCCATACGTAATCACTCTTCTCATTTTATCCGAATTTCTCCTTTTCGTTCTTAACAAATACCAGGATCTTGATATTTACCGGCTGTCCTTTCTCATAACAGCCTCCGCAATCTTTCTAAATATAGCATAGAACAAAATAGATTTCAATAAAAAACCCGGCCAAAGGCCAGGTTTTCTGTTTTATCTAATAAATTTCTCTTATATAAGAGTTTGCTCCAACAACATTACCATGTCAGAATGAACCTCCTGAGCCTCCATGAGTCTCCCCCGAAGAACTGGTATGTACGCTGCTGCCGCCGCCGGAATCATCATCCTTGGGCTTTGCAGTCTTGGTCACCTGATGATACAGGAATACGTCATTGCTCCGGGTAATCTGCAGGCTTCCATTTACCATATAATCTGCCGCATCTGGTTTCATACGCACAGTTTTCATCTGTCCCCTCATAATTCCTGTAATAATCAGTGCAATCACCAGGCCGATTCCTATGGAAATAGGAAGTGCCCAGGGTGATAAGGGTTTTTCCGGCAGATTACCCTTATCAAAGGGTTCTCCTGTCTGAGCCTGGACTATAAACTCCTGACACAGATCTGCAAAAGTGGTAAAGCTGTCATAATAGTATCCGTCTGACAGATCAGATTGAAACTGCTCTACCATATATTCCTGCCCAGCATCTGTAAAATCATAAATGGCTTCCCCATGAGTGCTAATCCACCATTTACGCTCAGACATAGTTATGAGAAAAAGAATTCCACTGTTATCTTCTCCCATTCCATAGCCTTCATAATCGAAATAATCATCTGCATAATCCATAGGCTCTGCGCCATTGATGGTTTCTTCTGTAAGTATAACCACATCACAGTCGTACTCCTGGCTGATCTCATCCAGTTTTGATTCCAGTTCCAGAGCCTCATCCTCATCCAAAAGCCCTGCATTATCCACAAGTCTGGCAGGGTGACCGCTCTCAGCCAAAACAGTTACCGGCTGGACTGCTCCTATAGGCAGAAGCCCGGATACGGAGACTGCCGCCGCCAGAAATAAAGGTATTATTTTTTTCTTCATATTCCCAGTCCCCCCTAATGTATCAGTAATGCAACCAGATAGGCAGCAATGGAAAATACAGCTGTCAGTCCCAAAAGCCATCTGGTATAGGCACCATTATCTACTGGCAGATCACCGGTCATTCTCCCGGTCTGACCGTTCATTGCAAAAATATATTTTTTACCTCTCCAGGTAGTATTCAGGATCCAGACAGGATACAGTGCGTATTTTGCATCTCCTCCGGAAATACGAACATTGGTATTCTCCGGGATTACAGAGGCATATCCCTTTACCGTATCTCTCAATACATCCTGAGCACTTTCCTTCATTCTTTCTCTGGCTCTGTCTGTGCTCTGCTGTGCATCTACATCATACTTATCTGCCAGATATCCAGAGAGATAAGCGGTCTGAAATTCCACAGCATCTGCTACCTTGTATGGTTCTATGGATTCCATAAGATCATCCGGCATTCTGGAAGAACCGTCTACAGGCACAGACACAAAGGACATATTTCCGCTTCTGTCTACGGAATAATAACTCGTCTCTGTGTAATCATAATCACTGTCACTCCATACCCTGACCTTGGTTGCCTTGTATCGCGCATCCGCTGCCACATCTGCATCAAAGAGCCAGAACGGAACATAAATGCCTTTAATTTCATCAATATGATTTTCTCTTCGGAAAACCTTTGGAAGGAGTGGTCTTCCCTTGATATGCTTATAATAGGCTTCTTTTGCCGCTTTTTTATCAAGCTTAAAGGGAATAACCATATCCGGCCGCAGAGCACCTCTGAACCTTTCCGTCAGAATTACAGGGTTCCCACAATAAGGACAGCTTGTTGCACCTGTATTCTCATCCGATACGATCTCACCACCGCAGGATTTACAGGTGTAAACATTCATTCCATCTGTTTCCCCCTCCTGCCACTGCTTTCCCGGGTCTGTCTGCCAGTCAGAAATATCATCCTTCTGCTCGGCTTCCTTTGACAACTGTTCATCATACTTTTTCAGAGTTTCCAAATCGAACTCTGTATCACAATAGGGACACTTCATTTTTTGTGAATGACTGTCAAATTCTATGGCCCCGCCACAGGAAGGGCATTTATATTCATTTATATCAGACATAGGCTTCCCCCTTGTTGTTTTTCAAAATTTACTTTCCATCAAAATAATAAATTACATTTTCTGTTTTATGGTCTCGGTCTTCCACATTCAGCACAAAACTTACCTTTATTTACTGTTCCACATTCACAGGTCCATTCTTCCTGTGGTCTTGGTTTTCCACACTCGGCACAGAATTTACCTGTGTTCTGTGTTCCACAGCTGCAGGTCCATACTCCGGCTTGAGGTTTCGGTTTTCCACACTGAGCACAGAACTTACCTGTATTTTCAGCTCCGCACTCACATTTCCATGCTCCTGCCGGAGCCGCCGTACTCTGCTGTGCCGCCTGATTCTGTGCCGCAGACTGTGCTGCCTGCTGTGCCCCCATCTGGTAAAGGCCCTGCATATTGGCTCCACCAGCCTGCTGTGCCATTCCCATTCCCATAAATCCGGTCATTGCTCCTGCTGTATTAGAAGCTGCTGACTTCATAGCGTCTGCCTGAGCTCCGGCCAGTGTAGCTGCTGCCATAGTCGGATCCCTGAGAATTGCATTCTTCTGTGCATCCTTGATCAGCTGCGCATCCTCTTCCGGAAGAGTTACCGGATTCAATGCAATGGACACAATAGCCAGACCTCTGATTTCCTTCCATTTTTGAGTCAACTCCTTGTTCATGGCATCGCAAAGCTCATTCACATGTCCCGGAATAGCACTTGGACGGATTCCCAACTCAGATATCTGGGCAAATGCAGGCTGCAGGGCGCTGACAAACTCTGTTTTTAACTGATCCTGGATCTGATCTCTGTCGTACTGCTGCTCCACATTTCCGCACACATTGGCATAAAACAGAAGAGGATCTACGATTCTGTAGGAATATACACCATTGCAACGTACAGATACATCAATATCCAGACCAATATTTCTGTCTACTACTCTGAATGGAATAGGATTTGCTGTTCCGAATTTGTTTCCGATCAGCTCCTTGGTATTAAAATAGTAAACTCTCTGATCTTTTCCTGTATCTCCACCATATGCAAAACGTTTTTTCATGGTATCAAAAGTATTCAAAATACCTTCACTGAGATTTCCACTGAAAATACTTGGCTCTGAAGAAGTATCATATGTAAATTCTCCCGGCTCAGCACAAACCTCTACAACCTTTCCCTGTTCCACAATGATCATACATTGGCCGTCAGCCACTGCAATACCGGAACCATTGGAAATAATATTATCATTTCCCCGTTTATTAGAGGAACGACCCCCGATTCTTTTCTCACCTTTCACCACAAGTACATCATTATCAATTGCTTCACAATAGAAAAACTCTTTCCACTGATCAGCCATTGTTCCGCCAAATGCACCTGCTGCCGCTTTAATTAATCCCATAGTTTATCTCCTTTCAAAACTTTCATTATCTTGTTTTCATTCTTTTCCCGAATTGTATGAATCTTTATGCATAAATTTATCATATCATATTTTCTCAGTCCTGTCATTCGCAAAAACTCCTGTTTTCTGTCATTTTACAACATATATAGTCAAGCGGATATTCGCAAAAAAACCGCTGTATAAGTTTTCTTTCTTATACAGCGGCATGTCAATTTCTGTTATTAATTCTTTACTTCTTATCTATTCTGTTATAATAATGAAGCACCTAAAGCCTTGCATGCATCTGCAGCTTCATCATCCGGTTCCTCCTGGCAGATCACGCTGTCGCATACAAGATTTGCACCTGCTTCTTTACAGGACTCTTCCCAGTTACGCATCCATTCGCCGTCTCCCCATCCATAAGAGCCAAACAGAGCGATGTTTTTGCCTTTCAGGGCATCTTTGCATCCATCAAACATTGGCTCGAATTCTGTATCTTCAAGAACTTCATCTCCCATTGCAGGGCATCCGAAAGCGATTGCATCATATTCAGCAACTTTAGAACCATCAAAATCCTCACAGGTATGAAGAACAGCCTCGCCGCCTTTTTCCCTGATTCCGTCTGCAACTGCGTTTGCCATTGCTTCTGTGTTTCCTGTGCTACTCCAATATACAACTGCTACTTTACTCATGATTAAAATCCTCCTTAAATTTGCTCTGCCTTTTTCTTTGCCGCAAAGTCATGATTTATATTATAATAAAAAGTCATACGGCTTTTCTATTATACTGATTCTTAAACGAATTCTCCATCCCTGCTATATTACTGTATATAGCTTCTTCCTTACGCTGCCACCGTCAGCTGACGTACACTTCTTCCCTGATTCCAGAGACGTACATACACGCTGGTACATTTCTTAAATCTGGCAAAAGCCTTTATTGCCTCACATTCATTGCAATATACCTTCCAACAACCTACACATTTACAGTTCTGCCCTGCATTCTTGATAAATCCGATCACATCTCCCAGCGGATATCCCAGAAATAATCCGATTTCATGAGGAAAATCTTCTCTCTGGGACAGGCGGCTTCTCAGTCTCTCAAGTGCATATGCAGGATCTGTACTCTCATACCCATACTTCTTTATAAAATTCGCAACGCCAGGTTTCTTCAGATCTCTTTCAAGGCTTGAGAATCGGCAGATATAAATCAGCGCCTTTTTCTCACTCCTGCGAAGTACTGTGAGGGAAACGCCTTTTTCTCTTACACATTCATTAAAGTCTTCTACGCTTTTCCATAATTCTTCCTCAGATTCATATTTATATGTAAAAAGATTTCCGGTTTTAATAGATGCTAATGTAGGTGAACAATGTTCGATCACGAATTTCTCCAACATGTTATGATTCCTTTCTCAATGGCAGAATATTAGTTAGGCAATACTAACTATCTATCAAAAAATAAAGCTTTACGAAACATTTTATTGCTTTTGTTTGCTGCAAAGCTTGAATTACTGCTGTAAAAAGACCTTCAACAGATCGTTCAGCAGTTCAAGTTATTTATGTCTAACTTCATAACTTAATATATACTATCTCTGGTATTCTGTCAAGTTAATTTTATATAACTTTTTTAGTAACTGCCTTTTTTAACCGAATCAAGTAAGTCCCCGGGGTCGGTTGCAAAAAACAATAAGCAATGGGTAGGGACTTGCTTGTATCAGGAGGAGTGACAACTCCTTCTGATACACTGTGAAACAGTTATTCGATGTAGCGCCGCATAGCAAAGCGGATGATTTTATCCGCTTGACCATAAAATCTCAACCTTCTATACAGATCGTACTTCCAACTCCATCTTCTGTCCGTTTCTTTGTTACTATGATCTTCTTATCAATACGTTCTTTCAGCTCTGCTACATGGGAAACAATCCCCACCAGTCTGCTTCCCTGACTGAGATCCTTCAATGCACGGATTGCCTGATCAAGGGCATCTTCATCCAGAGATCCGAAACCTTCATCCACAAACATGGTATCAAGCTGGATTCCACCGGAGCTTGACTGAATTTCATCAGAAAGCCCCAGTGCCAGAGACAGGGATGCCTGAAATGTTTCTCCGCCTGATAAGGTCTTAACACTTCGGACAGTTCCATTGTAATGATCTACTACATCCAGTTCCAGACCGGTTTTCCCTACCCTGCTCTTATTTTCTTTCCTGCGGACTAACTCATACTGACCGCTGCTCATAGTCATCAGGCGGATATTGGCACGCCCAAGAATGCGGTCAAAATACTGCATCTGGATGTAAGTTTCCAACATGATCCTTGCCTTACCTGTGATCGTACCATTGGCAGTGTCTGAGAGAGATTTCATCCACTTCCAGCGGGTTTCCGTTTTCAGAAGTTCTGTCTGCTGTCTGCGGATTTTTTCATACATGTCACTGTTGATTTCCAGGCGGGCATGGATTTCATCACGATTTGCTGAAAGTGATTTCTTTTGCTGTGCAAAGCTTTCTTTCTGAGCATTCAGTTCCTCAGCCGAAATATCTATGGCTTCTTTCAGCTGTTCTGTCAGAGATGTGATTACAGAATTCAACTCTGTCATTTTTTTCTCTAATACTTCTTTCGCTTCTGTTACTGTCTTGTAATGTGTTTCAAGCTTCTTTTGTTCCTCCGTCTTAAGCTGAATCTGAGACAGAATTTCTTCTTTTGTTCTCTCACCCAGCTCTTTTTCCATGTTCACTCTCTGTTTTTGCAACTGCTCATACCTGGATTTCTCTGCTGCTGTCTGCTGCTGATTCTGATGGATCTGGTCTGTAATCGTTGTAAGTTCTGTCTGAGTCTTACCAATCTGCATCTCCAGAAGTTTTCTCTGTTCCAGAAGTGTTGTCAGATCCTTTTGTTTCTGTTCCAGAATATTCTGCTGCTGTTTCAGCCATTCTGCTGCTCTCTTTCCCTGCAGCAAAACCTGTGATACATTACCAATTTTCTTTTGGTGCACTGTTTTACTGCTGCGGTTCTGTGACAGTTCCGGATCCGTTTTCATCCTCTGTCTTGTATTCTCTTCATAGATCCATGTCAGTACAGGCTCCTTCAATTGGTTCTGCAGCTGCTCCTGAATACTCTCCAGCTGACCCTTTCTCTTTTCAAGACTGATCTGTAATTTCTGAAATTCTTTTGCATAATGCTCCGACTGTCTGGTAAACTCTTCCTTTTTCTTCAACAGATCCTGATAAGCTTTTTTCTGTTTTTGGATTTCTTCTAATCCTGTCTGTACGCTGCTTTCCTGATTTTTTATAAATAAGCATAATGCATGATCAGGAAGTTCCTTTCGAAGTATCTCCTGTGTCTCCTCTTCTGACAGAAACTGTGCTGCATAGCTTTTAACCCCTTCTGTCAGTTCTTCCCTGCAGCGCTGCACCAGTCCTGCAGCCTCTCCTGCCTGCACACTTGCGTCAGATGCCGCTTTTTCTGCAGCTTCTGTTAACTTTTTCTGTTTTTTCAGCTGTTCTTCTGTGGGAACTTCCTTGGGAGTCTGCGTAAGCTTTGGATGATGAACAGAACCACATACCGGACACGGCATTCCATCCTGAAGATCTGTTGCCAGTATACCTGCCTGCCCATCCAGATAAGCCTGCTCCATTTTGTTCAGAATTTCTTTTATTTCTGCCCGTTTCTGAGAAGCAGTCAGATAACCCTTCTTTTTGCTCTCTGCTTCCTTTTCCAGATCCTGACACCGTTTCTGCTGATCTTCTATTTTCTGTATCTGCTGCAAACGCATGACCAGACTGTTTTCTTTGATTTCCAGATTCCCACAGGAAACAATTTTCTCTTCCAGATCAGTCAGATCCTTTTTTACCTGTTCCGCAAATTGTTCTTCCTCTCTGGACTGTATTTCCAGTTCACTGATTTTTGTCTGAAGAAACTTCAAATTTCCGCAGTTCTTATAAATTTCTGCATAAAGAGTATCTATCTTTTCTTTCCGGAAATCTGTCTCTGCTTTTTCTTTCTCCGCACTGTCTGTTGTCTGATATTCTTTTTGTTTTTGTTCAAAAACAGCTTTCATTTCTTTCTGACGATTCTGCAGCTCTGTACCGTCCGTTCCCAGTTTCTCTATCTGCTGGAAAGCCATCTCTGTTTCTCTGAGCAGATTTTCCAGCTTTGTATAACGCTCCAGATTCTCTTTTTCTTTCTGTATAGAAAGCATCAGGCCTTGAATCTTCTCCGGCTCCTTTGCCCCATTTTCCGCATCTTTTTGTGCCTGCTCCAACTGCGGAAGCAGTACTTCTTTCTCTTGCAGAAGCTGTTCCTTCCTGGTCTTTGCCTCTGCTTCTTTATGAGCCTTTCCCAAAAGCTGATTTACTTTTTCCAGTTCTGTATCATTCTCTTTGATCTGCTTATTCAAATTTTTCAGCGTCTCTTTATCTGCCTTCAGAAACTGCTCCAGGATTTCCAGACCTTCTTCCAGATTTCCTTCAAAGCCATTCTTCTCCATCAATATCCACTGTTGTCCCAACTGGTCTTCTGTAGAATATCTGACCTGTTCCGTATACTGGCGGATACTTCTCAACAATTCTTTATACGCCTTGTCCAGACCTCCGGCCTCGAATTTTAATTTTTCCTGAATTACCTTGTAAATATCCGTATGGAAAAGCTTTCTGAAAATATTACTGCGTTCCTCTGTATCAGCCAGCAACAATTTTCTGAAATCTCCCTGCGCAATCATGGCAATCTGCGTAAACTGCTTCATATCCAGTCCGATCAGATCAGTAACCGCCTGATTCACTTCCTTCAGCTTTGTCACAGGAGCTCTTCCATCAGAAAAAGTAAGCAATGCTTCCCCTTTCTGGGTGGTCATTCCAGTACCTCTGGTCTTTGGGCGCTCATAATCCGGGCTTCGTTTCACCGTATACACTGCATCTCTATATTCAAAAATATATTCCGCATACGTAGGTGTTTCCGGTTTTGCATACTTGCTTCTGAGCATGGATGCCTCCCGGACTCCTCCACTTGTCTCCCCGTACAACGCAAATGTAATCCCATCAAAGATTGTGGTTTTTCCTGCACCTGTGTCTCCGGTCACCAGAAAAAGTCCCTGTCCTCCAAGCTGTATGAAATCGATCACAGTCTCATCCGCATATGGACCAAATGCAGATAATGTCAGCTTTAATGGTTTCATACGCGCACCTCCTTCAGATTCTGGATCAGTTTCTCCACAAACTCTGTCTGCTCTTCTTTCATAGGTTCATTATTTAACAGTTCATAAAACTCCTCAAATAGTTCCAGCTCTGACTTCTGTTCCTGAGCCTCCACTGCCTGAACTTCCCGATTCTCACGTGTTCGTTTATTATCATATTCCAGACGCATCAGATGGGGATAAACAGTACGCAGCTTCTGGAGCGCCCCCGGCACATCTTCCTCATCCGTCAGAGTAATCTGAAGATAATCCATCTTATTTTCAGCAGTATAATGATCCTTCGCTGTCACATCCATATAAGTTCCCCTCAGCTTACGCATATCCCGTCTGGGAATCAAAGGTACTGTACTGACCGTCACATTTCCTTTCTCCAGAAGCTCCACAATTGTTACTGACTTTTTATGATCTGCTTCCGAAAAAGAATACTTAAGCGGCGTCCCACTGTAACGCAAGGTCTCTCTCCCCATCTTCTGAGGTCTGTGGATGTGTCCCAGTGCCACATAGTCAAAGTCCTTAAATACTTCCGCACTGACATTGTCAAGACCGCCAACCCATGTTTCTTCTGAGTCACTTCTGTCTGCTCCGGTCACAAACTGATGTGCCACCAGCACATTTCTCTGTGTCGTATCGATCTCACACTCCTGCAGAGCAGCCATGACACCCTCTTCATAAGTATTAATGTCATCCCTCTGTAAAGCATGGCGCACTGCCGCAGGTTTCAGAAAGGGCAGAAGATATACAGATATTGGTCCATACTGATCTTTTAACACAATCCTTTTCATCACTCCATCATAAACCTGAGAAATATAAATATCACTGCTTTCAAACAGCTTTGCCCCAAAGGAAAGCCTCTCTGCTGAATCATGATTTCCACTAATCATGTACACCGGGATCTCAGCTTTAGCCAATCCTGTAATAAATTCATCAAACAGCTGCACTGCCTCTGCTGAGGGCACTGTCTTGTCATAAACATCCCCTGCGACCAGAACTCCATCTACTTTCTGTTCCGCAAAGATTTTCATCATCTGATCCAGAATATACCTCTGATCCTCCAGCATGGAAAAATCATGCACCCTTTTCCCAATATGCAGGTCCCCAATATGCCCAAACTTCATCCCACATCTCTCCAATCTAAATATCATTCCTGCCTGCTCTATCTGCCGGCTGCATTCTGATCAATTATTTATTTCACTTCCAGAATATTTTTGCTATCCTGATACTCCTCCGGAATTTCTTCTGTAAGAATTTTACCATCTGTAAACCCGCCGAATGTGACAGAACTTACTTCTCCAAACTTTGACTTATCTGTCAGAATATATACATCTTTGCACTGCTTCATTGCAGTACTCTTGACGATTGCTTCACTGGTATCCGGTGTGGTAAAGCCTTCTCTTCTGGTGATTCCATTTGTTCCGAAAAATCCCTTTGTAAAATGATACATCTGAATCATCTGCATTGCCTGGCTGCCTACAACTGCCTCGGTAGAACTCTTCAGTTCTCCCCCGATCAAATAAACCCGGATTCCCATCTTTGCCAGAGTCTGGGCGTGAGATACTGCATTGGTGACAAAGGCCGCTCTTACACCTGCCAGATATTCCAGCATCAAGCCAGTGGTGGTTCCTGCATCCAGGTAAACGAAATCATCCGGTGTGATCAGACTGGCTGCATATTTTGCGATTTTTTTCTTTTCTTCTTTATTCAATTCTGATTTCTGCGCTACAGTCGGTTCATAGGCAGTTACTTTATGATTTAATGCTACTGCACCGCCGAAAACCTTGGTAAGTTTTCCTGCTTTGTCCAGTGCAGTGATGTCTCTGCGTACTGTGGATTCTGATGCATCCAGAAGTTCTCTCAGTTCTGTTACTGTAACACTCTTTTTTTCTTCCAGAAGCTTCAGAATAATATCAAATCTCTGTTCTGTAAGCATATACTTCTGCCTCCATTATATATTTACTTTGATTATGTACTTCTGATTATTTTCTCCGATATCTACGAATTGCTCCGCTGCTTCGCAGCTCCCCCAATTCTGCAAACATTCGGAATCCGCAGATTTACTTCGTAAATCGCTACTTCCTCATGTTTGGCGGGTCCCAAGTTCAAAAGTCTTATCGTGCAAGCACGAACGACTTTCTGACCTTTTGACCCTGATATCTCATTATAACAGAAACAGGAGATGAATGCATCATCTCCTGTCTGTCAGTTTCTTATATTTAATTCTATGAATTACAGGTTCTCCTGCATGAATTTGCTTACTGCTTCGTATGCTGCTTCTTCATCAGCACCTTCGATCGTGAATGTTACTTCATGGCCTTTCTTAACGCCAAGTCCCATCAGTGCAAGAAGTTTTCTGCAGTCTACTTTTTTACCCTCTTTTTCGATGGAGATCGTTGACTCAAAACCTTTTACCAGTTTTACAAGCTCTCCTGCAGGACGTGCGTGGATTCCTTCATTGTCTGTAACCACATACTTAAATTCTTTCATTTTGATATCCTCCATGTTTTTTATTTTAATTTTTTCATTATTGCTTTTTATTTCGCTGCTTATGCTGCTTTGTTGAATGGTCCGCCCATATCAATAGCCATCATTCCACCAAGCACTATGCTTAAAATTACTTTACTAGAACTTCCCATTCCTGTCAAGGCATTGTTCAGACCTGTATTAATGCCACCCATAATTGGGTTACTGTTCACTCTGTTCCCATTAATACATTTCGTCCATCAGGCAGATCTGTTATTCTCATCTTTTCTTCCCCCTTTATTATTTTCCGGTTATCTGACCATAAACCGCTTCTATTTCTTCCTTTGTTGCAAGATTTTCAGAAAATGCACTTGCACTTCCTGCTGCAATTCCCATGTGGAATGCATGTTCATAATCCTTCTTCTCCATCCAGCCTGCAACAAATCCTGCTACCATGGAATCTCCTGCACCCACACCATTTACCAGTCTGCCTTTTGGTGCAGGTTCCTCAAATACCTGTCCATCCTCTGCTACCAGAACCGCACCTTCGCCAGCCATGGAGATCAGAACATTTCCTGCACCTTTTTCCTGAAGTTTCTTTCCATAAGGAATTACATCTTTTCTTGTTTTTAATTCTACACCGAAGATCTCGCCCAGTTCATGATTGTTTGGCTTTACAAGGAATGGATGATATTTCAGAACATTGACCAGAAGATCCTTTGTTGCATCAACTACGATCATCACACCTTTTCCATCCAGCCTTGCCATGATCTGTTCATACATGTCATCCGGCATAGAAGATGGAATGCTGCCTGCCAGGAAAAGTACATCTCCTTCTCCAAGTTCTTCCAGCTTCTTCATCAGTTCCTCTACTTTATCCTTGCTGATCATCGGTCCTGCACCATTGATCTCGGTTCCGTCAATAGATTTCAGTTTCAGATTGATTCTTGAAACCCCTTCACTAATCTGAATGAACTCAGATTTCACTCCCATCTCATGTAATCTGCGGATAATTTCTTCCCCTACAAACCCTGCGGTAAATCCAAGTGCAGTGTTCTCAATCCCAAGATTCATAAGGACTGTGGAAACATTAATTCCCTTTCCCCCCGGAAGCATCAGTTCTGAACTTGTTCTGTTTGTCAGTCCCAGTTTAAAATCATCTACTGAAACGATGTAGTCCAGAGATGGATTAAAAGTTACTGTGTAAATCATCTCTTCTTTCCCTCCCGTTTTATATTGATATACTTTCGAACTCTTTATTGCACTTGCCCAAAAAGATTCCAAGAGTACATATTGTCATGTCTTTTCTGCGTGTTTGTGACTGTTTTTTGTTTACAGTCTTAGTATAATGTCATATTCGTTCAAAATCAATCAAACTAATTCATAAAAATAATGACTGATTTTGGTTAACTTTGCACAAAATAAAGTCATAATCAAGCAAACGCAAGCAAAAAAATCCTCTGATCAGGATTGCTATAAATTCCATAATCAGAGGATTTACTGTTTTCTGTTCTTTTATTACTTTTGATTTCTTACATTTTATGCTTTTCTGCTGCAAAAAATGTTTTTGTTTCTTTTACAATCACTCCGCTTAATGCGAACAATGCGATCATATTCGGAATCGCCATCAGTCCGTTGAAGATATCTGCGATCGTCCATACAGCACTTACTGTCATATACGGTCCAATAAACACTGCCAGAATGTAAAGCCAACGGTATGTAAGGATTGTTTTCTTATGTCCGTTTGTCAGATATTCCAGACATCTTTCACTGTAATAATCCCATCCAAGAATCGTAGTAAATGCAAAGAATACCAGACAGATCATTAATACAAATGCTGAAATCTGTCCAGGGATCGGAAGTCCGTGCTGGAATGCATAAGTAGTTACCTGAACACCTTCCAGACCTTCTACCTGCCATGCACCTGTCAGTACGATGGAAAGACCTGTCATTGTACAGATCACGATCGTATCAATAAATGTACCAGTCATACTTACAAGGCCCTGACGTACAGGCTCTTTTGTCTGAGCTGCTGCTGCTGCAATAGGTGCGCTACCAAGACCTGCTTCGTTTGAGAAGATACCACGAGCCACACCTTTCTGCATGGATACGATCATTGTTCCTACCACACCGCCTGTCACTGCTGACGGATTAAAGGCTCCCTTCACAACTGTAACGATTGCTGCCGGAATCTCTGTAATGTTTAAAAGAATCAGCGCAACACTGAAGATCAGATAAATCACCGCCATAAACGGTACAATAATCTGGCTGACTGTTGCAATTCGTTTCAGACCTCCGATGAGGATTGCTGCAACACAGGCTGCAAGAATCAGGGAAGAAATTACAACTGCCCAGGAATACTCTCCAAGGAACGGAATATTTACGCAGTTTGATTTGTTCGGATCAAAGAAGTTCTGAACTGCACTGGAAATACCATTTACCTGGCTGAATGTACCGATTCCGAAAAGACCTACACATACACCAAAGAATGCAAAGATCTTTGCAAGCCATTTCCATTTTGTTCCCATTCCTTTCTCAATATAATAGAAAGGACCGCCAAGGCTGTGACCGTCTTCTGCTACCACACGGTATTTTACTGCAAGAAGACCTTCGGAGAATTTTGTTGCCATTCCGAAGAATGCTGCAAGAATCATCCAGAATAAAGCTCCGGGACCACCGGCGCAGACAGCAGTTGCAACACCGACGATATTGCCGGTTCCGATTGTAGCGCTCAGTGCTGTACATAAAGCTGCGAAGCTGGAAATCTCACCATCGCCTTCTTCTTCGTTTTTAAACATCCATTTTAATGCAAGGGGGAGTCTTCGTATCTGAAGAAGTCCGAGTCTGGCAGTTAACAGGATACCACCTGCCATGATCAGGACCATAAGGGGCACGCCCCAGACCAGATCGTCTACTGTTGTCAAAAAAGAATTGATCGCTTCCCACATAATAATAAATCTCCTTTTTCTTTTAAAAAGTGTAATATATTGTACAGCTGGGAAACAAAGTAATAACAGACCGTTTCAAAAATCAGAAGTTCAGAAAATACTGTTCATATATTTAAAATGAATCAGCAGGGATGATAAAGCATCCTCTGTCCTTTTGCCTGAGAGATTCAAAACACGGATCAGATAACCAGTTGTGGGAAGTTATCCACATTCCATGTTATTTGCACCTTCGGCCCCCGATCTAACGGGTGTCTCCAGAGAAACGATCCATTTGCAGTTTTTCCCTGCATCCAGGGAACCTGAGAGTTTTACTCCTTCGGCGGGTATAGCCTTTTGTGTGGCTTCCTCTTTCCTGCAAACTTCACCTCGTTAATTTGCTGTTACTGTGGTATACTATAGCTCTTAAATTTGAACTCGTCAATAGAAAATTAAACTTTTATAAAAAAAGTATAAAAATTCGTTACTGTTCACACGTCACTATCCCGCGAGGTGTTTTGGCATGAAAATGCCAAAATCCCGAGACATACCGCGCGAATTTATGCGAATAGCATAAATTCTGTGCATCGCGAAGCGTGTTACTGAGAACGGAGTGAACAGTAACAAAAATTCCAGAGATTTCCACCTTGTAAAATCCCTGGATATTTAAATAATTTTTATACATCAGCCATATCAGCCGCAAACAGTGCTGCGCCAAGTGCACCGCATAGCTGTGCCTTGTCACTGATCACCAGCTTTGTTCCAAGCTTCTCTTCCAGTGTCTTTACCAGGCCCTTATTCTTAGAAACACCACCGGTCATCATATATTTCTCCTCACCGCCCACACGTCTGGTAAGAGCTGCGGTTTTTACAGCAACCGCCTTATTCAGACCATGGACAATGTCATCTGTTGCTTTGTTCTGGGCGATCAGGGAAACAACTTCTGATTCTGCAAATACTGTACACATACTGGAAATTGTAATATCTTCTTTGAATTCCAGCCCACATTCGCTCATCTGATCCAGATTCATTTCCATGGTACGTGCCATCATTTCCAGAAATCGTCCGGTTCCTGCCGCACATTTGTCATTCATAACAAAGTTTGCAACTGCACCGTTCTCATCCAGTCGGATCACCTTGCTGTCCTGTCCGCCAATATCAATAACAGTACGGACTTCCGGATTCAGGAAATGCGCACCTCTTGCATGACAGGTGATCTCTGTGATACTCTTATCACCATTTTTAATAGCTGTACGTCCGTATCCGGTAGTAACCAGCGCATCAATATCTTCTCTCTGCAATCCGGCCTCCTTCAATGCTTCTGCCAGGGCACGGTCTGCTCCGATGGCAGCCCCTGCTCCTGTAGGCAGGATAATACTGGTTACAATCTCATGATTTTTATTTAAAATCACCACATCTGTACTGGTAGAACCACTGTCAATCCCTGCGAAATAGCCTTTTCCCATTTTTCTCTCTCCTTTTGTGTCGACCTCTATGGTCTGCTCCAGTGTTTCAGGCTGAATACTCTCTGCAAAAGCTTCCAGCCTGGTAAGAAGCTGACCACTGCTCTGAATAGTATAATCTGATTCAATCTTTAAAAGAGGTACATCTGTATGGTTCTTAATCTCAGCATATTCGAAGCTGTAAAAATCACAGAACTTCACTGTATGATAAATAATTCCTGCAACAGACGGATCATTATAAAGCTTCTTACGGCCTGTGGGGTCCATCATACGCATACATGGAATCTGCCCCAGGATCTCACATGCATACCAGTCCATCAGTTCATCAAAAGAAGCACCCTCCGGTGGAAGTATATTTCCCACAGAGCGGTTATGCACACAGGTATCATTCTCTACGGGAAGGGGCATAGCTTTACTGGTCATTTCAAACAGCTCCTGCCCCATTCTGGCCCCAAGCACTGCAATATGAGGCTTTGTGACTTTCTCCTGTGCATGGAAAGCAGCCCGGAATTTTCCGGCATCAAACTCTGTGCCTTTGTACTGTGCATAAGCCTTGGCCAGCCCTTTTAACTGTACAGCCATACGCTCTCTGCTACAAGTACTGTCACAGTGAAGCACATCCAGGATATAAAGGAAATCCAGTTTACCGCTTTCCAGCAAAATGTCATACACACTTCGGATGGTATCACAGCAGCTCACCAGAACAAGTTCCTTAATTTTTCCCTCCATGACCCCTTCCAGAAGTGTTTTCCCAAAACCACAGATATTGGGATGTGAAACCTGATCAGCCAGGTCAAAGCCATCCGGCATATGGTTAAAGTTCTCACATTCCCCGCCAAGAGATTCCAGAAGCTCAATTGGAGTATATTTACAGACATAATAAGTTTTATTCATTCTCAGCACCTCCCAGCATTTCCAGAAAAGCTCCCAGCCTGGTGGAAGTCTGTCCTTCTCCTCCATGGCTTCGATCACACCCGTCACCGTCCAGGATCAAAAGGGGCAGTCCGGCTTCCTCGAACTTCTTCTTTGCAAGCTGTGCCGCACCAAGGGTGTGTTTGCATCCCCAATGTCCAAACCACACAGCACCGTCTGCTCCTGCCTGTTTCGCATGGCGGATACCGGCTTCAATCCTTCTAAGGGCACTTCCGTTCAGTGAATGATATACCATTCTTTCTGCCATTGCTTCAAAGGGGTTCTCAGGATCAAAGTCCGGCTCACAGGTTTCTGCAAGTTCACATCCCACAATCTGGGCTTTCTCACTGAAGCAAAGCTCCTGGCGCACTGCATCCGACCAGAACGGAATGGTATGCATCCAGTAAATGTGTTTCCCTTTCGCTGCCGGTGCTTTCTTAATATCTTCAAGAAGCATCTGTGTATACTTCTCTTCTTCTGCTGTTCCAAGAAGGATATTGTTGGTCATTCCTGCATATAACGGTGTGACCAGATCAGAGGGCACATATCTGTCTGCACGCATCTGCTGATATTTTTTGTAATTCTCCAGAGTCCGCTTACTGCGGGCAAGACGTTCCTTTAATCTGTCCTCAGAGATTGTTTTTCCTGTATTTTTTTCCAGAAATACTTTTAAATCCTTTAACTGGTCTGCCACATACTGTACATTTTCTTCCGTCTGATTCCATGGTACATCAATGGCAAATACAGGTACCTGGTAGAAATCTGCCAGGGTACGGAATGTAAGCAGGTTGGCATCGCAGGTCAGGTTGGTATAAACAATACATTTGGGCTTTGGCAGAAGTCCTTTCTGCGCTGCACCCAGAAATGTCTTATGATAACTGCACAATGTCTCTGCAATTCCCTGATTCTCCGCCTGCTGTAAAAATGCTCTCTCCGCTTTGCTTGCAGAAAGATAGCAGGAAAATCCCTCTACATTATAGGGATGTAATCCCACCTCCTGCATCATTTCGCAGGGAGTAAAAATACTTACAATAACAGAATCTTCCGGTTTCTGAAGGGGACGCAGCATGGTATCCATCATCAGATTTGCAAGATGCCTGTCTGCAGGCATCAGTCTCTTGTCCTGCATATAACGGAACTTCAGATTCTGTGCTTCCCAGCCGGTTTTTAGCAGCCAGCGGGCTGAGTCTGGCTTTGTGTTAGTCAAATTTTCAACATAATGACCAAATGTCTCAATAATCTGCATAATCTTCTTCCTCATTATGGTGATGATAATTTATCAGTTGTTGGCGCACAAATAGCGCTACGTAATATTTTAGTAATACCTTTTTTTCAAGTCAAGCTGAATTTTCTCCAAAGTTCACCTGTTTTTGTACATTTTTCTTGACAAAAAAGTCTTAAATGATACACTTTTGAATGTATTATTTTTCAAAAAAGGCAGAAATAATATAGGAAAGATTTTTACGAAAGGAAGGAATTTTTAAAATGCGTTCATTGGCAGTTTATTTAAAAAACTACAAAAAAGAAAGCATCCTGGCGCCATTTTTTAAATTTCTGGAGGTTGTATTTGACCTGATCGTACCTATCGTCATTGCACAGATCATAGATGTAGGTATTGCAAACCACAACAACGGATACATTGTCCAGAGATTTTCTATTCTTATACTAATGGCGGCTCTTGGTCTTGCCAGTACCATCACAGCTCAGTTCTTTGCCGCTAAAGCCAGCGTGGGCTTTGCCACAGAATTAAGACAGGCAGTTTATGACCATGTACAGCGTCTGTCCTTTACAGAGCTGGATACCCTGGGAACAGACACCCTGATCACAAGACTTACCGACGATGTCAATCAGATCCAGAACGGACTGAACATGGGGCTTCGTCTTCTTCTTCGAAGTCCGTTTATCGTACTTGGGTCCATGGTCATGGCATTTACCATTGACTTTAAATGTGCCCTGGTTTTTGCTGTTGCGATCCCCTTTCTGTTTCTGGTTGTCTTTGTCATTATGTTTCTCAGTATTCCTCTGTTTAAAAAGGTACAGGGAAAACTGGACACAGTAACCGGACTGACCAGAGAAAACCTTACAGGTGTCCGCGTTATTCGTGCATTCTGCCGTGAAAAAGAGGCAGTTGCAGAATTTGATACCCGCAATCAGGAGCTGACAAAGTTAAATCTCTTTGTAGGAAAGCTTTCCGCTTTGTTAAATCCGGTCACTTACGTACTGATCAATATTGCCACTGTCATCCTGATCCAGAAAGCAGGAGTAGAAGTAAATCTGGGCGGTATGCAGCAGGGACAGGTGGTTGCCCTTTATAACTACATGGCTCAGATGATCGTGGAGCTGATCAAGCTTGCCTCCCTGATCATCACTCTGAACAAATCCGCAGCATGTGCAGGACGTGTGGCAGATATCCTGAAAGTGAAATCTACTATGAACTACCCGTCTTTCTCCACATATTCTGCTCAGACATCGAAGGACCTTGCAACAGCAACTGCTGATGCATCACTTTCTGAAACTTCCATCGCATTCAATGACGTAACCTTTGAGTACAGCGGTGCTGGTGCCCCCAGCCTTTCCCACATCAGTTTTTCAGTAAAGAAAGGCCAGACAGTAGGTATCATCGGTGGTACAGGAAGTGGAAAAACCACTCTGGTAAATCTGATCTCCAGATTCTATGATGCCAGCAAAGGAACTGTTCTGCTGGACGGTCAGAATATTGAGAATTACACCAGAAGTGATCTCCGCTCCAGAATCGGCGTTGTTCCCCAGAAGGCAGCTCTTTTCAAGGGCTCTATCCGTGACAATCTGAAATGGGGGCGGGAAGATGCCTCTGACGAGGATCTGTGGCAGGCACTTGCCACAGCACAGGGAAAAGAGGTGGTAGAGGGGAAACCGGGACAGCTTGATTTTATGCTGGAACAGAACGGCAAGAACCTTTCCGGCGGTCAGAAACAGCGACTTACCATTGCCCGTGCCCTGGTAAAAAAACCTGAAATCCTGATTCTGGATGACAGTGCCAGTGCCCTAGACTTTGCCACTGATGCAGCACTGCGTAAGTCTCTCAACAGACTTGACTGGAAGGTAACTACATTTCTGGTATCCCAGCGTTCCTCCAGCATTCAGCAGGCAGACCTGATCCTTGTCCTTGATAACGGTACTCTGGCAGGTAAGGGTACTCATGCTGAACTGCTACGTACCTGTGATACTTACCGGGAAATCTACTTCTCCCAGTTTCCGGAAGAAAGAGCCAGATACTCCTCTGTATCTGCTGGTAATATAATGAAGGAGGTGACTGTATGAGCAGATCAACAGTAAAGGATCCTGCTAAGAGCAAAAGCAGTGAAACCTTTTTTAAAGTACTGCGTTTTATCGGAAGATACCGTTTCCTGCTGATCCTCAGTATCATACTGGCGGCAGTTTCCGTTATCCTTCAGCTGTATGTCCCGATTCTGTTCGGAAATGCCATTGACCAGGTCATTGCCCAACATCAGGTAAACTTCGAAATGATGTGGTACTACCTGTCACGTATCCTTGTAATGGTCATCCTCTCTTCTGCTGCCACATGGCTTATGAATGTGATCAATAACCGCATGACCTACCAGACAGTTAAGGATATCCGTGCCAAAGCCATCCGACACATCCAGGTACTTCCCCTCTCTTACCTTGACGGACACAGTACCGGAGATATCATCAGCCGTATTATCGCAGATACAGATATTCTGTCTGATGGTATGCTGCTCGGATTTACCCAGCTTTTTTCCGGAATCGTAACGATCATCGGAACACTGATCTTCATGTTCTCCAAAAACTTCTGGATTACATTGATGGTCATTGTCCTGACCCCCGTAAGCTTTTTGGTAGCCAAATTTATTTCTTCCCATACCTTCCAGATGTTCCGGAAGCAAAGCGATGCCAGAGGACGTCAGACTGCTCTCATTGAAGAGATGATTGGAAACCAGAAGGTTGTTCAGGCTTTTGGATATGAGGAAAAATCTTCTGAACGCTTTGCAAAGATTAACAAAGAATTACAGGAATGCAGCCTGAAGGCTGTCTTTTACAGCAGCCTGACAAACCCTTCCACCCGTTTTGTCAATAATATTATTTATGCCTGTGTTGCACTGGTGGGTGCGTTCATTATCCCGGGAGGCAGACTGACAGTCGGAGGTCTTTCCGTACTTCTCTCCTATGCCAATCAGTATATGAAGCCATTCAATGACATCAGTTCTGTTGTTACAGAACTTCAGAATGCTCTTGCCTGTGCAGGCAGAATCTTTGATCTGCTGGAGGAGGAACCGGAAGTTGCAGAGGCTTCTGAGACACTGAAAGATGTGAAGGGTGAAGTAGATATTAAGAATGTATGCTTCCATTACGATGAATCAAAAAAACTGATTGAGAACTTCAACCTTCATGTAAAACCAGGTATGCGCATTGCCATCGTAGGACCTACCGGGTGCGGTAAATCAACCTTTATCAATCTTCTGATGAGATTCTATGATGTAAATGCCGGATCCATTTCCGTTGATGGCAAACAGATCAGAGACATTACCCGCCATTCTCTGAGAAGCAGCTATGGTATGGTGCTTCAGGAAACATGGATCAAAAACGGAACTGTCCGCGACAATATCTCCATTGGAAAACCGGAAGCTACAGATACTGAAATCATCGAAGCAGCCAAGCTTACCCACAGCTGGGAATTTATCCGGAGGCTTCCTAAAGGACTGGACACCATGCTCAACGAAGACAGCTTAAGCCAGGGACAGAAACAGCTGCTGTGTATCACACGAGTTATGCTCTGTCTGCCTCCGATGCTGATTCTGGATGAAGCCACTTCAAGTATTGATACCAGAACAGAATTGCAGATCCAGGAAGCGTTTGAACGAATGATGGAGGGAAGAACAAGCTTTATCGTAGCTCACCGCCTCTCTACGATCCGCAATGCAGATCTGATCCTTGTTATGAAAGACGGAAGTATCATTGAGCAGGGTACTCATGATGAGCTGATTGCAAAAGGTGGATTTTACCATACTCTATATAACAGTCAGTTTGCAAAAGTTTCTGAATAAAACAAACCAGATAATAAATCAAAAAGGAACAGCTGTCCATCACGGCTGTTCCTCTTTTTGATTTTGTAAAATGTTTTTTTGTTTTTATCAGATTGCCCGGGTAGCATCTTTCAGCCATTCTTTTTCTTCTTCGTTCAAATACGGAGAAATCTTCTCATATACCTGTGCATGGTAATCATTGAGAAGGTTACGTTCCCGGACACTCATCAGTTCCGGCACCACTCCATCCAGATCAAAAGGTACCATAGTTAGAAATTCAAAGCACATAAACTGACCATACTCTGTTTTTTCAGCTTTTTTGCAGACCATCAGATTTTCATGACGGATTCCAAATCCATCCTCTCTGTAATATCCCGGCTCATCAGAGGTAATCATTCCCTCCTCCAGCACTGCATTTCCACCCGGAACAATTTTCCATCGGAAGCTATTGGGTCCTTCATGGACATTCAGAAGATATCCTACTCCATGACCGGTTCCATGTTTAAAATCCTCTCCCATTTCCCATAGCGGCTGTCTCGCCAGAATATCCAGATTTACACCGGTACAGCCATGAAGAAATCTGGCAGCTCCCAGATTCAGAGTTCCCCGCAAAACTGCTGTGAAGTACTTTTTCTCTTCCTCAGTAGTCGGTCCCATGACAACAGTACGGGTAATATCAGTAGTTCCCTCTTTATAATGTCCTCCTGTATCTGCCAGAAGAAAGCCGGATGGTTCCAGAGGAATATCCGTTTCGGGTGTTGCAAAATAATGTACAATAGCAGCATGCTTTCCATAGGCAATAATCGGATCAAAACTGTTATCTATGAAATCCTCCTGTTCCGAACGGAATTCATACAGCTTTTCTGCTGCACTTAATTCTGTGATCGGAATCCTTCCAACATTCTTCTTTAACCAGTATATGAACTTTGTAACTGCAACTCCGTCTCTGATATGCGCAATACGTTCATTTTCCACCTCAACAGGATTCTTCGTTGCCTTGGGAAGAAGTGTAAGATTTTCTTCATCCAGAATCCGGGTGTCTGCCGGAATATTGCTAACCAGACGACTGTTGACTTTCTTTTTGCAGAGAAGAACTTTTTTGTCCTTTTTAAATGTTTTCACATACTCATAGATACTGTCATAGGGAAAAAGGGTCACACCATCTTTTTCCAGCGCTTCCAGTACATCTGTCTGAAAGGCTTTCTCATTTGCAAAAAGTCTGATCTCTGTTTTTGTCATTACAAGATAAGAAAGAACCACCGGACAGCAGTGGATATCTCCCCCACGTATATTTAACAGCCAGGCAATATCATCCAGGGAGGTCAGAACAAAGGCATCTGCACCTTTTTCCTCCATTGCCTTACGGATTCTTGCACATTTATCAGCACGGGATTCTCCTGCCCATTTTACATCCAGTTCCATAACCGGTTCACAGGAAAGTGCAGGGCGATCTTCCCATACTTCACCTATCAGATCATAGTCTACAGAAAGAAATGCTCCCTTCTTTCCAAGAATCTTCTCCAGTTCAACAGCCTCTTTGGCATTCACAGTTCTTCCGTCAAAACCAAGGCACATTCCATCTCCTAATTTCTCTTCCAGGAACTCATGTACTGTGGGAACCCCCGGCTCTCCCATCTTGAAAAGCTCCACTCCTGTTCCTTCCAGCTGTGCTGCTGCCTGGATAAAATAACGACCGTCAGTCCACAGCCCTGCCATATCCTGCAGGATCACTGCAGTTCCCGCTGAACCTGTAAATCCTGTGATATATTTTCTGCATTTAAAATATTCCCCTACATATTCAGATGCATGAAAATCATCTGTCGGAACCAGATAAGCATCTATTTTTCTCTCCTGCATCTTCTCTCTGAGCGCAGCAATTCTTTCATTTACTGTCATTATCATCTTCTCCTTTATCTATCGGCATAAGTTTTTTATTGACCCAACACTTTCTTTTCCAGTGTCTCATTCATGCTTCCCATACGATATCCCAGAATATCCATGGTCACATAAGTAAACCCATACTCTTTAAATTTCTTTGCTATATCCTCACGTACATTCTGCTCCAGAAGTTTCGGAAATTCCTCCGGCATGAGCTCAATTCTTGCAAGTAACCCATGAATGCGGACACGAACCTGATGGAATCCATAGTCAAGCAAAAGCTGCTCTGCTTTCTCAACCATTCCAAGCTTTTCCTCACTGATGGTCTCTCCATAGACAAATCTGGAGGACAGACAGGCAAAGGACTGCTTATCCCAGGTAGGAAGTCCCAATTCCTTTGAGTATTCTCTAATCTCTGCTTTTGTCAGCTTTGCTTCCCGCAAAGGACTTTTAATCCCAAGCTCCTTTACAGCGATCAAACCGGGTCTGTAGTCTCCGTTATCGTCCATATTAGACCCCTCTGCAATATATTCAATTCCATTATTTTTCGCAATATCTCGGATTTTCTCAAACAGTTCCTTCTTGCATAAGTAGCATCTGTTTGGCGGATTCTGAGAAAAGCCTTCAATCTCCAGTTCCTCAGACTGACAGATCACCTGCCTGATTCCCTCTTTCTCACAGAATGCCTTTGCTTCTTTCAGCTCTCTTTTTGGAAAAGAACAGGACTGGGCTGTAACAGCAATGGCTTTATCTCCCAATACATCATGTGCTACCTTTAACAGAAATGTGGAATCCACTCCACTTGAAAAAGCAACTGCCACACTGCCAAGTTCTTTCAGATATCGCTTTAAATATTCCAGTTTATTTTCCATAATTTTGTACTCCTGTTTTGTTTCCAAATTTCAAAACATACTTATATTAGTATAATAAATTCCCAATATATTTTCAATGACCATTGTGGTTTTTTTTATTTTTTAGTATAGTTATGTTACAGAATTATCTACAGAAGGGAATCTATTACTATGCCAGATATTAAATTGATCGGTCTTGATCTGGATGGTACACTGCTTACCACCACAAAGGAACTTACCGAAAATACAAAAAAAGTACTTACCCAAGCCCTTGATGCAGGAATTGAAGTGCTGGTAGCTACCGGTCGTCCGTTCAGCGGAATTCCGAAAGAATTGCAAAAACTGCCCGGTATTCACTATGCGCTTACCTCCAATGGAGCCCGAGTCCTGGATATCCGCACGGAAAAAGTCATAATAGAACAGCTTCTTCCTCTGGAAAGCGCAATAAAGGCTCTTCGGATTTTTGAGAAATACGACACTCTCTGTGAAATCTATTTCCATGGTCAGGGATATGCAGAAGAAAAAAAATTATCCCAGATCAGCCGTTACCACCACAATCCACATATGTGGGACTATTTCCGCACTACCCGCAAATTTGTACCTGACCTGTGGGAATTAATCCGTCAGGAAGGACAGGCCATGGATAAAGTCCAGGCTCTTTTTGCAGATATGGACGAACGGCAGTCTGCGTGGAACGAACTGAACCAGATCAAAGAACTGGAACCTGTAGGCTCCTTAAGCTACAATATCGAAGTAAATGCTGCCGGTGTAAACAAAGGAACTGCTCTGATCACACTGGGAAAAATGCTTGGAATCCCCAGAGAATCTATTATGGCCTGCGGAGACGGCGATAATGACCTGTGCCTGATCAAAGAATCCGGTCTGGGTGTGGCTATGGCAAACGCAGAGCCTGCTGTAAAAGCTGCTGCTGATTATATTACCACCTCCAATGATGAAGAGGGCGTAGCTAAAGCCATTGAAAAATTTGCCTTAAAAAAATAGTGCAAAAAAGATGTGTCTCCTTTTCTGCGCAGACACATCTTTTTACTTTTATTATTTCTCAAATTTTTTCTCATCCCAGTATACGCAGTCATTCCTGTCAATCACACCGGAATCAAACGGTGTACCATCATTTTTCTTATAATGCTTCGTTGCTTTAAACACACATCTGGCGCCCGCAAATACAATCGGCACATTAAAATACACGATCAGAATATTTCCCAGATCCGAGAATGCCCACAAATTTCCCAGCTCAAGTCCTGCCAGATTGCACAGAATACCAAAGGCTGCCACAAACAGGGCAATACAGCGTACAATATTAATGCAGGCAGCATCCTTCCGGATACGGTTAGCCGCAATCTCTGAAAAACTGATCATTCCCAGCAAACAGGTAAAAGCAAAAAGTCCAAAACAAAGAGTAACTAAAAATGTGATCACTGCATTCATAGAGGTTCCCGGAGTAAGTACGGCAATGGACTCTGTAAACTTCGGAAGCTTATCCAGTTCTGCCCAGACCTGTGCATTTTCTCCTGTCCAGCAATGTGCCATAACAACTACAAAGCCGGTAAGTGTACAGATCACAATAGTATCCAGAAAAACTCCCAGAGAGGCCAGAATTCCCTGTTCACAGGGATGCTCGGCATCTGCTGCCGCAGCAGACATAGTAATTGTTCCCTGACCAGCCTCATTAGACATTAATCCCCGTTTCACACCCTGCGCCAGAACAGTTCCCATTGCCCCACCGAAAAATGCCTGAGGCTTAAATGCTCCGCCAAATACTGCTGTAAAGAAATAAGGAATCCGTCCAACGTTGAGAATGATCAGTATAAATACTACTGCAACATACAGCACTGCCATAACCGGAACCATCCTATCCGTCCATTTAGATACCTTTTTGATTCCTCCAAAAGCGATAGCCGCTGTCAGAATCATGATAGCCGCACCTGCAATATAATAAAACAGGGAATTCACCGGAATTGTTTTTCCTGTAAGAATCTCAGCCATTCTTCCTACAGAAGAAACTACATTAAAGCCCTGTGCCGGCAGACAGCATAATGCATACAGAATATAAAGTACAGATAAAAACACACCAATCCATACTTTATTTCCTAAAAGCTTTCTTCCATAAAATGGAAGGCCGCCTACAAATTCATCATCCTTTTTCTCTTTAAAGATCTGAGCCAGTACAGCCTCCATGTAGGCAACTGCCATTCCGAAAAATGCGGAAATCCACATCCAAAAAAGGGCTCCCGGTCCTCCTACTGCTATGGCACCGGTCACACCTATAATATTTCCAGGTCCCACACGCATAGCTGCACTTAACAGAAAAGCAGCCAATGGGCTGATTCCGGTTTTTACAGTACGTCTCTCAGTAAGAATCCGGATTCCCTTTTTAAAATGAGTAACCTGAATAAATCCAAGTTTGATAGTAAAAAAAATGCCTGATCCCAAAAGTACAATGATGGCAAGCGAGATGTTACCTAAAATAGGAATATTTCTGTACCATTCCATATTTGTGGGAAAATCCCACAGAAAATCAGACAAAGGACCAATAAACCCAAATACACTGTTAATCGCTGCAAAAATACCCTGCATATACATCCCCCTCTTTCCAGCTGATGCTCCGTTACATTCTGTTACTATTTATTATACAGAAATTTTTCGAATAGTATATTGTATTTTGTGGGGGATATATTGCAAAAAATGATATTTTATCTGTTAGTAATTATACAATACCGTCAATCTCTACCTCAGCCTCAATATCCTGGGTATAATCAATATCTTCGTATCGGAATCCAAACATATGATAAAAATCTTCCCAGTATCCATCAATGTCACAATATTCCTTTACTGTATCCGTAGTGACCGCTTTCCAGCATTTTTTTACTTCCTCCTGTATTTCAGGCATTAATTCATAATCATCCATGCGGATAAACCCGTTTTCATCTGTCTGAAATCCTTCCGGTGTATAAAGCTTCTGTGTAAACAGTCTTGCAATCTGCTGAATACAGTTTTCATGATTTCCAGCCTTCTTCATAACCTTATAAAGAATAGCAAAATACAAGGGTACAACGGGAATTGCTGCGCTTGCCTGAGTTACCAGCCCTTTGTTTACAGAAATTACTGCGCGGACATCCGGATGTGCCTGATTAATCTCAGTCATGGTTTTCTGTAAATGCTGTTTAGCTGTTCCAATGGTTCCGTGGTAGTAAATCGGATAAGTCAGTTCCGGACCAATATAAGAATATGCTACTGTCACTGCATTCTCAGTCAGTACATCTGCTGCCTTTAATGCATCAATCCAGTCTGCCCAGTCTTCTCCTCCCATAACTTTAACTGTGCTTAAAACTTCCTCTTCAGTTGCAGGTTCCACTGTCTTTTCTGTAATCTGGTTATTTCTCAGATCAAGGCTCTTTTCTGTAAATGCTTCCTCAGTAGTCTTGAGACAGGAAGACCAGGTTTTTCCCTCACCATCTGTACGTCTGGGTGCTGCCAGACTATAGACTACCAGATCTACTTTTCCCATATCTTTTCGGATCAGTTCAATCGCTTTCTCTTTCATCTCCCCGGAAAAAGCGTCCCCATTAATGGTTTTCGCATAGGCACCTTTTTCTGCTGCCAGATGATGAAATTCTGCTGTATTATACCATCCCGGTGTAGCTGTCCTTCTGCCGTTTGCCTGACGTTCAAACATAATCCCCAATGTGTCAGCGCCACAGTTTTCCAGTGCACAGATACGGGATGCAAGACCATAACCTGTAGAACATCCAATGATCAGTGCCTTCTTTGTTCCCTTTACCTCTCCCTGCTTACAGGCATACTCTGCCTGATTTCTTACACTCTCTGCACATCCCTGTGGGTGTGCGGTGGTGCAGATATATTCTCTTACTTTCGGTTCAATGATCATATTTTTTCTCTCCTCAATTTTACAAACCAATTGTTATCATTCCCATCAGATGAATCTATCTGATTCGTCATAATTTTCAAATATTTTGATTCTCAAAATATTATAGCAAAGAAAAAGCAGAACGTAAAGCAAAAATATTTCTTTCTTGCCTATGTTCTGCTTTTTAAACATTCAGGTTTCTCTTTTTTTATTATTTTGCAGTAGTACTTCCAAAGCCTCCATTACGGATTTCTGTAGCATCATCATCTACTGTGATCCCATACTCTACAAAAATGCCCTGCATAAACCCTGTATCTGCGGGAATTATCAGAGTTTTGTTTTCATTAGAATCATTTGTAAGCTTTGCAAAGATGTGACCTTCGTTATCTGAATAGAAATAGTCACTGTCAATGATACCTACTGTATTATTGAGCTGGAGGCGGTATTTAAATCCCAGTCCACTTCGGGGATAGCATTTCAGTACCCATTCCGGCTGCATTTCCACGCGGATTCCTGTAGGAATCTTCACTGTTTCACCTGGTTTCATAACAAATTCTGCAGGTGCAAAGAAATCATATCCTGCACTGCCTGCTGTTGCTCTCTTTGGCAGACGGATTGCTTCATATATTTTCTCCGCTTCTTTCTGAGACTGTCCAAATGTATCTGTCCAGTCTGCTGTGAAACGCTCTTTACTTACTTTGTAAAATTTCGCAATTCGTTTCATGCTTTTCATTATTCCTTTCTCAATGTTCAAAACATTCTTTTTGCTTTTCCTGTTCAGCAAAAACAGGCAGTTCAGGTACACCTGAGCATACTTGAACTACCTGTATATTTACTTCTTATTGGTGCAATACAATTTTTCCCTGGCGAAGAGTCTCCGGAACATCAATCACTCTTTGATTGCTGGAACCTTTCCACCTCAGGGAAAGCTCTTTCTTGTCTGCTTCAAATTCACCGTCTACGCAGACATCCAGATACTCTGTAATTTTCTCTCTGCAGATTTCCTCCCAGAGAAAGCCTGTATAAAGCCAAATGGTTTTATCCGGATATTTCTTTTTGATCTCCTTTGCAAGAGCTGTTACCTCAGTGATATTTGCCGGATGCAGCGGATCTCCGCCTGAAAATGTAATTCCACTGACATAATCCTTATCCAGCTCTGCAAAAATCTCTGTACGCTCTGCATCTGTAAAGGGCAGACCGCCATTGGGATCCCAGGTCACAGGATTCTGACATTCCGGGCAACAATGATCACATCCTGCCACCCACAGAACTACACGGAGTCCGTCACCATTCAGCATATCGTCCTTGGTAATATTGTGATATCTCATATTTTACGCTTCTTCCGGTACATCTTTCATGCTGAAGCTGATTCTGCCCATCTTATCCTTACCAAGACAAACAACCTTAACCTTGTCTCCAAGTGTAAGCACATCTTCCACACGATTGATTCTTTCTTTACAGATTTTGGAAATGTGAACCATTCCCTCTTTTCCTGGTGCAAATTCAACAAATGCTCCAAATTCCTTGATGCTGACAACCTTACCTGTGAAAATCTGACCTGCTTCAAAATCAGTAGCAATGATCTTAACCATCTCAGCAGCCTCATCCATGCTCTTCTGATCAACTCCGCAGATAGATACTGCACCTTCATCAGTAATATCAATCTTAACGCCTGTGCGCTCAATGATCGTGTTGATAGTCTTTCCTCTCTGACCTACAACATCACCAATCTTCTGAGGATCAATCTGAATCTGGATGATCTTCGGAGCATATTCTCCTACAGATGTACGTGGAGCTGCAATGCATTTCTCCATAACTTCTGTCAGGATATATTCTCTTGCTTCTTTTGTACGTCTGATTGCTTCTTCTACGATCGGTCTTGTCAGTCCATGGATCTTGATATCCATCTGAATTGCTGTGATACCGTCATGAGTTCCGGCTACCTTGAAGTCCATATCTCCGAAAAAGTCTTCAAGTCCCTGGATATCTGTGAGAACGATGTAATCATCATCTGTATCGCCTGTTACCAGACCACAGGAAATACCTGCTACCGGTTTTTTGATCGGTACACCGGCTGCCATCAGAGACATTGTGGATGCACAGATACTTGCCTGAGAAGTAGAACCATTGGATTCAAATGTCTCAGATACAGTACGGATCGCATATGGGAATTCCTCTTCGCTTGGAAGTACAGGAACTAATGCTCTCTCAGCAAGTGCACCATGTCCGATCTCACGACGTCCCGGTCCTCTGGATGGTTTTGTCTCACCTACAGAGTAGGACGGGAAATTGTAGTGATGCATATATCTCTTTGAAGTTTCAAATTCGTCAAGTCCGTCAAGCTTCTGTGCTTCTGCAAGAGGAGCCAGAGTTGTGATGGTACAGATCTGTGTCTGTCCACGTGTGAACATAGCAGAACCATGTACTCTGGGGATAATATCTGTCTCTGCTGCCAGAGGACGGATCTGAGTAATGGCACGACCATCCGGACGTTTGTGGTCTTTTAAGATCATCTTGCGGACAGTCTTCTTCTGGTACTGATATACAGCCTCGCCCAGAACTGCAAGCCACTCTTCCTTGTCGGCAAAAGCTTCTTTCAGTTTCTCTGTTACCTGACGGATATTTTCTTCTCTTGTCTGTTTATCGTCAGAGAACACGGCAACTTCCATTTCTGCCGGAGGTACGACCTCTTTGATCGCTGCGAAGAGTTCTTCCGGAACTGCACATGATTCGTAGCTGTGTTTCGGTTTTCCGCATTCTTCTACGATCTTATCGATAAATTTGATGATCTCCTGGTTTACTTCATGAGCTTTATAGATAGCTTCGATCATCTTGTCTTCCGGAACTTCTTTTGCACCGGCTTCGATCATGATTACTTTCTCTCTTGTGGAAGCTACTGTAAGCTGAAGGTCAGATACATCTTTCTGTGCCATGGTAGGGTTGATGATATATTCACCATTGATCAGACCAACCTGTGTGGTTGCACATGGACCGTCAAAGGGGATATCGGAAATGCAGGTTGCAATAGCAGAACCCAGCATAGCCGGAATCTCCGGATTACATTCCGGATCAACAGACATAACCATGTTTACCAGTGTTACATCATTTCTGTAATCCTTTGGAAACAGAGGACGCATAGGTCTGTCAATAACACGGGATGTAAGAATAGCATGTTCGCTTGCTTTACCTTCTCTCTTATTAAAACCTCCCGGGATTTTTCCTACTGCATACATTTTCTCTTCGTATTCAACGCTCAGCGGGAAGAAATCAATTCCCTCTCTTGGCTCTTTGGATGCTGTTGCTGTGGATAATACAGTAGTATCTCCGTAATGCATCAGAGCTGCACCGTTTGCCTGTTTTGCCACACGGCCAATATCTACGGTTAATGTTCTTCCGGCTAATTCCATGGAATAACTTTTGTACATATTCATTCTCCTTTATATAAATTCATTATTATTGTTCATCCAGACTGTATCGCTATGAAAGGATGAGTATGGAAACAGGAGTCCGAAACAACTGAAAAAACTATTTTTACCATAAATTCCCCTGCATTCTTCTGCATCATAGAAATAATCTTTTCAGTAGTCTCGGAAATAACTCCTGCATTCACAGAAAAGCTGCTGCTGACAGCTTTTCCGACTAAAAACGGGGCGGATGGTATATCCGCCCCTTCCGCATACTAATTATTTTCTTAAACCTAATTTTTCAATCAGTGCACGGTATCTTTCGATGTCTGTTTTCTTCAGATAAGCTAACAGTCCACGTCTCTGACCTACCATTTTCAGAAGACCTCTTCTGGAATGATGATCTTTGTGGTTGCTCTGTAAATGCTCTGTAAGCTCCTGAATTCTTGCTGTAAGAATAGCTACCTGTACCTCTGGTGATCCTGTGTCGCCTTCAGTTCTTGCATATTCTTTCATGATTGCTGCTTTCTTTTCTTTTGAAATCATTTTGATTTCCTCCTGTTTATATATTATTATTGATTGGACCGCCACATATTAAGGGATGGTCGGAGTTTCCTGTCCCTGAACATGGGCTGAATTCACCTTGGATAGTATAGCACATTGCCCATGGTGTGTAAACTCTTTTTTTATTTTTCTTTTCGAAAGTATTCCTGACCTTTGACTGCATCCTTTTCCAACTGTTTTTTTAAAGCTTCCAGAGATGTAAATTTCTGTTCAGGTCTGAGAAATTTTTTAAAATCCACCCGGCAGTACTGGCCATAAAGGTCTTCCTGGCAATCAAACAGATAGGTTTCCACTCCAAGAAATTTCTCTCCTCCTACTGTAGGTTTATATCCAATATTGGTGATTCCCTGATATGTTCTTTCCTTAAAATACGAAACTGTGATGTAGACACCGTTAGGCGGCATCAGTTTCTCTCCAGAAGGAATCAGATTTGTTGTGGGAAGGAGATATTTATGTCCCATTCCTCGTCCATGCTCCACTTCTCCCTCCACAGAGAAATCCATTCCCATAAGAGCATGAAATTTTTCCATATTGCCTCTGCTCAGTTCTTCCCTGATAAAAGTGCTGCTGATCTTCCTGCGTCCATCCATTTCTTTTGGCAGGATTTCCACATCAAAGCCATATTTTCTGCCATATTCTTTCAGCATCTGGGGAGTTCCTTTTCGTTCAAAGCCAAACCGGAAATCCTCCCCGACAGCCACGTAGGAGGCCTGAAGGTCTCCTACCAGAATTTCTTTTATAAAATTTTCTGCTTTCATATGCCGGATCCGGTCATTCAACGGACATTCCAACAGAATATCTACGCCCAGCTTCTCTAGCAGGCGACATCTTTCTTCTTTTGTAAGAATGGTTCTGGAAGCATTTCCAAGAGCCAGCACTACTGCCTGTGCTCCCTCCTGCTTCTGTCCGATAATTTTCTCCACAAGCTTTCTGTGTCCGCGATGTATGCCATCAAACTTTCCAAGAGTTACCGCACTGTGGGCAATCCTGGGAAAATCATTCTCGATTCTTATATATTCCATTGTGTCTCCTAATTATCGTAATGTCTGGATAATGCCTCAAAACATTTTCACAGGGAAATATAGAAACCGCCTTTCATCCCACTGATAAACTCCGGCAAATGCACCTCCACTGCTACACATTCTGATCCAGCCCTGCTTCTCACATTCGGAAACCACTCCCTGAGGAAGAGGATTCCCATTAGCAAGAAGCCTGTCACCTTCTTCTTTACAGCAAATCCGGGGATATTCTCCTAGGATTTCTTCTATACCCAGAACCTTATCCTGTATAGCTCCGGACTTTACAGCTTCCTCTGCCTGTGCAAGTGTAATGGCGTCCTTTAATTCAAATTTTCCCACTTTTGTACGCACCAGAGATTCCATGGCAGCGCCGCAGCCAAGCTTCTCTCCCATATCATGGCACAGTGTACGGATATAGGTTCCCTTGCTGCAGACTACACGATACCGCACCAACGGCAGATTTATCTCCAGAATTTCAATCTGATAAAAGTGTACAGGCCGTGGCTTTCTCTCCACAGTCTTTCCCTCTCTTGCCAGCTCATAGAGTTTTTTCCCATTTACCTTCAGTGCTGAATACATAGGAGGAATCTGAAGCTGTTCCCCAAGAAAGGATTCCGCTGCTTCTTTTACCTCCTTCTCAGTCACAGAAATCTGTTCCGTCTGTGACAGAATAGTCCCTGTCATATCCTGTGTGTCTGTCACTACTCCAAGGCGCATAACTGCCTCGTAGGTTTTCTCTTTATCAGTGATCAGATCCACCAGCTTTGTAGCTTTGCCCAGCGCTACCGGGAGAACCCCCTCTGCGTCCGGGTCAAGGGTTCCGGTATGCCCGATCTTTTTCATATGAAGAATTCCCCTCAATTTTGCCACAACATCATGAGAGGTATACCCTTTTTCCTTGCGGATCACTATGATTCCATCCATCAGTCCTCTGTCTCCTGAAACTGTTTGCAGATCTGCCCTGTCACATTATTGATCACATCGTACACGGATCCCTGCAGATCACAGCCTGCTGCACGCATATGTCCGCCGCCGCCAAAGTATACTGCAATCTTGCTTACATCAATTTTTCCGTTAGATCGAAGAGAAACCTTGAAAGACTGCTGTTCAAACTCATAGATAAACATAGCAACCTCCACACCCTGAGTGAGACGAAGCTGACTGACAATACCATCCAGATCCTTACCGTCAACACCGTAGAAGTCCATATCTCTCTTTTTGAGATAGCCAACAATACATTTCCCATCCAGAAGCATAATGCTCTCTGCCAGAACTCGTCCCATAACCTGATTCTGGATATAAGTTTTCTGATAAAAAGATTCATCAATAATCTTACTGAAATTGAATCCTGTTTTCATCAGTTCTCCGGCAATCCGCATGGTATCCGGAGAAGTTGAAGAATACTGGAACACTCCTGTATCATGAACCATTCCTGTATAGATTGGTTTGGCGATCGTGCAATTTATTTTTTCAGGATCCAACAGACTATACAGCACCTCACAGGCAGAGCTTACCTCGCCCCGAATATGATTGATCTGGGCAAATCCAGGATTGCTGACATGATGATCAATACAGGCTGTCTTTTTTGCAGAGTCAAAATAGGGAGCTGCAATGGCCAGTCTGTCCTTTGCGCTCACATCGCAGGTAACAAAAAGGTCATATTCCTTCTCACCATCCAGTTCCATTTTAACCTCATCCATACAGTCAATATGACCAAAAACCGGTTTTGGATGATCCAGATACACATCCACCTGAATCTCCGGCCAGTAGGTTTTCACATATAAATATAATGCCATACAGGAACCGACACAGTCACCGTCCGGACGAACATGTCCGCCGATTCCCATTGTTTTCACACCATCCAGTATCTCCGCAATATTTTTCATATATTTAACCTCTCAAATTTCTTCCTCATCCTGGAAATTGTCAATATCAGTTTCCTGTTTGTGAGACTGATCCTTCTTTGCAATATCATCGATCAATTTAGACATGGTCACACCATATTCGATGGACTCATCCAGGATGAAACGAATCTCCGGCGTATTCCTCAGATTCATATTATGAGCAAGCTGACGTCGGATATAGCCTTCTGCACTTTTTAGTCCTTTGATCGTTGCTTCTTTTGCTTCTTTTTCCCCAAGCACACTAATGTATGCCTTACAGGTTTTCAGATCAGGAGCCACTTCCACAGCCATGACAGAAGTCATGGGATGAATACGCGGGTCCTTGATCTCATTACGGATGATGGCGCTCAGCTCTTTCTGAACCTCACCATTGATCCTTGTATTCTTAATACTGTTTTTTCGCATTCAGATATTCACTCCTATTTTATCAGCCGGACATTTCTATCCGGCTGTATCCTGATACCTATCTTGGTACCTCTACCATAATATAGGCCTCTACCTTATCTTCTTCTTTTACATCATTAAAGCCATCAAATACAAGACCACATTCATAGCCCGTCTTGACTTCTTTTACATCGTCCTTAAATCTCTTCAGAGATGCAAGTTCTCCCTCGAAGATCTGCTCTCCTTCTCTGGAAATACGAACCTTACAGTTTCTCTGGAAGACACCATCCAGAATGTAGCTTCCTGCAATTGTACCAACTCCGGATGCCTTAAACAGCTGACGAACCTCTGCATGGCCAATTACTTTCTCCTCAAATACAGGATCCAGCATACCCTTCATAGCAGCTTCCACATCTTCGATTGCCTGATAGATAACTCTGTACAGACGGAGGTCTACGCCCTCCTGCTCTGCCAGCTGTTTCGCTGTAGTATCAGGACGGACATTAAAGCCGATAATGATCGCATTTGATGTAGCCGCAAGACTAACATCAGATTCATTGATGGCACCAACTCCACCATGGATAACTTTAACAACCACTTCTTCATTGGAAAGTTTGGTCAGACTCTGTTTTACGGCCTCTACAGAACCCTGCACATCAGCCTTTACAATAAGCGGCAGTTCTTTCAGATCACTTGCCTGAATCTGATCAAAGAGGTTATCCAGAGACAGTTTACCCTTTGTCTCCTCCAGCAGACGATTCTTGTTTTCTGATACGAATGCCCCTGCAAAATTCTTCGCCTCTTTGTCACTGTCAAAGGACAGCAGAATCTCGCCGGCATTTGGAACATCACCAAGACCCAGAATCTCTACCGGTGTGGAAGGACCAGCCTGTTTAATACGTCGTCCCCTGTCATCCATCATTGCACGTACCTTACCGCTACATGCTCCTGCTGCAATGAAGTCCCCTACATGAAGAGTTCCCTTCTGTACAAGAATTGTAGCAACAGGGCCCTTTCCTTTGTCAAGCTGTGCTTCAATAACCAGACCTCTGGCTGCACGGTTTGGATTTGCTTTCAGTTCACATACCTCTGCTGTAAGCAGGATCATTTCAAGAAGAGTATCAATTCCCTCTCCTGTATGGGCAGAAACAGGTACAAAAATTGTACTTCCACCCCAGTCTTCCGGAATCAGCTCGTATTCAGAAAGTTCCTGTTTTACACGTTCAATATTGGCACTTGGTTTATCAATCTTGTTAATAGCAACAATGATCTCAACGCCTGCTGCTTTTGCATGGCTGATTGCCTCTACTGTCTGAGGCATTACACCATCGTCCGCTGCAACAACCAGAACTGCAATATCTGTAGAGTTAGCACCACGCATACGCATTGCAGTAAATGCTTCATGTCCCGGAGTATCCAGGAAAGTAATCTTCTCTCCGTTGATCTCTACCACAGAAGCACCGATATGCTGTGTGATACCACCAGCCTCACCTCTGGTTACATTTGTTTTACGGATAGCATCCAAAAGAGATGTCTTACCATGGTCAACGTGACCCATAACACAGACAACCGGTGGTCTTGGAACCATCTTGGATTCATCCTCTTCTTCCTCTTTCAGAAGCTCTCCAATCACATCCACCTTCTCTTCCGGTTCTGCAACAATATCATATTCCAGAGCAATTTCCTGAGCTTTTTCAAAATCGATCTCATGGTTCACAGTAACCATCATACCCTGCATGAAAAGCTTCTTTACGATGGCTGAAGGCTGCATTTTCATTGCCTCTGCCAGTTCGCGGATCGTCATCTTCTCCGGAAGGGTAATCTCCTTAACCTCTGGTTTCTTCTCTTCCTGTTTTGGCTGAGGAGCCGGCTTCTGCAGTGCCTTCGGTAATCTGGAATTCTTGTTAAAGCCTCCCTGATTTGGTCTGCGTCCACCATTATTCTGGCTCTTGTCGAATTCTTTTTTCTTATTTTTATTCTCTCTGTCGCGCTCTCTCTTGCTGTCCTTGGAAGTCTTGGTCAGTTCAGGTGCAAATACCATGTCATCATTCTTTCTGGTATTCTGGCGCTGTCCCTGCGGACGGCCTTCGCCCTGTGGTCTGCCCTGGCCAAATCTGCCTCCCTGGCTTCTTCCATCTCCCTGCGGACGACCGCCCTGGCGGTTCTGGCCATCTCCCTGGCCTCTTCCCTGTCCAAAACGATTTCCCTGTGGACGGCCTTCACCCTGGAAACGGCCACCCTGACGGTTCTGACCATCTCCCTGTGAACGGCCCTGGCTAAATCTGCCTCCCTGGCTTCTTCCATCTCCCTGCGGACGACCGCCCTGGCGGTTCTGGCCATCTCCCTGGCCTCTTCCCTGTCCAAAACGATTTCCCTGTGGACGGCCTTCACCCTGGAAACGGCCACCCTGACGGTTCTGGCCATCTCCCTGGCGGGAGCCTCTGTTGCCGGCACCTGCACGGTCCGAAGTTGTCTGACGCGGAGACTGAGTTTCTGCTGTTTTTGTCACAGCTGGTTTTACTGTCTCATTTGTCTTTGGTGCCTCTGCTGTTTTTTCAGCTGCAGGCTTTACTGTTTTCTTTCTTGTTTTTCCTCCGTCGCTTGCATTCTGTGCATGATAAACACGGATAATATTCTTTTTCTTTTTAGGTGTTTCAGCTTTCTCTCCTTCAAGATTTGCTGTTACAACCTTTTCTTCTGTTTTGGGAGTATCCAATTTCGCAATATGCTCCTTTCCCCTATTATATTTATCTATTTCTGTTACTTCTTTGTTCTGTCTTCCAAGCCCTTTAGCCAGCTCATGTGCCTGCAATTTTGACAATTGCTATACCTCCTTCATGATTGCTTTCGCAAAGTTTTCATCCTGGACAGCCAGACAGGCACGGAATTCCTTTCCCATTGCCCTGCCAAGACTCTCTTTATCTGAATAAAAAGAAATCGGAACTTCATAAAAGCTGCACATGTTTCGGAATTTCTTCTTGGTATTCTCTGATGCATCCTCAGCTACAATAACCAGCAGTCCCTTTCCTGTTTTTACTGATTTCTCAGTGGAAAATTCACCGCTTACAGTCTTGCCTGCTTTGGTAGCCAGCCCTATCAGTGACAGTACTCTGTTATTTTTCAATATCCTCCAGCTCCTTCTTCAGTCGCTCATATACTTCGTCCGGAATCCCTGCCTTCAGAGAACGTTCAAGGCCATGATTTTTCATTGCCTTTTCCAGACAGTCCCTGGAGAAACACAGGTAAGCACCTCTGCCGTTTTTCTTTCCGGTAGTATCCAGTACAATTTCATCCTCTGTAGTCTTCAGGACTCTTATCATTTCTTTTTTACTTTT
The DNA here is from genome assembly GCF_014297245.1 of Blautia difficilis. Lineage (NCBI taxonomy): Bacteria > Bacillati > Bacillota > Clostridia > Lachnospirales > Lachnospiraceae > Blautia > Blautia difficilis. The sequence continues at coordinate 43,765 of NZ_JACOQG010000005.1, read as the reverse complement.
CATTTCCCTGCAGCCTGTACATTGGCGCATAGGAATCTTACTCTTCGTTTTCATGATCTGCTGCTTCCTGCTCCTCTGCAGAATTCTCTTCTATACCGGATTCTGCTTCAGAATCATTTTCTGCATATTCGTCGCCGGACTCCTCATCCTCATCATAATCATAGAAATCGCCGGATTCCCTTGCCTGGGTTTCACTCTTGATATCAATCTTGAATCCTGTCAGTCTTGCTGCCAGACGCGCATTCTGACCTTCCTTGCCGATTGCAAGAGAAAGCTGGTAATCCGGTACAACCACCAGTGCTGTTTTATCATCCGGATCCGCCATAACTGCAATTACTTTTGCTGGGCTTAAAGCATTCTCAATAAGAATTGCTGGATTCTCATCCCAATTAATAATATCAATTTTTTCACCGCGGAGTTCTTCTACCACAGCATTAACACGGGCTCCGTTCATACCTACACAGGCTCCTACAGGATCTACATCCGGATCATTGCTCCATACTGCGATCTTAGTACGGGAACCAGCCTCACGGGCAATACTCTTAATCTCTACAGTACCATCTCTCACCTCTGCAACCTCTGACTCAAAAAGTCTTTTTACCAGTTCCGGATGAGTTCTGGATACCAGAATACGAGGTCCCTTCGGTGTATCCTTAACTTCCAGGATATACAGCTTGATTCTCTCTGTAGGTTTGAAATGCTCACTCTTAACCTGTTCGTTTTCACTTAATACAGCATCTACCTTACCCAGATTAATACTTACATTCTTGCCCATCACGCGCTGCACGATACCTGTTACCACTTCCTTTTCAATTCCATGATATTCATCATACAGTACTCTGCGCTCTTCCTCACGGATTTTCTGCAGGATTACGTTTTTGGCATTCTGTGTTGCAATTCGTCCGAATTCCTTAGACTGGATGGGAACCTGGACAATCCCGCCGATTTCTGCTCTGGATGTAATTTTCTGAGCATCTGTCAGGGAAATTTCCAATGCCGGGTCTTCCACATATTCCACAACATTTCGCTCTGCATATACAGCAAAATCACAGGTTTCCGGATTAATGGTCACATGTACATTGTCTGCTTTGCCAAAATGGTTCTTGCAAGCCTGGATCAGAGACTGTTCAATTGCCTCCAGCAATGTATCTTTGCTGATATTTTTTTCCTTTTCCAGGATATCCAGCGCCTCCATTAACTCTTTGTTCATTTTTTTCTTATCCTCCCGAATTTATCACTAAAACTCAATTGCCTGACGTATCAGAGCGATATCCTTTTTCTCAAATGTGCGCTCCGTTCCATCTTCATCGATTGTCACACTGTTACTGTCAAACGCGGTCAATATACCGCAGAACTCTTTTTGTTTCTCAATTGGCCGGTAGGTACGGACCTCCACCAGTTTTCCCATATTTCTCTGAAAGTCTTTTTCTTTTTTCAGCGGTCTGTCCAGCCCCGGAGAACTGATCTCCATAATATAGCTGTCTTCAATAAAATCATTCTCATCCAGCTTATCACTGAAAGCTCTGCTTACTGTTTCACAGTCATTCACCGTGATTCCACCTGGTTTGTCGATATATCCTCTCAGATACCAGTTTCCGGCTTCCTTTACATATTCCACATCCACCAGTTCAAATTCATTCTGCTCCACAATCGGCGCCAGAAGCTCTTCTGCTCTTTTCTCATACTCTTCCCGTCTGCTCATTTTCCCACCTGCCTTTCCATTCAGCAAATAGGAGTGGGCTCACGCCCACTCCTATTTTAACAAGTTCTAATCTTTTTCTATTGTAGCACCAATTATGGGTAAATGCAAGGCTTTTCCGGCATTTTCTTTTTATTGTTTCAAATACGCGGCTTTATGCCTTTGGTATCACGCCTGGAAAGCTTCACCTTATTCAGAGTATATGGTTTGTCATGATACTCGATGGTATACTCCTGCCTGGTCTCCAACATATATGCATGAGATACCCGGTCTCCTTCTGCCAGCTTCATCCCCCGGACACCGATAGATGTTTTTTTCATAGAAGAAACATCCTGTTTCTGGAATCGCAGGAAATATCCCCCTTCGCTCTGAAGGACGATCTGCTCCATCTCATCTGCAGATCCCACAAAGATCAAGCTATCCTCATCTCCCAGCTTGGTAGACACAATCGTTCTTTTTGCCACCTCAAACTCTGCACCGGACACTAGCTTGCACATAGAAGAAGCTGTAACAAACAACAGGGTTGACTGTCTGATCTCCGCCAGCGGTGCCACATAGAGCATTTGTTCTTCCGTGCTGTTATAGTTGCTCAGATTATCTGCCGGTGTACCTTTATCCCGGAACCGTACCAGAGGTATATCTGCCACCTTAACACTGTGCATCTTGCCTTTATCAGTAAATATACAGATCTTATCCGTATTCATGCAATGGAATACATATTTATTCTCTGCAATGGCAGCATCTTTATTTCTCTCATATGCAGATTTATCGATCACTCTCATATAACCGAAACGGTCCATCAGGAATGTCACTTCCATCTCTTCCATTTTCTTTTCTTCGTATACGGCTTCCTCTGCATTTTCAATTACTGTACGGCGTCTGGAACCATATTCTTTCTTAATCTGATCCAGATCTTTCATGATCACAGTTGCCATAGAATCATAATTATTCAGAATATCCTCATAGAGAGCAATGTTCTTCATTGTTTCTCCATATTCCGCCTGGAGTGCCTCCATCTCCAAACCAATCAGTTTATACAGTCGCATTTCCAGGATAGCCGTAGCCTGTCTTTCTGTAAACTGCAGTGTCTTCGCAGCTTTCTCGCTGGACCTGGACTTAAATTTAATTCCTTCTGTATTTCCCTCAACCAGACATTTTTTCACCTGCTCACGGCTTTTGCTGCCGCGAAGGATCTCAATGATCAAATCAATCACATCACAGGCCTTGATCAGACCTTCCTGGATTTCCTTCTTCTCCTGCTCTTTATTCAAAAGTGTGGTATATTTTCTGGTTGTAACGTCAAATACAAAGTCTACATGGTGCTCTATCACCTGCTTCAGGCTCAAAGTTTCAGGTCTGCCATCTGCAACTGCAAGCATATTGACACCAAATGTATCTTCCAGCTTTGTTTTCTTATACAGCATATTGGTCAGGTTCTCCACATCAGCATCACGCTTCAGATCAAGAACTATACGGATTCCTTCTTTGGAGGACTGATTTGAGATATCCACAATATCTGTTGTTTTCTTACTTTCCACCAGAGATGCAATATCATTCAGGAATTTTCCTATATTCGCACCTATCATAGTGTATGGGATCTCCGTGATCACAAGCTGCTGCCTGCCGCCTTTCAGCTTCACTGTTTCCACCTTACCTCTGACGCGGAGCTTTCCTGTTCCTGTCTCATAGATCTTAAGCAGGTCATCTTTATTTACCACCAGACCGCCTGTAGGAAAATCCGGTCCTTTAAGATAGCGCATCAGGCCTTTGACACTGATGTCATTATTCTTCATATATGCCTTTACAGCATCGACTACCTCTCCCAGGTTATGAGGAGGAATGCTGGTTGCCATGCCAACTGCGATGCCGTCAGCTCCGTTTACAAGAAGATTGGGAATTCTGACAGGAAGCACCACCGGTTCTTTTTCTGTCTCATCAAAGTTTGGCATAAAATCCACAACATTCTTATCCAGATCCTCAAGAAAAACATCCTGTGTCAGTTTTTCAAGTCTTGCTTCTGTATATCGCATGGCAGCTGCACCGTCGCCTTCAATGGAACCGAAATTTCCATGTCCGTCAACCAGAGTTTTACCTTTTTTGAAATCCTGGGCCATCACTACAAGAGCTTCATAGATGGAACTGTCCCCATGGGGATGGTATTTACCCATAGTATCACCTACAATACGGGCACATTTTCTGTAAGGTCTGTCATATCGGATCCCCAGTTCATACATATCATACAGTGTTCTTCTCTGTACAGGCTTTAATCCGTCACGCACATCCGGCAGAGCTCTGGAGATAATAACACTCATGGCATAGTCGATATAGGATTTCTGCATGACCTCCGCATAGTCGGTAGGGATCACATTCTCCTGTTTTGTTTCCATTTATTTCATTCCTCCATTTATATCAGATATCCAGTTCAGCATCCTGCGCATGCTCATAAATAAATTTCTTTCTCGGCGGCACATCGCTTCCCATAAGAATCTCTGTCACACTGGATGCAAGTCTTGCATCCTCAATCTCCACACGCTTCATCATTCTGGTCTCCGGATTCAGCGTAGTTTCCCAAAGCTGTTCTGCATCCATTTCTCCCAGACCTTTATATCTCTGCAGAGTGAAGCTTCCCGGCTTATGAGCGCGTCTGTATCTTTCCAGCGCCTTGTCATCATACAGGTATTCTTCCTGTCCTTTCTTTGGCATAACCTTATACAGCGGTGGCATGGCAATATACACATGCCCCTCTGTGATCAAGTCTGGCATAAAACGATAGAACAGAGTAAGGAGAAGCGTGGAAATATGAGCCCCATCCACATCAGCATCTGCCATGATCACGATCTTGTCATAGCGAAGCTTTGTAATATCAAAATCATTTCCATATCCTTCCGAGAATCCACATCCAAAAGCATTGATCATAGTCTTAATCTCCGCATTTGCAAGTACCTTATCAATAGTAGCTTTCTCCACATTCAGTATCTTACCTCTGATAGGAAGGATTGCCTGATAATTACGGTTACGGGCAGTCTTTGCAGAACCTCCCGCAGAATCTCCCTCCACAATAAAGATCTCACACTGGGAAGGATCCTTTTTCTCACAGTTTGCCAGTTTTCCGTTAGAGTCAAAAGAATATTTCTGTTTGGTCAGAAGATTAGTTTTCGCTCTCTCCTCTGTTTTACGAATCTTTGCTGCTTTCTCTGCACAGGAAAGAATAGTCTTCAGAGTCTCCAGATTCCTGTCAAAATAAAGTACCATCTGCTCTCCCACCACTTTACCTGTGGCACGGGACGCATCCTGATTATCCAGCTTTGTCTTTGTCTGTCCCTCAAATCGAGGTTCCGGATGTTTAATAGAAACAACTGCTGTCATTCCATTACGGATATCTGCACCTGTAAAATTAGGATCTTTATCTTTTAAAATACCAATCTCTCTGGCATAAGTATTCATCACTGTAGTAAAGGTAGTCTTAAATCCTGTAAGGTGTGTACCGCCTTCTGCATTGTAAATATTGTTGCAGAATCCAAGCACATTCTCCCTGAACTCATTGGTAAACTGGAAGGCCACCTCTACCTGAATCCCATCAGACTCTCCTTTCAGATAAACCGGTTCATGGAGAACCTCTGCATTCTGATTCAGATCCTTAATAAATCCGATAATCCCATCCGGTTCATGATATGTGATATTCTCAATCTCAGCACCTCTTTTATCTTCAAAATGGATCGTCAGCTCCGGATTCAGATAAGCAGTTTCATGAAGTCTGCTCTTTACTTCTGTGGCAGAGAATCTTGTCTTTTCAAAAATCTCCGGATCAGGCAGGAAATTAATACTGGTCCCTGTCTGTCTGGTCCTTCCCAGCTTTGGCAGAAGTCCCTCTTCCAGTTCCAGCGTAGGAATTCCCCTTTCATAATGATCGTGATGTATATATCCGTCACGACTGATCTTAATATCCAGATATGTAGACAATGCATTGACAACCGAGGAACCTACTCCGTGAAGTCCTCCGCTGGTCTTATAGGCTGAATTGTCAAATTTACCGCCTGCATGAAGTGTGGTAAATACAAGCCTCTCTGCAGATATTCCCTTTTCATGCATATCTACAGGGATTCCTCTTCCGTTGTCTGTAACTGTACAGGATCCGTCTTTCTCCAGGACCACATGGATCAGACTGCAGTATCCCGCCAGATGTTCATCCACCGCATTATCTACGATCTCATAGATCAGATGGTTAAGTCCTTTTCTTGAAACACTTCCGATATACATTCCCGGACGCTTACGGACCGCCTCCAGACCCTCCAGAACAGAGATACTCCCTGCATCATAGGTTTCTTTCTTTGCCATATCTGTTATCTTTCCTTTCTTTCTGTCTTGGCATATTTTCTGAAATATATTCTGCCTTCACTCAGGTATGATCAGGTATAACGCCTGCAAACAATAGCTTCAGCCATGAACATTTGTTCTGTATTATAAACGAATTTTAAATTTATTTCAAGCATACATTTACATTTCTGACCCACACCATTGCTTCTGGCAAAAAAAATGACCAGAATCGAAATTCTGATCATTTGTTTCCCACTATTTGTTAGCAGCCAGTACGGGAATCGAACCCGTGTTTTCGCCGTGAGAGGGCGACGTCTTAACCCCTTGACCAACTGGCCATTTCTCTGTGTCGTTTGCGTCTCTCGCTGTCGACTCATTTAATATACACCATATTTTTCTAAAATGCAAGTACTTTTTTAAAAAAATTTCAATTTTTTTATTTTTCGCGAATTTTTCTTGTAAAACCCCGTATTTACAAGGTTTTCTCCGGGTAAAAACTTTCCAGCATTTTTGCTTTCACCAATATCAGGGAAAGTCCATGGACTTTTTCTTCAGATTCCATGGACTTTCTCAAGGTCAGCATTTTTATTACTTCCACATTTTAATCTTCAATATCCTCCGCCGGTTCTGCAGGAACAAATACCCTGGATTTTTTTGTCTCGTGTTTCTGCTGAATAGCCCTCTCTGTAGCCTCCATACAAAATTCCATCTGGGAATTCAGCTGTACCTTTCCACGTTTATCCGGTTTGACATAAGTTCCATCAGACTGAAGGATATGAGCCTTTACATTATCCTTGAATTCCAGATCCAGCACATGCTCCAGTTCTTTTTTGATTTTTTCATCCTCCACAGGGAAAACAATTTCCACACGTCTGTCCAGGTTTCTTGGCATCCAGTCAGCACTTCCCATATAAATTTCAGGATTTCCACTATTTTCAAAATAGAAAATACGGCTATGTTCCAGAAATTCGCCTACAATAGAACGCACATGGATATTTTCACTGATTCCCGGCAGTCCTACCTTCAGGCAGCAGATGCCCCGCACCAGAAGCTCTACCTGTACTCCACAGGAAGATGCATAATAAAGGGCAGCCATAATCTTGGGATCACAAAGAGAATTCATCTTTGCACGGATCAGCGCCGGCAGTCCCTTCTTTGCATTTTCAGCTTCTCTCTCTATTAGACTTACAAATCTGTCCTTCATCCAGATAGGAGCCACGATCAGTTTATTCCAACGCTTCGGTTCCGAATAGCCGGACAACATATTAAACACAGCTGTAGCATCCTCGCCAAATCTTTCATCACAGGTAAATATACCGCAGTCTGTGTAAAGCTTTGCTGTTGAATCATTATAGTTACCTGTAGCCAGATGCACATAGCGACGGATTCCGGTCTCTTCCCTGCGCACCACAAGGGTAATCTTGCTGTGTGTTTTCAGTCCAACCAGACCATAGATAACATGACATCCTGCTTTTTCCAGTTTTTTGGCCCAGACAATATTGTTTTCCTCATCAAAACGCGCTTTCAATTCTACCAGAACAGAAACCTGTTTTCCATTCTCTGCAGCCTGAGCAAGTGCTGCAATAATAGGAGAATTACCACTGACGCGATACAAGGTCTGCTTGATTGCCAGAACATCAGGATCCTTTGCAGCCTGACGCACAAAATTAACAACAGGATCAAAGCTCATATATGGATGATGAAGAAATACATCACCCTCACGGATCACACGAAAAATATCCTTATCATTCTGGAAAGCAGGCACAGGAGCCGGCTGGTATCTTGGGGTCTTATACTGGTCAAAGCCCTCTGCCCCATATACCTTCATTAACATGGTCAGATCCAGAGGTCCATTGATCTTGAAAATATCCGCTTCTTTGATATCAAACTCCATTTTCAGGATATCCAGCAGCCTCTCATCCATCTTATCTTCTATCTCCAGACGGATTACCTCTCCCCACTGGCGTTTCTTTAACTGTTTCTGAATCTCTACCAGCAGATCCTCTGCCTCATCTTCATCAATAGTAAGATCTGCATTACGCATAATACGATAAGGATGTGCACAAACCACATCATAGCTTAAAAACAGCTTATCAATATTTTTTTCAATAATCTCTTCCAGAAGAATCACCGAAGTATCTCCCTCTTTCACAGAAGGAATCCTCACTACTCTCGGAAGCACAGAAGGAACCTGTACAGTTGCAAACATAGGCTCTTCTTTTTCCTTTTTTCCTTTTTTGGAAATCAATGCACCGATATTTAGTGTTTTATTTCGAATAAGAGGAAATGGTCTGGAAGAATCCATAGCCATAGGCGTAAGCACAGGATAAACATTATCCTCAAAATATCTGTCCACATAAGCCTTCTGTTCCTCTGTAAGATTCTCATGGGCTCCTACCAGATGAAGTCCTGCCTTCTCCAGCGCAGGAATCAGAGAACGGTTCAGCGTATTATACTGCACATGAACCAATTCATGGGTACGCAGACTGATCTCCTTCAACTGCTCTTTAGCTGTCATTCCGGCAATATCTGTCTTATGATAGCCCGCATGCACCTGATCCTTCAGAGATGCTACACGAACCATAAAAAACTCGTCCAGATTGGAAGCTGTAATACTTAAAAATTTCAGTCTGTCAAATAAAGGAAGTGTTTTGTCTCTGGCCTCACTGAGAACACGTTCATCAAATTTCAGCCAGCTCAGTTCCCGGTTCACAAAATATTCGCTTTTTTCAAATTTCTCAAGTTCCATTATTTTCCTCCTTTACACCCTTCCTTTTCCTCTGATCACAAGGCGGATACCAAAAACCTCTTCAAAAAACGCAACCTTATCCTGCAAAAGTCCCAATTCCAGGGAAATATCCTGGCTGGAATCCATAACCATCTGCAGCTCTCTGTCCTTCAGCACAGTTTTGATCCCCTTTACCTTCTGACAGTGGCTTCTGTCCATGGCATTGGCCAGCCGCAGGATTGCTGTCATTTTAGCGATCTTTATGTAGCTTTCCCTGTCAATCCCGGCTCCCAGCATCTGAATTTCATCGTAATCGGCAAAAGCTGTGGTATTATATCTGACAGCATAAGCAATCATCTTTCTTTCCAGAGAAGACAGACCGATAATTTCTGTAGACATAATAATCTGATAGGAGCACTCAGAAACATTTCCCATGCTTATATATTTACCGCAATCATGAAGCAAAGCCGCAATTTGAATAAGAAGTCTCTCCCGCATTCCCATTCCATGCACTTTCTTCATACTGTCAAAAATATTCAGACACAGATTCATAGTTCCCTGAATATGACTTTTACTGCTGGAATACCGCTTTGCAATATTTTTAGAAGTCACCAGAATATCATTTTCAAAATTATGTACACTTCTTATAAATTTTTTCTTTTCTGCATAGTCATAAGCAATACCATCCAGAAGAGATACACCGGGAGCCCACAGAGCCTCTGCCTGAAAAATATCAATAAAGCTTCTGCACACTACCATGGTAGGCACAACCAGAGAAGCATATTCCGGATCGATCTCCATCTCCTGTGCCAGCACATCCTCTGTCTTATCTACCGTATCCTCATAACGCTTCATAAATTCATTCCTGGTAATGATCTTATCCTTCATCTCCTCCTGAAAGATCATATCGGTGATAAAATCTCCCATAAGGATAACATTTTTAATATCTCTGTCCTTCAGATACAGACGCTGAAAATTTGTCAGGTCATTACGGATAAATTCCTCCACCAGTTTATCATAATGAATGGTGGTTTTTTCCAGTTCCTGAAGACGCTGACGGATTCTCAGGCTTCCCATTTTAAGGCTTTGGGTAGTAACCAGGGCATCCTTATCAAAAAGAGAAACCTGCAGGCTTCCCCCTCCTACATCCAGAATTGCAGTTCCTTTCTGGATCATTTTCTTAAAGCCTCTTTCAATGGCAGCAATTGATTTATAGCCCAGAAAATGCTGTTCCGCATTGCTTAATATCTCTACTTTAAAACCTGTTCTGCGATAAATCTGTTCTACGATAATCAGCGGATTTGTAAGTTCCCGAAGCGCACTTGTTCCACAGGCACGATATTCCACTACCCCAAAATCCTGCATCATCCTTTTAAAATCATTTAAGGTCTCACACAGAACATCCAGCATCTGTGCGTCCAGCTTTCCATTGGAATATACGCCCTTTCCCAATTCCAGACTATACCTTACATCATTTAATTCCCTGAATCCGATTTTTTTTGACAATTCAAAAATCTTCATACTCACTTCATAGGAACCAATATCTATCGCTGCAAAAGTCATCACTGCCATATTTTTTCTCCTTCCTATCCGGTGTCTTTCAGTTATTCTTCCTGAATACCCAGCAGATGATCAATAAACTGCTGTGCTGTTCTTCCTGTCAATCCTCCATGAGACAGCTCCCACTTATTCGCTTCAAGCAAAAGTTCATCCTCCGGCATCTTGATACCATTTCTTTCAGCCAGAGCTTTAACAATTGTCTGGAATTCTTTTTTACCAGGTGCTCCAAAATAAATACGGACACCGAATCTGTATACCAGGGACAGTTTCTCCTGTACAGTGTCTGAAGAGTGCAGATCATCATCGTCCATGACCTCCAGCTTGTCTCCTGCCCGTTCTCTCACCAGATGTCTCCGATTGCTTGTTGCATAGATCAGAATATTATCCGGTTTCTTCTCCAGTCCACCCTCGATCACAGCCTTCAGATATTTATATTCAATTTCAAATTCTTCAAAAGAAAGATCATCCATATAAATAATAAATTTATAATTTCTGTTTTTGATCTGCGCAATCACATCATTCAGATCTTGAAACTGATGTTTATACACCTCAATAATACGCAGACCTTCATCATAATATCGGTTAAGGATTCCCTTAATGCTGGAAGACTTGCCTGTACCTGCATCACCAAAAAGCAGACAGTTATTTGCCTTTCTGCCTCTGACAAAGGCCTCTGTATTCTCAATCAGTTTCTGTTTAGGAATCTCATATCCGATAAGATCCTCCAATTTCACATGCGCAATTCTGGTAATGGGCTGAATCTCCACCTTATCATTCTCATCATGTCCTACGCGAAAAGCCTTATGCAGTCCCAGCTTTCCTACGCCAAAATCCTTATAAAACTGCACCATATCTGCCATAAATTCCTCGGTAGTCTCTGCCCCGGCCAGAGTCCTGCTCATCTCGCAGATACGGTCACGAATCCTTGAATTAAACATCTTGCTGTTGCTTCCTGTATTTGTATAATCACAGATAACTTTACAGCAGGAAATCCCGAAAGCTTCATCCAGCACATTCAGATCAAAATCATACAGCTCTTTAAAAATTTCAAAATCATTTAAAACCAGTTCATTGATACTTCCTTTTACAGCACCTCTGATCTCGCTTGCTGTACTGAAAGCATTTTCCTTGTTAACCAGCAGAAAGGTCAGATAGCAATGCCACAAGTTTCCCGAAAATCCATATAAACCTGCCATTTCCACCAAACCGTTAACACATTCAAAGAATTGTCCCTCCTTTGACTTTAAATCTGCGGCGTCCTTCTCCCATAAAGTCATAATTTCTGCCATTTCATCCAGAAGATCTCCATGTTCAAAGTCACGATACAAAATACATTCATTTAATCTAGCCATTTTATTTCTCCTAAACTGATTTTTAGTAATTTCCCAGAATGCGCATTCTGTCAGCCTCTGCCTCAATTCCGCGGAGAGCATTTTTCACAGCACTATCCTGCAGATTCCCCTCGAAATCCACAAAGAACCGATATTGCCAGTTTTTGCCGGGAATAGGTCTGGATTCAATCTTGGTCATATTCAATCCGTTATAAATAATATGAGAAAGCATATGATAAAGCGTTCCGCTTTCATGATACAGTTCAAAGAAAATACTGATCTTATTTGCATCCTTTACATATATGGGTTTCTTACTTACAATCACAAATCGGGTTGCATTTTTATCATTACTGCAAATATTTTCTGCCAGAACCTTTAAACCATAAAGTTCTCCTGCCTGTCTGCTTGCAATGGAAGCCTGGGTGATATCACCGTCTTCTCTCACTTTTTTTGCAGAACCTGCAGTATTTTCCATCTCCTGTATTCTCCATTCCGGATGGGCTTCCAGATATTTAGAACACTGAGCCAGCGCCTGAGAATGGGAATATACACAATGGATATCCTCCAACGAAGCCTCCGGCAGTCCCAGCAATACATGACGAGGACTGATGATCTGCTCTCCCACAATATTCAGATCATATTCTGTAAGAAGATCATAAATTCCTGCCACAATACCTGCGGTGGAATTTTCGATAGGGAGTACCCCATAGTCTGCCTTCCCCTCCACTACAGCCTCCATAGCATCTCTCCATGTTTTCACATGAAAGCTTTTAATATCATCATCGAAGTATTCCCGCATGGCAGCATAACTGTAAGCTCCCTCTACCCCCTGAAAAACAACTGTAACATTGTTCAACGGAAGAGAATCCACCATTTCCAGTTTTTCTTCATCCTCTACACCATGCTCTGTCAAAAGCTGATACTGCCGCTTCCGGCTGATGGCCATAATCTGCTCAAACAGTTCCTGAGTACCCAGCTGATTAAATTCCCCATGGGCTCTGCCACGCAGAGCCTTCAATTTCTGTCTCTCCCTTTCTGCATCCAGCACCTTTTTGCCTGTCGCGATCTTATATTCTGCCACATCCTCACATATCTTCATTCTTTCTTCAAAGAGCCTGACAATCTCCATATCAATCTTATCAATTTTATCTCTGCTTTCCAGTAAATCAATCATTCTGCTGTTCCTTTCGTTTCTTCTTTTCTTCCTCAACAGCTTCTGTCATAATACCGATAAAGGACAACGAACCAAAAGCCAGGATCACATCTTTATCCTCAGCAAGGCCATATGCTTTTTTCACTGCTGCTTCCACGCTCTCTGCAGCTTCTACATGAGGGTTTATCTCCTTTATGGCCTCTGCCAGTTTCTGCGCAGGAAGAGCCCGCACATTATCCGGTGTCTGTATGGTAAATATCTGATCTGCAAGGGGTGCCGTCTTTCGGATCACACTCTGATAATCCTTATCTGAGAAAACTCCCATAATATAAATCAGTCTTTTCCCTTTAAAATAATGCTCTATGGATTGCACCAACATATCTGCTGCTGCCGGATTATGTGCCCCATCCACCACAAAGAGGGGTTCTGTATCCAGAACTGTAAACCTTCCATTCCAGGACACCTTCTCCAGCCCTTCTTTTTTCTGTTCTGCAGTAGTAGGAAATCCCAGTCCGTCCAACACTTTTAACGCGTTCAGAGCAGCTACCGCATTTTCCTTCTGATAAATTCCTGCCAGAGGAATTCTGTAACATTCCTTTTCGTAAATAATCGTCTGGCCTTCAACGCCTTCCTCTATTACCTGTGCCTGTGCCGCATCTGCTACAGTACATTCTGCATGATTGCTTCTGCATTTTTCACAGATAACCTCCATAACCTCCGGTTTCTGCCGTACTGTTACCACATGACTGCCCTCTTTAATAATTCCGGCCTTTTTCTCTGCAATTTCAGAAAGGGTATTCCCAAGAAAAGACATATGATCCATACTGATAGATACCAGAACTGCAAGAAGAGTATTGTTGATAATATTGGTGGCATCAAGGTTTCCACCCATTCCCACTTCAAGAAGCACAAGATCACAGCCTTTGTTTTTAAAATACAAAAACGCCACAGCTGTCTCTATTTCAAAAGCTGTAGGATGAGGAAAACCATCTGCTGTCATAACTCGGATCGCATCTGCCACCTGGGTGAGATACAGGGCAAAACTGTCTCTGTCAATCATCTGTCCTGCCACAGCAATTCTTCCTCTGTAAGAATATAAAGTGGGGGAAACATACCTTCCCACACAATAGCCTGCCTGAGACAGTGCAGAATATAGAAAAGCAATTACTGAGCCCTTCCCATTGGTACCTGCTATATGAACATATTTCAGATCTTCCTGAGGGTTTCCCAGTCTTTTCATTAATTCCCGCATATGCTCCAGTCCCAGCACACTGGGAATCTCCCTCGTTACCCTGTCTATGTATTCACGGCTTTCCTGATAATTCATTGCTTCTACTCCTAAATTTTTATTTTTCTATTTTTATACTGCAAATCTGCAGCACACGAAAATCAATTTTCACAATTCACTTTATTATAGCCTACACCCATGTTTTTTTCAAGGCGGGCAATATCAGAAACAGATTAAATTTATGTAAAGAAAACGGTTCCTGCTTATGAAAAATACTTGTAAAAGCATCTTGAAAAAAGCACCTGAGTATTATATCATAATAAGCGAATGATGTATTCTTCATCAATAAAATATGGAGGTATAATATGAGACACTTAATGAGTCCGCTGGATTTATCTGTGGAAGAGCTTAACTCTATCCTGGATCTGGCCAGCGATATTGAGAAACACCCCGATAAATATGCGCATGTCTGTGATGATAAGAGACTTGCCACCTTATTTTATGAGCCAAGTACCCGTACACGCCTTAGTTTCGAAGCAGCAATGATGAATCTGGGCGGTAAAGTTCTTGGCTTTTCATCCGCTGATTCCAGTTCTGCATCCAAAGGTGAAAGCGTTGCAGATACTATCCGTGTTGTATCCTGTTACGCAGACATCTGTGCTATGCGCCATCCCAAAGAAGGTGCTCCGTTAGTAGCTTCCATGGCTTCTTCTATTCCAGTGATCAACGCCGGAGACGGAGGTCACCAGCACCCCACCCAGACCTTAACCGATCTTCTTACGATCCGTTCCCTGAAGGGACGCCTGGATAATATTACCATCGGTCTGTGCGGAGACCTTAAATTCGGACGTACTGTTCATTCTCTGATTGAAGCTCTTGTACGTTATCCTAATGTAAGATTCATACTGATTTCTCCTGAGGAGCTTCGCATCCCAAGTTATATCCGTGAAGATGTGCTGATAAAAAATAATATTGATTTTCAGGAAGTGGAAAGACTGGAAGATGCCCTTCCGGATCTTGATATTCTTTATATGACCCGTGTACAGAAGGAACGTTTCTTCAACGAGGAAGATTATGTACGTATGAAGGATTTCTATATTCTGGATAAGCAGAAAATGGAACTTGCAAAGAAGGATATGTACATTCTCCATCCACTTCCACGTGTAAATGAAATCTCAACTGAAGTGGATTCCGATCCGAGAGCTGCTTACTTCAGGCAGGTTCAGTACGGAGTATATGTACGTATGGCATTGATTCTCACATTACTGGAGGTAAAATTACCATGTTAAATGTAGGCGCACTTCGCGAAGGCTATGTATTAGACCATATCAAAGCTGGAAAAGCTATGACCATCTATCATGATCTGAAGCTTGACAAGCTTGACTGTACTGTTGCAATCATCAAAAATGCCCGCAGCAATAAAATGGGCAAAAAAGATATTATAAAAGTGGAATGCCCCATTGAGAATCTGGATCTGGATATTCTGGGATTCATTGACCACAACATCACCGTAAATATTATCAAAGATGGAAAAATTGTTGCAAAACAGGAATTAAAGCTTCCAAAACAGGTAGTTAACGTGATCAAATGTAAAAATCCCCGTTGTATCACATCTATTGAACAGGGTCTGGATCAAATCTTCGTTCTGGCAGATGAAGAAAAAGAAGTCTACAGATGCAAATACTGTGACGAAAAGTATACTGGAAAACGTAACAAATAAATATATGCTTACAAAAAGCTCTCCCTTCTGTAGAACCAAAACAGAACGGAGAGCTTTTTTACCACTATTAATCACTATTCTTTTATACGCAATCAGACCGATAAGCCGGGTTATGTCATTGGGTGATCATCTATCTAGGCCTTACGTTGCCATAAGGCTCAAGCGACCCACCTGAAAGCACGACGGGCAGCCGTATCGCTTTCTGTTCGGTCTTGCTTCAAATGGAGTTTACATGTGCCCGCCCTGTTACCAGGACGGCGGTAGTCTCTTACACTGCCTTTCCACCCTTACCTCAACATGTGAGGCGGTTTATTTCTGTTGCACTGGTCTGGGAGTCACCTCCACCGGACGTTATCCGGCATCCTGCCCTGCGAAGCCCGGACTTTCCTCGTCTGAACCCTTTCGTCTGTTCAGCCGCGATCACCTGGCCTGGTTGCGCAACTGCTATTCTAACACGATTTTTCACACTTGTAAAGAAAATAAATCAAACATTAAAGCAGCTTCCTCCAATAAACTCTCGGAGAATAGAATTATAGGGAACTGCCTCACTGGGCACTGGCACAAAATAATCAAAAAATTTCAACAATCGTTTGGCCTCCACATACTCCGGTTCATTTTTGTCGATTCCAAACAAAAGAGGTTCTGCATAAACCTTCAGACATGCCAGCTCATAGATCAATGCCGAATTAAACATGGCATCTGCTTCTTCCTGATAGGGAAAAATATTCCGTTCCTCCCCTCTTCTTACAGAAGGCCACATAGCTATGGTATCCTTAGCAGAAGCGCCTCTGGTTCTGGCATCCCGGACAATCCTGCGGATCAGTCTTCCGTCTGTTGTAGGAATTCGATTATGTTCATCAATATTAAGCTGTGTCAGGGCGCTGATATAAATCTTAAACTTACTCTCCTTGGGAAGTGCATAGCTCAGTTTATCATTCAGGCCATGAATTCCCTCAATCACCAGAATATCATCCTGGGCAAGCTGAAGAAAATCACCTCTATACTCCCTTAATCCGGTTTTAAAATTAAACACAGGAAGTTCCACTCTTTCCCCATCCAGAAGTGCCAGCATATCTTTATTAAACCTTTCCACATCAATGGCTTCCAGACATTCAAAGTCAAATTTTCCGTTTTCATCTCGCGGTGTCTTTTCTCTGTCTACAAAATAATTATCCACTGCAATCGGATGTGGTTTCATTCCATGCGCTGACAGCTGAATAGACAATCTATGGGAAAAGGTGGTCTTTCCAGAAGATGAAGGACCTGCGATCATTACAATCTTCTTATTTCCGGCTTTTGCAATCTGAGAGGCGATCTCCGAAATCCTGGCCTCCTGCATAGCCTCCTGGATCAGGAGAATATCCTGGATTCCCTCCCTGGTAATCTTATCATTCAAATCTCCCACTGTAGAAATTTCCAGCTTGTCACTCCATTCCTGGGATTCTTTCTGCACATAAAAAATCTTTTCTCTGGGTTTAAA
Organism: Blautia difficilis; assembly: GCF_014297245.1. Taxonomy (NCBI): domain Bacteria; kingdom Bacillati; phylum Bacillota; class Clostridia; order Lachnospirales; family Lachnospiraceae; genus Blautia; species Blautia difficilis. Next base: position 26,552 of record NZ_JACOQG010000005.1, on the reverse strand, counting down.
CTCCGGAACCTTATCTGGTTCTGTCATATCTGGAAGCTGCAGAACAAATCCTCCCTCATACAGAAACAGATCAAAATATTTGATATATCCTGTATGGTTTGCCATAAATCCATAAAAATAATCTTCAAAACTTTCAATACTGTAAAGGTTTACTCTGGACACCCGGCGGTAATTAAAAAGCTTCTCCTTATCATACATATGATGTTTGTGAAACAGGGCAATTGCCTCGTCTGTATTCACACTTCGTTTCATAATAGGCAGGTTGGCATCTGCAATTTCATGCATTCTCTCTTTTACACGGTCAATAAACTCCTGGGTAAGGGCAGTTCCACCTTTCATGGTAAAATAATATCCATGCCCAATAGAATAATGGATCACTACTTTATCCGTGTTATCCTGCCCTGCCACATCATAAATTGCTTTCAACAGGATCAGGCATGCGCTCCTTTTATAAGTCTGGTTTCCTATGGCATCCCGGGTCGTAACAAACTGAATCGTACAGTCTGCCTTTAAGTGCTTATGAAGCTCTCTCAGTTTTCCGTTCACCGTCACCAGGATAATGGGGGCTTCTGCAGTATTTTCATAATCTTTTACAATCTCTCCGTAGGTTATTTTGTAAGGATATTCTTTTGTCTCTCCATTTATGATAACTTTAACTGTCCTTTGTTCCATTGTACAAGCCTCCAAAATTCACACAGGAGACCGCAGCTGCAGTCTCCCTGTCTCAATAAGTTTCAAATAATGATGCCAGAGTCAGAAAGTCTCTCTATAAAATGGCATAGGGACTCTTCACTCCAGCGCAGGAAACAGTCAGTTCCGGGAATGCCTGATTCAATTCTTTCTTTACGGCATCCATAAAAATATACTCCGTACCGTAATGTCCGGCATCTATTAAAGCAAGTCCCTGGGCAACCGCATCAATGCCTGTATGATGATCAATGTCTCCGGTCACATAAACTTCTGCTCCTGCTGCAATGGCATCCTGAATCATACTTTTTCCAGAGCCTGTGCAGACAGCTGCCCGGCCTACTTCACTGTCCAGATTTCCATAGACCTTCACATCCTTTAATTTCAGTGACTTCTTCACAAGCTGCGCATATTCCCTCAAAGTCATTCTGTCAGAAAGATTCCCTACTCTGCCAAACCCCTGAATCTCTCCTTCTCTCTCTTCTGTTACAGAAAGTACAGAAGGGTTCTCCAGTTTCATATAATCTGCACTTAAATCTGCCATTCCCAGCACATCGTAATTGGTATGCATAGCATAATAAACAATGCCCTTCCTGATCAGTGTAAGAATCTTTCTCCCTGTAAAGCTATGATTATTTATCTTTTTTATTCCTGAAAAAATCATAGGGTGATGGGTAAGAATCATATCCGCCCCATTTTCTATAGCCTCAGCCAATGTTTCCTCTGTCAGATCCAGAGCCAGAAAAACATGGCTGACCTCTGTATTATCATCTCCTGTAAGAAGTCCTACATTATCCCAGTCTTCTGCTGCGTCTGCAGGATATTTTTTCTCCAGCCAGGAGATCAGTTCATATGCTTTCATATTTCTCCAATGCGGTTAAAATCACCCGCTTTTCCTCTCTTACTTCTTCCAGCCGCTGTCCCGGATTCGGTGCATTCTGTAGCTTTTCCAGAATCCTGTCCCGGATCCCAAGTTCTCTTTTCAGATATTCTCCAAGAACAGGATCCTGACGCTCCAGAAGCATTCCGCCAAACCACTCTGATAAAGTGTAGGGTTTCCCGGGCAGGAAATTCTCTTTTTCTCCATGAACCGCTTTCATCATAGGATAAAACTTTCCATCTTCCCGGATAATCCTTTCCTCTTCAATCCTCCAACCTTCCATCTTCAGAAATCTCCGAAAATGGGGGATATCCGACTGTGGCTGAAGTATCATCTCCTGAAAACTTTCCCGTACAGTTCTGCCTTCTGTGAGGATCCGCTCCATCAGTGGACCTCCCATCCCAGCAATCACCAGCGTATCGCCCTCATCTGTTCCAAGAGCTGCAAGACCATCCGAAAGTCTGGTCTCTATGTATTCTCCCAATCCATATTGTGTAATATGTTCCTCTGCCCTGGAAAGAGGCCCCGGTCTCACATCCATGGCAATCGCACTGGGGATCATATGGTTCAAATATAAATATACGGGTAAATATCCATGGTCACATCCAACATCTACCAGTCTGTTTCCCCTGGTCACCAGGCCTGCCACTGCAGACAAACGTTTCGAAAGCTGCATAACAGGCTCCTTAATCCAGGTAATCCTTCAGCTTGCGGCTGCGGCTTGGATGGCGAAGTTTTCTCAGAGCCTTTGCCTCAATCTGTCGGATACGTTCTCTTGTTACATTAAATTCCTTTCCAACCTCTTCCAGTGTTCTGGCACGTCCATCATCAAGACCAAAACGCAGGCGGAGCACCTTCTGTTCTCTGTCTGTAAGAGTACTTAAAACCTCCACCAGCTGCTCCTTCAGCAAGGTAAATGCTGCAGCATCTGCAGGTACCGGAACATTATCATCCTGAATAAAATCTCCCAGATGGCTGTCTTCCTCTTCACCGATAGGTGTTTCCAGAGATACCGGTTCCTGAGAGATCTTCAGGATCTCACGGACTCTCTCTACAGACATATCCATCTTGTCCGCAATTTCCTCCGGCGTAGGTTCACGTCCAAGTTCCTGAAGCAGCTGACGGGAAACGCGGATCAGCTTGTTGATGGTCTCGACCATATGCACCGGAATACGGATCGTACGTGCCTGATCTGCAATCGCTCTTGTGATCGCCTGGCGGATCCACCATGTGGCATAAGTACTGAACTTATACCCTTTACGATAGTCAAACTTCTCAACTGCTTTGATCAGACCCAGATTTCCCTCCTGGATCAGATCCAGGAATAACATTCCACGTCCCACATATCTTTTGGCAATGCTGACTACCAGACGTAAGTTGGCCTCTGCCAGACGTTTCTTGGCAGCCTCATCTCCATTTTCCATTCTCTTGGCCAATTCAATTTCTTCCTCTGCAGAAAGAAGAGGCACTTTACCAATTTCCTTCAGATACATGCGAACCGGATCCTCAATACTGACACCTTCCGGAACAGAAAGGTCAATCTTGTCCAGTTCGATCTCGTCTTCCTCGTCCAGCTTATCAATATCACCGTCGTCATCCAGGATCATGTCATCCGCATTACCATCTGTAATCCTAAGTACATCCACACCGCTGGCTTCCAGAAAATCAAAAACTTTTTCCATCTGTTCTACTTCCAAAGGCTGATCCTTAAAAAAGTCACTGATTTCCTGATATTCCAGAACATTCTTTTTCTTTTTTGCCAGTTCCAGAAGTTCTACCAGTTTCTCGCTGAATTTACCCATATTCATTTCCATATGTGCTCTATACCTCCATATAGTGTTTATATTTTATCCTTATTCAAAAGAAATATGCAATTGCTGCCGCTTTCTTCGCAGATCCTCAAGATCCTTTTTGGCTTTTACAAACTCCTGCAGGCCTTTCATATCTGCAGGGTCCAATGTTTTGTTCTTCTCCTTCAGGCTCTCATCTCTGATGCGAAGCACCGCATCTGAAAAAGCTCTGTTCTGCTCTTCAGGTGTCTCAAGGTGGATCGTGGCATTAAAAAGAGAAGAAACCTCCCTCTGCTCCTCGCTATCAATAAAAGCATTCATCAGTCTGGCAGGATTCACATCCCCTTCCTCATACTGCTGATAAAGCATCTCTGCCACCTTCCTGTAAAGAGGCACTACAAAGTCCGATGGCTGAATATACCTGATTACAGTATCAAAAATACCCGGATAAGTGACCAGCCAGGTCAGCATCAGTTTCTGTGCCTTCTCGCTGGCACTGTCCTTTTTCTTCGGCTGTGCTCCTGTAGTTTTGGGCTGTATCCGCTGTTCTGCAGGAGTTCCCTTTAATGCCAGAGTATTCACACGCTTCCTCAGATCCTCCACGCTGATTCCGTAGCCTCTGTAATCCTTCACAATTGCTTCTATGTACAGATTCCGCTCCAGTTCATCCGAAAGCTCCAGAAGCATCTGTGCACACCGCTCAAAGAAACGGTTCTGTCCCTGGGGCTCCTCCATTGTGAACTCCTTCTGAGCCATATGAATCCGAAACATAAAGCTGTCCATAGCCTGTTCCAGCCGTTTCTCAAATTCCTCTCCGCCAAGGGCTTTAATAAATTCATCCGGATCTTTGTGCGGTTTTAAACTGACCACCCTGGAGGTAATCCCAGCTTCCCTCAGAATAGGAATTGCACGAAGAGCAGCTCTGACGCCAGCGTCATCACTGTCATACAATAACAAAACCTCCTGGGTGTATCTTTTCAGCAGACTGGCATGTCCTGACGTAAGAGCCGTTCCCAGCGAAGCCACCGCATTGGTAAAGCCTGCCTGGTGCATGGAGATCACATCCATGTAGCCTTCACACAGGATCAGATAATTCTTCCTAGTAGTTCTGGCTATATTCAAACCATACAAATTCCTGCTCTTGTCAAAAATCTTCGTTTCCGGAGAATTCAGGTATTTTGGCTTTCCATCGCCCATCACACGTCCTCCGAATCCGATCACCCGGTTATTCACATCCATGATCGGGAAAATAACCCGGTTCCAAAATTTATCATACATCCCATGCCGCTCATCTACATTAAATAATCCAGACTCCCTGAGCAGATCATCACTGTAATTTTTCGACTTCAGAAACTTATACAGATCATCACTGTATTTATCCGAATAACCCAGGCCGAATTTTTTAATTGTATCCTCACTTACCCCTCTGTTAATCAGATATGTATAAGCCTGACTGCCGTTTTCCCTGCGCAGCTGGTAATAAAAATAACTTGCCGCCAGCTTATTAATCTCCAGGAGAGTAGCTCTTTTCTCAGCTTTCTCCCTGGCCTCTCTGGAATATTCGATCTTTGGAAGCTGCACTCCCGCCCTGTCTGCAAGATGCTGCAGTGCCTCTCCAAAAGTATAATTCTCATATTCCATTACAAAATTATAAACATTTCCTCCTGCCCCACATCCAAAACAGTAATACATCTGCTTAGACGGTGTGACAGAAAAGGACGGTGTCTTCTCATTATGAAAAGGACATAAGCCAAAATAAGTATTGCCTCTCCTATTCAGCTTTACATATTGGGATACAACGTCTACAATATCATTTTTCATTCTTACTTCTTCAATGATATCATCCGAATAACGCAAGCTTCGTCCTCCTTTTTAATAGACTTCCCATGATTTTGGTATGTAAATCTCCCGGAATTTATCCATAGAATACTGATCTGTCATTCCCGAGAGATAATCACATACGACTTGTGTTTTTTTCTCCCCTTTTGCGATCATTTCTCTGTATTCTGCTGACATAGCTTCCGGATGTTCGATATAATATTCATATAATTCTGTCAACATCTTTACTACCTTTTCCTCTTCCTTTCTGGCAAGAGGATTCTCATATACATTGGCAAACATGATCGCTCTAAGTTCCATCATAGCCTCATAGATCTCTGCTGACATTCTGATCATATCCTGTTCAAAACTATTATCAATTATATCATGAACAAAGGTATTCAGTCTCTCTCTGGTAGTATATCCGAGAAGCATCCGTAAGGTAATCGGAATATCATCTTCCGATATGATCCCAGCTCTCTGTGCATCATCCATATCATGATGAATATACGCAATTTTGTCAGAAAGACGCACAATCTGTCCTTCCAGAGTAAAGGGATTCCCACTGGTGCGATGATTCAGGATTCCATCAATTACCTCCCAGGTAAGGTTCAGCCCTTCTCCGTTTTTCTCTAACACCTGTGCCACACGAACACTCTGTTTATAATGGGCAAAACCATCGGGATTCACCTTATTGAGTGCCCTCTCACCGGCATGTCCGAAAGGAGTATGACCAAGATCATGGCCAAGCGCAATGGCTTCCACAAGGTCCTCATTCAGACTTAATGCTTTTGCTATAGTTCTGGCAATCTGTGACACTTCAAGAGTATGAGTCATCCTGGTTCTGTAATGATCTCCCTGAGGTGCCAGAAAAACCTGTGTCTTATCCTTCATCCTGCGAAAAGCCTTACAATGCAGGATTCTGTCCCTGTCTCTTTGATAAACGGTTCGTACATCACATTCCTCTTCCTGCCGTTCCCTTCCTCTGGAGCGAAGGCTGTGGGCAGCATAAGGACTTAGCTGTTTCAGTTCTCTTTGTTCCATGCTCTCTCTGATATTCATCGGCAATTCCTCCACCAATAACAGCAATGACAAAATACCTCTTATTAAATATATTCTACACAAAATTTCAAATTCCTCTTTTTTTCAAAAAAATATTGAAATTTTTTTATTTTTTTAATAAAAGGTGTTGACATGATGCATTTCATTTGATATAGTATCAGATGTCGCGAGGGAGAGCATAAAGAATCCCACGAATGCGATATGCGGAAGTGTCGGAACTGGCAGACGAGCAAGACTAAGGATCTTGTGAGCATTGCGCTCGTGTGGGTTCAAGTCCCATCTTCCGCATTTTGACCAAAGAACTGCAGGATATGCAGTTCTTTATTTTTTTGTAAAAGTATTTAACCGAATCAAGTAAGTCCCCTGCTTCAATTGCGAAAAGCAATAAGCAGTGGGTGGGGACTTGCTTGTATCAGGAGGAGTGCAAGCTCCTTCTGATAAACTGCGGAGCAGTTATTCGGTTATGAGCAAGTAGCGAAGCGGATTGCGAATATCCGCTTCGCAAATAAAAAAACCTGTCAGCAGAAAGCTCTGTTGCATTTCCTGCTGACAGGATTTTTTGTTCTTCTGTCCGTTTATAAATTTTCTTTTGCTTCTTTTCTGAGCAATTCTGTATACTCTTCTTCCCTCATAGGTCTGGCATAAAAATATCCCTGGGCCTTATTGCAGCCGTATCCCTGAAGCATTGCCTTCTGCTGTTCCGTCTCCACACCTTCCGCAATAATGGAAAGCTTCATATGATTCCCCATAGTAATGATCATATGCAGAATTTCTTCTGCTCTTTCATAAGGATCTGCTGCACTTAAAAAACGCATATCCAGTTTGATCTCATCAATAGGAGCTTCTTTCAGCATATTCAGAGAAGAATATCCACTCCCAAAATCATCCATGAGAACACGGAATCCTCCCTGACGAAGCTTTTCCACAACTGAAAAGATCATTTCTGAGTCAGTGGCATATGCAGTCTCTGTTATCTCCAGCTCCAGATATTTTTTTGGAATGTGATAGCGTTCTGCAATTTCGCAAAGAGTCTGAAACAATTTCGGGTTATAGAACCCTACCCTGGATAAATTTACAGACACAGGATACAGAGGAATCCCCTCATCCATACATTTTTTCAGAAAAATACAGGTCTCCTCATAAATGTAGAGATCCACTTTTGCAATATATCCGTTTTTCTCCAATACCGGAATAAAAATCCCCGGAGAAAGCAATCCCTTTTCCGGATGCTCCCAGCGAACCAATGCCTCCGCCCCGATAATACGGTCAGTACGCATATCATACTTTGGCTGAAAAAATGCCTTAAGCTGCTTTTCCTTAAGAGCATCACCCAGTTCATTAATGATCATCTGTTCCTGAATCAATTTTTTTCTGTGCGTATCATCATATACAGCAATCTGAGCCATATGATTCTTCTTAATACTCTCCGCTGCCAGATGAGCCCGGTCACACATGATTCTCAGACTCTTAGATCTGTCCCGTATTTCATAAATCCCGGCAGAAATCTCCACAGTAGTCTTCAGATAATAATCCTTGATCCGATCACAAAAACGTTTCATCTGTGCCTGTATCCTGTCCTCACTCTCCAATGTCAGGATCACAAAATGATCTGCCTCGTATCTGCAGCTGATAATATCTATCCTTCCAAAATTCTTCTCCAGCTCCCGGCCGATGAACTTCAGAAACTCATCACCTGCATCCTCACCAAACAAATCATTGACCAGCTTAAAATTCTCAATATTGATATAGAGAATTCTGGCATCTGCCTCCGAATGTTCCTCCAGAAATTCACTGCCACTCCGGTAAAATCCTTCCTTATTCAGAAGTCCCGTCAGTTCATCCGTCTCCATCCTGCTGCGGTATGCTTCCTGCGCAGCAGCCTCCACCTGCATCTGGGTTCTGTGCCGATTATTGGCAATTACAATCACAGTCAATGCCACTAGAAAAATCAGGATACATATCATCTGATATTTATATTTCCCCAGTAATTCCCATATAGAAAAAGTTTTCATCAGATTTATGGAATACTGCCTGATAATATTCTCCTCATCCTGGCTGCTCAGGCTTCCAATGCTCTTATTAATGACAGAAACAAGATTATGATCTACATTATCTGCATATATCATACAGGTTTCTGCCTTGGTATAAACAATTCCTGACAATGCAAGATTATGGTACTTTTCATCCTGCAGATAGTAAGATGCTGCATAGCTGTCCACAACGGCCATGTCTGCCTTTTTATTTACCACCGCATCCAAAATCGCCTGGGGAGAATCACAATAAATCGCTTTATGGGAAAATCCCCCCTCTGGTCTCAGGCTTTTATATTTCTTAAATATACTGTTTATAGAAACGATCGGCATCTCCAATGTATTGATATCTGCTCCCCGTTCTGCTACAATCTGAAATTCTCTTGTAAAAAAACTACCTGTAAGATGAACTCCAGGATCATCAATCATTTCCTGACAACCGGTAATTCCGGCTATAAAATCATAGTTTCCACTTTGTGCTGCCTCTATCGGATCTGTATCCGAAGAAAGACTTTTAAGTTCAAAAGGAATCCCGCTGATCTCACTGAATTTTTCCAGAAGTGCTATATAAATTCCGTCCAGTTTTCCTGTTTCTTTATCTATATACACTAATGGCGGTTGATCACCGATACACCCTATTTTTATCGGTGCTCTGACGCTTTTGATATATTCAGTTTCTTCCCTGGTAAAAAGAGGCTTGGAATTCCTGTTTCTATCCATAAAATACTGTTCTGTAAGCTGCTCCCTAAGATCCGGCACTTCTGACTTTAGCTGCTCAAGAGCATTATTTACCCCATTCATGACCTCTGTATTTCCCTTTGTTGCCATGATATACATAGGTGCATCCCCAAATTTGTCCACAATCTTAAGTGAATCGTGTTTGGAGATACTTCCCACCAGGATCATATCCACTTTCTTCTGCTCAAGGGCCTCTATCTGATCCTGTTCAGATTTATAATATTTCTCCAGACAATGGAATTTTTTTTCGCCCTGGCGCTGCTCAAACTCTTCGTTCTGATAGCTGCCTCTCAGCAGTCCCACTGTTTTACCATTCATATGCTCATAATCCTGAAAATAAATATCTTCATTATCCTCAGATGTATAAAGCACTGTCTGTTCTGTGCCGATAGGCATACAGGAGAACTCATAATCTTTCTCCCTGTCCTTTGTTTTCTGCGCATTACAGATCAGATCTACCTTTCCACATTTCAGATCCTCCAACTGATCTTCCCAGGATTCATTGATATATTCATACTTCCAACCGGTATACTGAGATATCTTATTCAGATATTCTACTCCATATCCTTTGTAAACTCCGCTGCTGCTTTTATTAATAAAATCAGCAGCCTCACGATATGCCACCCGTATTGTCTTTGTTCCTGTTTCCGACTGTGCCCAGACCGGAACGATCAGTCCCAGAAGTAATACAAACAGAAAGCCGATCACCATTATATTTTTCTTCTTACCACTCATCTATTGTACCTCGCATCTCAGTCGATTATAACATAACAGACTGAAAAAAGCCATCTGTCTCTGCTGCGAATTTTTCTTTTTTTTATTTCTCCGGACTCCCATACCCATGACTCAGTTCAAGCGAATGTTCGCAACCCCCGCAGGGAACTTACTTGATTCAGGTCAAGCGGATATTCGCAATCCGCTTCGCTACTTGCTTCAGTTAAGTTCAGCAATCCTGCTTACCGCTACATAGATTTCCTGGATTTTATACCATGTAAGATAATCTACAATCCCTGTTTCTCCCAAACCAAAAATGCCTTGAAAAATACGAACTGCATTTTGGGTTTCCTTACCGTATATTCCATCCACCGTCACTTTTGGAAGTGCCGGATAAGCATCCGCTATCGCATTCAGCTGTTCCTGGATTTGTGTCACCTTACTGCCAGATACGCCCAAAGTCAGGTCAAATCCCGGCCAGGATGCAGGGACACCTGAAACAGCCTCTGCCACATTGATATACATATCATTTCCATAAAATGCTCTCAATATCTCAATAGCAGAATATCCCTGATCCCCCAGCGCTTTACTTCCCCATTGCGTCATCCACCCTCTGTTACGGCACTGAACCTGTTTTCCATCACAATACTGTGTCAGGATCGGCTGCCTTACATTTGGTCTGGAAAGGTAATTTTCAAAAAGCTCATCCACGATCCGGTCAATACTGTCAAATATATTCCTGCCACGAATCCATTTATGATCATAGGCAGTAGACGAAGTAATCGTATAATCCTTGCCTTTATTCCGGTACCACTCCGTATAAACCCGGTTTAATGTAAAGGACATAATTGCCAGAACATTAGCCCTTATCGTATCCTCCGGCCATGTTGCATAAATTTCACTGCTGGCCACATTTTTTATATAATCTTTATATCTCACATAGTAATTTTCTGCTGAAGTATCTCCCACCGGACCGTCATGTACGATCACATATTCCGGCACTACAACTTTACTTAGCACAATCTCCCCTGTCTCATTCATCGGTTTGATCTCCGCTTCCTCAATCTTTGGCGGATATTCATAAAACAATGTATGAGGCGGAATTACGATCCGTTGGTATTCTTCCGAAACAGATCTGGCAGCAAGCATCACTGGCTGACTGGACAGCACCTGTGGAAGTACCTCACTTCCAGCCACTTCCTCAGACTCGAACCCTTCTGCATCAATCTGTATTGTATATTCCGCATATGGTTGCTGTTCCACCGGTTCCATACTGTACTCCAGTGGCGGTGTTTTCAAATCAATCACAGGTGTCCGTCCTGATGAATTCGTTACCAGCTCTTCGATCACAGAATCAGGGTCTCCTGTATAAGAAATCTTTACCCGTGCATTCTCCACAGGTCGGTTACTTAACCGATCCACTACCGACACCTGATACCGTCCCCTATCCACATTTTCCCACTGCATCTGTCTATTCTTATCCAAAGCCATACAAACTCCCACAAAACTACTTTCCTGGTAGTTTATGCACCAGAGTTATATTTGCCACTGTTATTCTCTCAAATCTACGAACGCATTATAAATTTAATCTGTAAGGAAACACAATATCTCTGCCTTCTTTTACCAGGATTCCTTCCTCTTCCAAGCTTTTTAATTCCCTTGTCATAGCACTTCTGTCCACCCCAAGATATTGAGCCAATGCTGTATAAGACATTGGAATATGTACTTTGCAGCTGTGTTTTTCCGCAGAAAGTCCATTCAGATACGCAAGCAGCTTTTTCCTTGTAGTAGCTCTGGACAAAATATAAATCCTCTGCATTTGCTGTCTGGACTGTAAAGCAGTCATCTGCAGAAGATTGCTGATCATCTGGCTGTGATGATGGCAGGCCTTCTCGCACCTTTTAATCACATGTTCATAATCAATAAACATTACTTTTGTTTCTTCCTCTGCTTTCACATAATAATGCTGGGAATCAGCCGGAAGCAAAAAGGGTTCTCCAAAAACTGCATCTTTTTTCAATTCATCAATCATATATTGATTGCCATCTTTATCACAACAGTATAATGTAGCCCGGCCATAAAGGATCAAGCCGACTTTATTCATGGTGTTAGAATATTCCATAACTGTCTCACCATTTTTAAAAACAAGTTCTCTTGCCCGAAAACAAACACGCATTCTTTCCTGTTCTCCGGGCAGAATATCTGTAAATAACGTAATATGCGGCATAAGCATTCCTCCTGATTTTTTTTAGTATATCACATTTTTATCAATAAAGCTTTCTTTTTGTGACTTTTGCAACAGAATTATCTTTTATTCTATGTTATCATGTTAATAAATTCAAAACATTATTTATTCACTCAATAAAAATGGGAGGAACTACATGAAAATTACAGAAACTATTAAATATGTCGGTGTAAACGATCATCGAATTGACCTGTTCGAAGGTCAGTACAAAGTCCCAAATGGAATGTCATATAATTCCTATGTGATTTTAGATGAAAAAATAGCAGTTATGGACACTGTAGATGCAGATTTTACTCATCAATGGTTGGATAATATCCAACAGGTTCTGGAGGGACGCACTCCTGATTATCTCATCGTACAGCATATGGAACCTGACCATGCTGCAAATATTGCCAATTTTTTGAAAGTTTATCCGAATACTACTGTTGTGGCTACAGCAAAAGCTTTCCATATGATCCGTAATTTCTTTGAGCTTGATTTGAGCAATCAGAAAATAGAAATGGAAAACGGCGGCACTCTTTCTCTTGGATATCATCAACTTACTTTTGTATTTGCTCCAATGGTACACTGGCCAGAGGTTATGGTTACTTATGACAGTACAGATAAGGTACTTTTTTCCGCTGACGGATTTGGCAAATTCGGCGCGCTGGATGTAGAAGAATCCTGGGATGATGAAGCAAGAAGATACTTTATCGGAATCGTAGGGAAATACGGAAAGCAGGTGCAGAACCTCCTGAAAGTTGCAGCCACCCTCGATATTCAGATCATCTGTCCGCTGCACGGTCCTGTCCTTACAGAAAATCTTGGACATTATATTCATCTTTATGATTTATGGTCATCCTATACGCCGGAAGCGGATGGAATTGTTATTGCGTACACTTCTGTATATGGTCATACCAGAACTGCAGTTTCTTTACTTGCCGATAAACTGAAATCCAGAGGATGTCCCAAAGTCCTGGTCTATGATCTTGCAAGAGACGATATGTCCCAGGCAATCAGCGATGCTTTCCGCTATCCCAAGCTGATTCTTGCAACTACTACTTATAATGCAAGTATTTATCCATTCATGAATGATTTTATCACCAGACTGGTAGAACACAACTATCAAAACCGCACTGTCGGTCTCATCGAAAACGGAAGCTGGGCACCTTTAGCTGCAAAAATCATGAAAGAAATGATGAATAAATGTACTAAAATAGACTGGTTAAAGAACTCCGTACACATCTGGTCTACTGTCAAAGAAGAAAACCGCAGAGAAATTGATGCAATGGCTGACGAACTCTGCAAGGAATATATCGCAAAAGACGACTCTCTGGCAAACAAAAACGATATGACAGCTCTTTTCCGCATTGGTTATGGACTTTATGTCGTAACTTCCAACGATGGCAGAAAGGATAATGGTCTGATCGTTAACACTGTTACCCAGTTGACAGACAATCCCTATCGTGTAGCGGTAAATATCAACAAAGCCAACTACTCTCATCATGTAATACAACAGACCGGCATTATGAATGTTAACTGTCTGTCTGTTGATGCACCATTTTCCATCTTCCAGCAGTTTGGTTTCCAGTCAGGAAGAACTGTTGATAAATTTGCAGGTGAGAAAATCAACCGTTCCGGAAACGGTCTCATCTTTCTTGACAAATATATCAATGCGTTCATGTCACTGAAAGTAGAACAATATGTGGACCTGGGCACACACGGAATGTTTATCTGTAGTGTCACTGAAGCTCGTGTCATGAGTGATCAGGATACTATGACCTATACCTATTATCAGCAAAATGTAAAACCGAAACCTCAGACAGAGGGCAAAAAAGGGTTTGTATGCAAAATTTGCGGATATATTTACGAAGGTGATGAACTTCCGGAAGACTTCATATGCCCACTTTGTAAACATGGTGCTGTAGATTTCGAACCAATACAGTAAACCTTTCTGAAAAATAACCTGACAAAAGCCTCCCAGAGCAATTCTCCGGGAGGCTTTCACTATGAGAAAAGCCCCCAGGATTAACTCCCGAAGGCTTTCATGCTATCTGATTCATTTCCGTTCTTCTCTAAAGCATATTGTTTTTTATCCATAAAATCACCTATAATTCCATACTTCCAAAATCAATCGCAAGATCATCATAGATTCCTACTTTGATAGAATCCTGTAAGGTATATTCATTGATACTTTCATCACCAGTAAAATTATATACTATAACACGATTCTTCTCAGGATCAACAATCCAATATTCCTTAACACCTGCTGAACGATATTTCAGAAGCTTTAACAGGTAGTCCATTTTCTTACTTGCTGGTGATACAATCTCAATAATCCAATCAGGCGCACCCTTACACCCTCTATCATCAAGCTTATCTAAATCACAAATTACAGAAATGTCTGGCTCTACATAAGTATTGCTTCTTTCATCCAGATAAACAGCAAACGGTGCTGCATATATTTCACACTTTCCTTTATGTGAACGGATATATTCACGAATGATACCAGAAAGTTCCATTGATATTTTCTGATGTTTTCGGCTTGGTGGTGCCATCATATACATACGACCATCAATCAGTTCTGCTCTTTCTCCATCTGGTAAAGCATATATATCATCTATAGTATAAGCTTCTTCTTTCAATAATGGCATGCTATCACCTCCAAGTGAGTTTTGCTATAAACATATTATAATATAGATTATGTCTATTCAGCAACCTGTTTTTTGCTTCTGACAAAACTATATCACTTCCTGGTTCCACTCCACACCATTTGTATCTGTCCATGTGTCTTTTCCATCATAAATATAGACAGTATTAGTACAATCCATGTAACGGCCATCCACTAACTTATAAACGAATGCCTATATATACCATCATTGCACACACCAGAGTACATACATTGTACAGACTGCTTAGCTGATTCCATAACTGATACGATGGTGCATTCGATGCACTAAGGTCACTTACCGCAATAATTCAATAAATTCTTTTTCTTTATCATATGGCATTTTCCTCACAAAACCACTTCAGATAATCGTCCAAAAGATTCTTATCTGTTTCATAGCTGCACTTACCATTGCTCTGATCCGGTTCTGGAACAAATGCCGGATCATTTCGGAGCTGATGCAATACATAATGCTCAAGGCATCCTGGACGATATACATTCCAAAAACTTTCTCTTATCAGATTTTCTACTTTCTGATGTTCTTCCTTTTTCTCTAAACGAATCATAATATTACTTTTTCCCATTTTTTAGTCTCCTTTCGAATGATTGTAAACAAAAAACCGATAATCCTGAATATTTCTTAACTATCAGTATTAACGACTCTGCGTCTTACGCATCTGGCTCTCATATTTTTTGTTCTGTAATTTTCATTTCTTCTACAATTTTGTTCAGCATATGTTCAAACTGACCTTTTACTTTCGCTTTATCTGCTGCCCCATCATATACACTATAATAGAAAAACATATTTGCATAAAATTTAACTGCTTTCTCTTCTGGATTTTTTATTTCCATATTTTTGAACAGATCCTTCACGCATTCTACCGGTCCGGATACCAGATATTGCTGATATAAATTCTGCATCTCTTCACTACGAAACTGCTCTATTGTCAGCATCTCACCCTGTTAAAACACAACTTTTCCAAACGAAGTTAAATGTTCACTATATAAAATCAACTTTACCCAAACAGACCCAGGTAATTACAAGTCTATGCTGGAAGTATATGGATCAGATTCCCCTTTAAGCAAATAAGCTCATAAGGGAATTAGCGCAAAAAAGCAGCAAACCTTTTTCAAGATTTACTGCTTATATACTGCTGTGATGGGCTGCTGATATTTATATCGATTCCATAAAATACTGCAATCAATCCAGCGCATTTATTATCTTCAAAAGAAAGTTACACATCCAACAGCTCAATCAACTTATCAAGAAATGCCTCTTCCCCTAATGTATTAATTTTGAAAAACACAGCCTGGCTTCCTCCTGCCGTAATTGCAGAAAGTTGAACAGGATCTTCACCGTTTTGAAAAAGTGTAATATTGAGACTCACTCTGTTTCCTCCAGCATAGCTGTAACGTTCAAAAATACGAACACTGCAACGCGCAGTCCCACTTTGAAAATCACTGGCATCTTCTAAAGTTGCTGATATACTGCTATTTAATATTCCGTTTTCGATATTTGAAAGTAACTGATCGAAATCTTCATTTATGCTTCTTTCTATTTTTGCCATACACAAACCTTCCTTTTCTCAACTGTGTGACATGCTCCCACCACTTAAATCCCAGATTTTGAAGTGGGGGCTTCTTGCTCAATGACTCTACTGAGCCAAGTATCTACAAGCTATCCTCGCGTGCCCCGCGATTCTTTTGCCCGGACACGGGCGCATTTTCTTACTTATTGTCCGGATACGGACAGTTTATACTGCCAGCATCCTTCTTGCCTCTTCACGGATATTGATCGCTGCATTTCGATCTCTGTCCATCTCATTTCCACACGTGCAGCGGTATACTCTTTCGGATAATCCCAGCTCTTTTTTATCTTTCCGCATTTACTGCATTTTTTGCTTGAAGGGAAAAAGCGGTCTATCTTTACTAATTTCTTTCCCTTCCAGGCAAGCTTATAATCCAGCATATTCCGGAACATCCCGTATCCATTATCCTGTACACTTTTCCCAAAGTGCAGGCACTGGCCCATTGCTTTCATATCAATATCTTCTACCGCGACTATATCGTACTGGTCTGTGATCCTGCGGCTCAGTTTATGCAGATAATCCTTTCTCTGGTTTCGTATTTTTTCATGGCACCTGGCAACTTTCTTTTTCTGCCGCACATAATTGCGGCTTTCTTTTACACATCTCGACAGTTTACGCTGCTCCCTTGCCAGCCTTTTTTCATTTCTTCTGAAGAATCCTGCTTTTTCAAGTTCAATCTCTTCTGAAAACACAGCCATCCCCTGCATCGCATAATCAATCCCCAGTATTTTGGCATTGCTGTAATCTCCATCTGCTGCTTGGTTTTCGCAGCTGTATCCTTCATACAGCAGACTTGCAAAATACTTTCCGGACGGCTCCATACTGACTGTCACTGATTTCAGACAGCAGTTTTCTGCAGACTCCCTGTGTTTTTTCATGGAGATCCATTTTAATTTGGGAAGCCGGATCCGCTTATCTTCTACCAGAATATTTCCGTTGACTACATTTGTTGTGTAGCTGTTTTTGGAGTGATGTTTTGACTTGAAACGTGGAAATCCAACCTTGGGATCACGGAAAAAATTCTTATATGCTTTCTCCAAATGAAGCTGAACATTTGCCAGTGCCAGCGAATCTACTTCTTTCAGAAATGAATACTCCTTTTTATACATGGCTGGTGTATTTTTTAACAGTTTTTCGTCTTTTTATACTCCCGGATCTTGTCATTAAGCATCTGGTTATACAGAAAACGGCAGCAGCCAAATGTTTTTCCCAGAAGTATCTTCTGTTCTTCTGTTGGATAGATCCGGAAACGATATGCTATGTTCAATTCTTTTTCTCTCCCTGGGTTTCGATGTATTGACGGATCACTTCAACTGGTGCGCCTCCTGCCGTCAAAAGGCAGAAACTCTGACTCCAGAATGCTTCTTTCCAAAGTTTTTCCCGGATTTCCGGATACTCTTTTTTCAGCAGCCTGCTGCTGGCACTTTTATATGCATTGATAAATTTACTGAGTTCCGTTTTAGGCTGTGCACGAAACATTACATGCACATGGTCAATATCATGATTCCATTCCTCCAAAACAATTCCATATCGGGGTGCAATATATTCCCATATTTCTTTTGCTCTTTCTGAAATTGGATCATTGATAACTTTTCTGTTCCCTTTTTCTTTCCGGTGATCACACCACTGGAACTTACCGTTGCGATCTTCTTATTTGAAGAACTGTAGGTAACTTTCTCCTGGGAAGTGATTGGGCTGATGACCGGTTTCAGCGTAAGTTTTTTTATTCTTTGCAACAGTCACGCTTGATTTCAGTCCGGTGATCTTTGTTGTTCTTACTGTTGTTTTTTGCACAGTAACGGAAATGACCTGTTTCTTGCCGCTGGCCAGTGTAATGGTCACTTTGATTATTATTTGAATTCCAGCCCTCAGCCTTTTCATTGACAGAGGGCTATTTGGGGCTTAACAATTATTGAGCATCCCTTAACTGATCTACAATGCTGCATTTCGCTGCGTTATCATACATCATGCAAGGAATCAGCCACCCAAGCAGAAGAAATACCGGAATTGTCAGCAGGACAGGCAGAATGGTGAACCGATACTCAAAGAACCAGAACATACTGCCCAGCATTTTCCCCGCAAGAGGTCCCACCGCCAGTGAAAGCACAAAGGCCACCGATACGGAAGACATTGCGTAAAACAACCCCTCGTAGATCAGCATGGTTTTGAGCTGTCGGGGCGTCATTCCTACAGCCTGAAGCACAGCAAATTCCCGGCGGCGGGAAAGAATACCGGTCATCATGGCGTTGAAGAAATTTAAGAGTCCCACCAGCCCAATGATAGCACAAAGGATACCACCGATCAGAAGGAACATCTGCCGGAACTGAGCAAACTCAGAGCGAACCGTGGCTTTGCTTTCATACATCAAGGGCGAAAACTCACCGGCCGTGAGCTTTGACAGATATTGCTCTGCTTCGGCCTCGTCAACTTCGTCCGCTGTGTCGAACAGGTAGAGCATCGGAATGGCTGCACCACCGCTGTCCCTCTGTGCGGTGTCCACAGACAAAACTGCATCATAGCCAACGCCGCTATAACGATAACTCATGGAATTCGGAAGTTCTACCAAGGCGCAGACCGTGTACTCTACATCTCTGGCTCCATACAGTTTTTTCTGACGGTACTCCTCCGGTGTATCTTCGGTGCGGAGTTCTCCGGTGCGGCTGTCGATATATTTCACATCATCCGCATAGGTAGCCGTGATCGTGTCTCCCACCTTGGGGTAGTATTCAGGATTGAGCAGATTACCGTAGTCATCTAAGGAAACCGCAATGGCAATGGCGTTATTGTCCGGCTCCAGCATAGGAGAAATATCTCCGTCGAGCACTTGCAGCTTGTCAAACAGACTGTTATCCAGAGCCTCGATTCTGGTATCTCCCATCACCATATTGCCCCGGTGCTCCATGCGGCTCATATGGCTGTCCAACTGCTCGGCGCTTTCGTACCTTGCATAGTCCTGCCGCAGAGCATCCTCCGTCATCCACAGATATGCGGGTTTTCGCACAGCATATCCCGTGCCGGAAAGACTGGCCTTTGTGTTTGCTGCGATCTCTCCGATCTGTTCTGGCGTGATGAATTCATCTGCTGGGTTATAACGAAAATAGTCGGGAGTGCTGACGATAAAATCGGCGCAGGTCATGGAGGATACATACTTCTCCATGCTGAAGCCGCCCACAAAGGCACACAGCGCATTGAACAGTGTCACCGACAGTGCCAGAGACAACACCACCAGTACCGTCTTTTTCTTGTTTCGTCCCAGATTGGCAAAGGCCATCTGATGGAGCTTTGCTCCTCGGATGCTGCGCCGTTTTTTCTTGGTCTGCATCACATCCGTATATTTGGTAGCCTCCACCGGAGAGACCTTGGCTGCCATTTTTCCGGGCTTGGAACAGGACAAAAGCACCGTCAACAAGGCGAACAGCATAGAACCAAGGAAGATCACAGGCGAAGTGCTGATGGTGGTGATGCCTGTATTCAACTGGATGGAGTGCAAGACAACAGGCACCAAAACAGCGCCGATGCCGTAGCCCAGCAGCAGCCCCGCCGGAATGCCGATCAGACAAAGCAGAAGTGCCTGCTGGCGAATGATGCGTTTGAGCTGCCGGGGCGTTGTGCCAATGGTTTTCAGAAGTCCGTAAAACCGGATGTCCCCTGCAACAGAGATCTGAAAAATGTTATAGATGATAAGATACCCCGTGAAAATCACCAGCAGCAAAAAAGCTGCTATGGCGATCATCAGCTCTGGATCGAGCTGCGACTCCAGCTGGGATGAGGTATATCCCCAGTTGACGCCGATCCGGACGCTGTTGGGATCAGTATAGCTGTCCCATGTGTAGCCAAGATCGGTATCCACCTGCTCCATCTGCCCTTGAATGTTTGTGCCGGAGGTCAGCATGACATTCAAATCGGTGCGGAAAGGCTGTAAACCTGTTTTCACTGCCTGCGCTTCGATGTCATCTGCGTAATCACGGCTGATGTTGATGTAATGAACAGGCATTAGTTCATCATAGTCCCAATAGCCCACCAGCGTAAAGGTATCTGTTACAGTAAAGGCGGTTTGATCCTTGTCCGTAATGGAATAGGAAACCGTGACCTCGGCGCCCAGCTCCGGCGTTACGCCAAGCAGCTGCAACGCTGCCGTATCCATGGCTACCTCTTTGCCGCTTTCGGGCATCCGTCCGGTAGTAGGGGTGGCATAGCTCCATTTAGTGCAGTTGGCATCCATGTAGCTGATCTCTGCCGGTATTTTGGCAAAGACCCCCTCCGCAGTGATACCGATTACCTTCCGTGCCCCCGTAGCCTTTACCTTTGGGTGGGCAGCGATGCGTTCCGCCTGCTCGGGGGAAACATCCTTAAAGGTACCATGCGCATAGCCGCCTACCTGCCGAAACTGGTAGGTTTCATAACTGGCGTTCAACGACAAGACAATGGTGAACATGGACGTAAATAGCAGCGTTGTCAGCGCAATGGCAAAAATGGCGATCAGATTGCGACGACGGTTCGCATAAAGAGATTTTAAGCTGAGTTTTCGAATACATTTTCGATTTTTGACATTCATCGTAGCCACCTCCCGTTAGTTCTGGGAGACGATCCGACCATCTTCGATACGGATAATGCGGTCTGCCATCTGCGCAATTTCTTCGTTGTGAGTGATCATTACGATTGTCTGGGCGAACTTTTGACTGGTGACTTTCAAAAGGCTCAATACATCCTGGCTGGTTTTGGAATCCAGATTGCCGGTGGGTTCATCTGCCAGAATGATAGCGGGTGCTGCCGCCAGCGCACGGGCAATGGCTACTCGCTGCTGTTGACCGCCTGAGAGCTGATTGGGCAGGGCATCCAGACGGTCGCTCAGTCCAAGCGTCTGCACGATCTGCTGCACAAAAGCCTTGTTTACCTTTCCGCCATCCAGTTCAGTGGGTAGAATGATATTTTCATATACATTCAGCACCGGAACAAGATTGTAGTTCTGAAATACAAAGCCGATTTTCCTGCGGCGAAAGATGGTCAGCGCTTCCTCCTTCAGGGAGAAAATATCCTGTCCGTCCACTATGACCGTGCCGCTTGTAGGGCGATCCAGCCCGCCCAGCATATGCAACAGCGTGGATTTTCCGGATCCGGATGTGCCGACAATTGCAACAAACTCTCCCTTCTTCACACTTAAATCAACTCCATCCAACGCATGAACTGCGTTATTACCGGAGCCATAAATCTTTTTCAGGTCTTTTGCCTGTAAAACCTCCATAAACGAGTACCTCCATGAAAAAATCTGTATGTATGAAAGGAAATGATCCTTTGATACATACAGATTATCGCATAGGATTCTTTCCACATTCTTTCCGGCAGAAAATGAAATCTAACAGTTTTGATAGAATTGTTGTTATTTCGGCAGAAATATGGAAAACGTACTTCCTTTTCCCGGAACGGAAGCAACCTTGATATAACCGCTCTCACCGGATATAATCTGTCGGGCAAGGTATAAGCCGATGCCAACCCCTTCTTGTTCCTGAACAGCATTTGAACGATAAAAACGGGAAAATATCTTTGCCTGCTCGTTTTCCGGGATACCTGAACCGGTATCCGATATATCGATCCTTGTAAACATTTCGTAATTTACGGTAGAAATCGTGATTGTTCCATGCTCCGTATATTTGATGGCATTGTCTACAATATTAGCCAGTGCTTCCGCTGTCCATTTGAAGTCAAATGTAGCGGAAATATCTGTATCGTACAGATATATGGATAATCCTTTTCCAGAAGCCTTGGCGGCATATTGTTCTACTACGCTTTCAAGCAGCGGCTGAAGTGATGCTTGCTGAGGGGAAAGTGAAATGATCCCATTTTCCAGTCTGGAAAGTTTTACGAGAGAATCAATCAGAAATCGTAGCTTTTCCGATTGTTTGTACAGTGCCTCCACGTTTTCCTTTGCCGATGCAGGAAGAGTTTCCTCCATCAAAAGCTCGCTGTATAACAGCAGGTTTGCAATCGGCGTTTTCGTCTGGTGCGAAATGTCCGCAATCAAGGATTTGATTTTGTCTTTTTCCTGTGCCATATTTCGAGAAGATGCTTCTGCGGCAGAAAGATAGTGTGCAAACTTTGTTTCCAAAGCAGACAGCTGGCTTTCATCAAAAGTGATTTCAGAAAAAGAACCGGTCATGGCAGCGTCCAGCATCCTTTCGATTTCTTCCATCGTTTTTCTGACCTTTCTCCGCTCCCATAATACAACAGCTGCCGCCGCCAGAGAACACAGCAGTATGATCACAATGCCGGTTTTATTCATCTTTTGTCACCCAGCTATAACCGATTCCATAGACGGTTTTAATGTATTTCTGTGCCCCAAGCTTATCCCTCAGACGCTTGATCGTAACAGACAAAGCATTTTCATCCACATATTCAGCACCATCTGTCCAGATCCTGTCTACAAGGTCTCCACGGGTCATGGTTCGACCACGATTTTCAACAAGCAGACGCAGTAATTTTTGTTCTGTTTTACTCAATTCCACTTTTGAATCTCCCACATAAAAGGTCATTGCTTCAAAGTCAAAGTGAAAAAGATCAATATGGATCGGTGCATTTTTATGGCTTGACGTTTGCTTTCGCAGTTGGGTATTCACCCTTGCCCGCAAAACCGAAAGAGAAAAGGGCTTGGTAATGTAATCATCAGCGCCCCTCTCCAGTCCGTCCACGATGTCCAGATCGGTATCATTGGCAGTCAGCAGAATAACAGGAATCCCGGGTGTGGTTTCCTTGACCTCCCGTAGCAATTCAAGCCCACTGCCATCCGGCAGATTGATATCTAACAGGATCAGGGATACACCGCCGCAAAGCAGCTGCTCCTTCGCCGTTTTCAGGTCTTTGCAGGAAATAACCTTCCGATCATCTACTTTCAGTGCTTTGCATAAACCTTGATTCAAACCAATATCATCTTCAACAATCAATAATTGCTCCATATATCTCACTCCCTCGTTACTCAAAGGTATTCGGCAAAGATAATAAAAAGACACAAAAATAACCGCTTCAGCCTCGCAAACTGAACGGTTATTTTCAATCAATTAAGTATGTGGACAAACCGTCTATCGGTAGCACTCTTTTTCTATAATCATATTAGCACGCATGTGTGGAAATGTCAAAATTTTTCTTCATTCTCTTGGTTATTAATCTCCTTGATCAGCTGTACTGCCTTCTCTGCATCATAGGTTTTCACGAGTATATCCACACCATATATTCCAAATCCAGGTGCCCCATGCATTACAACATTCGCACCTGCTTCCTGCGAAAAAGCTGCTATTCCATTTTGCTTTAACATTTCTACTAGCCGTTCTGTCTCTACTATATTCTGTGCATTATAAATCTTTGTCCATTCTGTCTTAGATTGGGAAGTTTCTTTTCTCTCCTGAACATTTGGTGAATTCTGATTTCTTTTTCGATTAATAAATGCTAAGGTCCTAAGAATAATAAATGACACAATAGTAATACCTATCAGAAATCCCAATGCCAATCGTGTTATCTGTGTTTCTGTAGCTCCCATTCTAAATAAACATATACCATAGATGACTGTAAAAATTCCTGCACATATTACACTGGTGAGAAAATTTCGCCATATAGCAGCACTTTTTGGCAGGCATTTATCCCATATTCCATTATACACCATAATAGCTACATATAGGATTCCTCCTACTAAGGCAGTTACTATCTCTCCCAAAACCAAACGAGTATCCACCATTAATAGCATCTGAATAATAATCGCTAACACACCAATCACAAACATTGATGCAAATGCAAGATTTCCAGCCTTTAATGCTTTTTGTTTCACCCATTCTTCATACACCGCAACTTTGTCCAGTGTTTCTTTCATATCTTTATTCATAGTCTGGCTCCTTTCTCCATCCAGGAGCTCTCTCATCTCAACATCGTAATATTCAGCAAGTTGAACAAGTACACTGAGATCTGGCATATTTATTCCTGTTTCCCATCTGGAAACTGTTCTTGCAGATACCCCAAACTTCTCGGCAAGCTGTTCTTGCGTAAGATTCTTTTCTTTACGACATTGCTTTAAAAAAGCTCCAATCTTTTTTGTATTCATATCTCTACCTCTCTTCCACTTACAGCTTACCAATATGCACCAAAATTACCACGACATAAAACGAGAATCCGTTAATTTTCAACCGGACATCTTATGTCTGGAATAAATAAACGGTATTTTCATACCGAAAACAAATACCTATAATCATTCCAACATTCAAACAAGAAGTATCTCTCGCCCAATGCGCTCGGTCAATTCCGATTTGAGTTAAAGCCCAAGAGGCTTTTAATGCCCCTTATGCTTTTCTCTTTTCTTTTGCTGTTTCAACTCAAACATTCGCTGTTCTTTTGCCTCTTTTTTCTTGCGATTTCTCTCTTTACGCTCCTGTTTGTTATGTTCCTGCTGTAACTTCAATGCTTGCTGCGATTTTGTGCCAATACCTGTCCCTATTGTCTGCTTTTTTACTTCTCGATGCATCCGTTTCGGATTTCTTTTTATATCCTTTACAACAGTTTCAACAGCCGGACTGAATTTCAAACTGAAATAGTATTGTTGAATATATTCCTGCACTTCGTAATCTTTTGGTTCTGCACCAAATATTACCTTCGCTACAGATAATTTACCATCCTCAATACGCTCGAATACGCCTACCCAAAATGGTTCTTCAAAATATACCGTCAGTTTTCCATTTGTTTTGTCCATAAAAATCCCTCCTAAAATGAATTGAACAAAGAATGGACAACCCGGAGGGGCAGGTTACTTACCCTATTTACATAGGACGGCTGGGCTACCTACCAGCTCTAGCATATCTTAAAAATATGCATTGCGTTTTTATCTTGTTTTTATCATATAAAGTGCAATATCACACAATATATCCTTACAATTTATATATTCTAATTCCTATAGTAAATCTATACAATCATCTTTTCCATTGATAGTACGAGACGATTTTAACATAATACTTTATCTGCTTTCAACACATAATCATGGGAACATATAATTCTGCTTCTCTGAATGATATCACCTCTAACAGAACAGTTTCCTTTTGCACAGCCTTCTATCGGTGTAAAATTTTCGCAGGAACCACATTTTCTGCGTTCCTTTTTCATTCCACGTCCATCGCACCGGATCATTTCATAACCAACAATGTATTTTTGCAATTCATCTTCCGGGATTGTCTTTTCGAGCTTTTCTCCTGCATCATTTCTCAGTTCAAAATGAATATCCTTGCCATTTATGTCTGCTTGCAAGGCTATATTATTATTTAAGAGACCTTCCTCGTTTAACTCATTGATTTCTTCACAATCCAGATTTTCAATAAATTGCAAAATATCTTCCATTATGTCCACAGACAAGCCATATCCTCCAGAGCTGTATTCATAGAATATATTTCCATAATAATCGCCTTCTTTTAAGGTTATCGCAATCACATAGTCCCTGGATTTGTAATCATCAGATAGATCATGGTACATTTTTGTCTTCTCCTTATACTGATATCTGTTCTGGTTTTCTTCCCTATACTTTTCATTTTTTATTTTATCGACTGCATTTTGTTTTTCTATCTTTGCTTCCATTGCAGCATAACCATTTTGCTTAAATTTTTCTATCAGCTCGTCCCCATAACAATCACAAAATTCTTCTCTACATTTCTTTAATGCATCCAGTTGTGTAGATAAAAACTCATCAAAGAAGCTTTCCGGAATATGTAGCCTGCTTGAAAATTGTCTTTTTCTCTTTGGTATCGTTCTTTGAGTGCTGGCATATCCCAACACTCCCATAGACACATCTAACACCCCTGCTAGTTCTACCGAATTTAATTCATATACTTTTTCAATCGCATCATAAATATTTATTTCTACACCGACTCCCTGTTCATCCTGTTGTAAAAGATCCAGAAATTTTTCATAACTTATTTTACATTGATCATAAGGTTTCTTAATATACCAAGGTGCTTTTTTCGTAATCTCGGTATAATACTCCAAAGAAGCTTCCCAGTCATCGCACTCTTCGCCTTCCTTGCATGTGGTATACATGCCACACACACCATTGGAGTCAAATCCACACGTTTTACAAATCTTATCAATTCTCACACTTATCACCTCTCAATCCATCAACATTTTTCTGCATAGATAAATTTTTTCATCAATTCTTTCCTTGTAATTATACACTTTTTCTGATGATATTGCTATCTGCAAGGATATTTGAACTTACTATTGAACTCTTCTTACTGAAAAATATAGATACTCAATTTGAATATTTTTTTCGACAATTACGTAGTATTTCTGTCTGAAGATTCTTATTGTCCTTTTTGGGGGCTTATAAATAAATTTTA
>NZ_JACOQG010000004.1:0-161390 GCF_014297245.1 Blautia difficilis | reverse complement strand
AAGTTATCCACAAAATGTGGATAATATTACGTAAACCAATTTAATAATCCACAATTTACTGAAAAACCTTAAAAATCTTTATAGAATTAGTACTTGACGAATTGGTGCTTTATGAATATAATTGAAATGATGTTCTAATAAGTAAAATTAATATGGAAAATAGATAAAGGAGGTGCTTTACCTATGAAAATGACATTTCAGCCGAAAAAAAGATCCAGAGCGAAAGTCCATGGTTTTAGAGCTCGTATGAGTACAAAGGGTGGACGCAAAGTTTTAGCTGCAAGAAGATTAAAAGGAAGAAAGCATTTATCAGCTTAAGAATAAGACCGCAGTTATTGTGGTCTTTTCTTCTATAAAAACGGGAGGATTCTATGAAAAACTCAGAGTCCTTAAAAAAGAATCAAGATTTTCAAAAAGTATATCGAAATGGAACATCAAAAGGTAATCGGTATCTGGTGATGTACGTACTGAAGAATCGGTACATGAAGAATCGTCTGGGAATATCAGTAAGTAAAAAAGTAGGGAATAGTGTGGTTCGCCACAGACTCACCAGGTTGATAAGAGAAAGTTATAGATTAAATGAAATGAAATTCGACAACAGTTTGGATATTGTAGTGGTGGCCAGGCCTCAGGCTAAGGACAGAAGCTATCAGGAGATAGAGAGTGCCCTTATGCATTTGGCAGAAAAGCATCACATAACAGGTAAGAACAATGATGAAAAAATTTCTGATCAGGATAATTAGGCTCTATCAAAAATATTTGTCACCGATGAAGAGAACAAAATGTCCTTATATTCCCACATGTTCTCAATATGGTTTAGAAGCAATTGAAAAATATGGTGCGTTAAAAGGGGGCCTCCTTGCGGTTTGGAGGATTCTGAGATGTAATCCTTTTTCTCATGGAGGCTATGACCCTGTACCATAAGGCAGGGTAAACCTGTCACCTATGGATTCTAGGAGGAAAGAAACTTGGAAATGATTTTAGCGACAAAGAGCGGTACTCCTATTATCGGTCAGCTTGCGACCGTCATGGGATGGATTATGGATGGTATTTACAAACTTCTGAATATATTTGGAATTCAGAACATTGGCCTTTGTATTATTATCTTCAGTATCCTTATTTATGCTCTTATGACTCCGCTGCAGATCAAACAGCAGAAATTTTCTAAATTAAGTGCTGTTATGCAGCCGGAACTTCAGAAGATTCAGAAGAAATATAAAGGAAAGAACTCAGATCAGGCTGCAATGCAGAAAATGCAGGAGGAAACACAGGCTGTATATCAGAAATATGGTGTTTCTCCTACCGGAAGCTGCGTACAGCTGGCAATTCAGTTTCCGATCCTGATGGCATTGTATCAGGTTATTTATAAAATTCCGGCATATGTAGGAAGTGTAAAAAATATTCTCTCAGCTGCAGTTACCAATATTACAGCTGTAAGCGGATATACAGATATTTTACAGAATTTTATTAAAGATAATAAGATGACCAGAGTCCAGCTTATTATGGATGGAAGTAAGGCTACCAGCAATTCTGTGACAGACTTTTTGTATGCGCTGTCTCCTTCCCAGTGGAAGAGCCTTGCTGAGACAAGTCAGTTTTCAGGTTTTTCTGATACACTGAACAGCACAGCAAAAGAGATTTCACATGTGCAGGATTTTCTTGGACTTAATATTGCGGATCAGCCTCTTACTTATATAAAGGCAGCATTTGTAGGCGGATCTATTATTCTTGCTATTGTTGCGATTCTGATTCCGATTCTTGCATGGGCCACACAGATGCTTAACATCAAGCTGATGCCTCAGGCAGCGCAGCAGGGAAATGGAGATTCACAGCAGGATGCAATGATGAACTCTATGAAGACCATGAATATGGTAATGCCTCTGATGTCTGCAGTATTTTGTTTTACTTTCCCTGTAGGTCTTGGTATTTACTGGGTAGCCAGTGCAGCAGTGAGAAGTGTACAGCAGTTTGTCATTAACAAAAAAATGGACAAAATTGATATTCAGGTTCTGATCAATGAAAATATGAAAAAGATGGAAAAGAAGCGTGAAAAAGCAGGACTTCCACCTCAGAAGATTACGAATCAGGCTCATCAGAGTGTAAAAAATATCAACAAGATTGAAAAAGGCAGCAGCAATACAGATGTTCAGTCCAGAGCCAAGAAAGTAGAAGAAGCTTACCAGAAAGCTTCAAATGCAAAAGCAGACAGTATTACAGCCAAGGCAAATATGGTAAAAGCATTTGATGAGAGAAATAAGAAGAAGTAGCAAAGAACGGAGGGGTTGGCATGGAGGATTTTATCCAGTTTTCAGCGAAAACAAAAAGTGAAGCAATTACAAAAGCATGTATCGAGCTTGGCGTATCCAGTGACCAGCTTGAAATTCAGGTAGTAAGTGAAGGAAAAAGTGGTTTATTCGGAATTGGAAGCAAACCGGCTATCATTAAAGTAAGAAAAGCCGAACCTGTTTCTGAAGAAGAGGAAATTAAGGAAATTGTAGAAACAGTAAAGATTGATTCTCTTAAAGAGGAAAAAGCCTTTAAAGAAGAAATTTCCGTAAAAGAAGAAAAGAAACCAGAACAGGTAAAGAAAGCTCCGAAAGATGCTAAAAAAGAAGTAAAAGAGCCTAAGGCTGCAGCTCCAAAGCAGGATAAACCAAGACAGCCAAAGCCTGTAAAAGAGAGAAAAGAAAAAGTCTCAAAAGAACCAAAGGAAACAGTAGAAAAGCCGGCAAAAGAAAAAGCTGTAAAAACAGGAAAGCCTGTTGAGATCATTACAGATCCTGAAGAAATCAAAGAAGTTGAAGATAGAGCAAGGGTTTTCCTGCATGATGTTTTTGCTTCTATGAATCTGGGTGAAGTAGAAATCACTTCGCAATATAATACTGCAGATGGAAGTCTGGAAGTAGATTTTGAAGGTGAAGATATGGGAATCCTCATTGGTAAAAGAGGACAGACTCTTGATTCCCTCCAGTATCTTACCAGCCTTGTGGTAAATAAAGGAAAAGCAAATTATATTCGTGTAAAGCTTGATACTGAAGATTACCGTAAACGCCGTAAAGAAACACTGGAGAATCTTGCCAGAGGGATTGCCTATAAGGTTAAGAAAACCAGAAAGACAGTTGTGCTTGAGCCGATGAATCCTTATGAGAGAAGAATCATTCATTCTGCTCTTCAGGGAAATAAGTTTGTAGAGACTGTCAGCGAAGGAGAAGAACCTTATCGTCACGTAGTGGTTAAGTTAAAGAGAAACTGATAGACTGTATTTATACAGGTTTAATCATGAAATAAAAACTTTATATTATTATAAAAAAATGTTATTCTAGGTGAAAGCGTGAATAATACGTAAGGTACGTATATGCTTTTTCCAGAGTAACATTTTTTTTATAAGGAATTTTAAATTATTGGAGGAAATCAGATGGAAACAACAATTGCGGCGATTTCCACGGCAATGAGCGCATCTGGAATCGGAATTGTCCGTATCAGCGGAGAAGATGCCATGGAGGTAATTTCCCGTATCTATAGATCCAAGGGCGGAAAAAAAAGGATTAAAGAAGTTCCAAGCCATACCATACATTATGGATATATTTATGACGGAGAGGAATTGATCGATGAAGTTCTGGTGATGATCATGCGTGCACCTCGAACCTTTACAGGGGAGGATACAGTAGAGATTGACTGTCATGGCGGTGTTTTTGCCATGAAGAGAGTGCTGGAGACTGTGCTGAAAAATGGTGCAGAGATTGCCGGTCCCGGTGAGTTTACCAAAAGAGCCTTTCTTAATGGAAGAATGGATTTGTCCCAGGCAGAAGCAGTTATGGATGTGATACAGGCCAAAAATGAATATGCACTTCGAAGCTCCATAGATCAGTTAAAGGGATCGGTACAGAAAGCAATCTGTGATATAAGGGAAAAAATCATTTACCATATTGCATATATAGAGTCTGCGCTAGATGATCCGGAACATATCAGTCTGGAAGGTTATCCTCAGGAGCTGCTGGAAGTTGTGGATAAAGAGCAGCTGGAAATAAAGAAATTGTTGAAAAGTTCCTCTGATGGAAAAATGATACAGGAAGGAATACAGACGGTTATCCTTGGAAAGCCCAATGCCGGAAAATCTTCTCTGTTAAATCTGCTTTTGGGAGAAAATCGTGCGATTGTTACCGATATAGCAGGAACTACCAGGGACATATTGGAAGAATATATCACCCTTCATGGGATTACCTTAAAAATTGTGGATACAGCAGGTATCCGTGAAACAGAGGATATTGTAGAGAAAATAGGTGTGGACAGAGCAAGAGAAATGGCACAGAAAGCAGATTTGATCCTCTATGTTGTGGATTCATCAGTTCCGTTGGATAGTAATGATGAAGAAATTATGTCCATGCTCAATGGAAAGAAGGCAATTATCCTGTATAATAAAACTGATCTGAAAGCCGCAATTGAAATAGATAGGTTAAGAGAAAAAACGGGACACCCGGTAATTCCCATTTCAGCCAAAGAAGAGACTGGAATTACAGAGCTTGAGGAAAAAATAAAAGATATGTTTTTTGGCGGAGAACTTTCCTTTAATGATGAGGTCTATATTACGAATGCACGACATAAGGCTGCGCTGGAGGAAGCTGATAAAAGCCTGGATCTGGTGAGAAACAGTATTCTGGGAGGATTGCCGGAGGACTTCTTTTCCATAGATTTGATGAACGCTTATGAAAATCTGGGTAAGATCCTGGGAGAATCTGTAGGAGAGGATCTGGTGAATGAAATATTCAGCAAATTCTGTACTGGTAAATAACAGCTTATTTATATATAAAAAGGAGATCCAATGAAGAATTTAGTGAAGGATTATGACATTGTTGTAGTTGGAGCAGGTCATGCGGGATGTGAGGCTGCCCTTGCAGGTGCCCGTCTGGGACTGAAAACCATTATGTTTACAGTCAGTGTGGAAAGTATCGCATTGATGCCCTGTAATCCAAATGTAGGTGGAAGCTCTAAAGGTCATTTGGTAAGAGAGCTGGATGCACTTGGCGGAGAAATGGGGAAAAATATTGATAAGACCTTTATCCAGTCAAAGATGTTGAATTGTTCAAAAGGTCCTGCAGTTCATTCCCTTCGTGCACAGGCAGATAAGCGGGCATACAGTAATGCCATGCGGAAAACTCTGGAGAATACAGAAAACCTGACTATTAAACAGGGAGAAGTAACAAAGCTTCTGGTAGAAGATGGACATATAACAGGTGTAAAAACTTATTCAGGTGCCACATATAATTGTAAAGCAGTAGTTCTTTGTACAGGAACCTACTTAAAGGCAAGATGTATTTATGGAGATGTAAGTAATTATACAGGTCCTGACGGACTTCAGGCAGCAAATTACCTCACAGATTCTCTGAAAGAACTGGGGATTGAAATGTTCCGTTTTAAAACAGGAACTCCGGCACGAATTGCCGGAAATACCATTGATTACAGTAAAATGGAAGAGCAGTTTGGTGATGAGAGAGTAGTGCCGTTTTCTTTTTCCACAGATCCGGAGGATGTACAGATTGAGCAGAAATCCTGCTGGCTGACTTATACCAATGAAAAAACTCATGAGATTATTAGGGCAAATCTGGACAGATCGCCTCTTTATTCCGGTATGATTGAAGGAACAGGACCTAGATACTGCCCATCTATTGAAGATAAGGTGGTTCGTTTTGCAGATAAAAACCGCCATCAGGTATTTATTGAACCTGAAGGACTTTACACAAATGAAATGTATATTGGAGGAATGTCCAGCTCTCTGCCTGAAGATGTACAGGAAGAAATGTATCATTCCGTACCTGGACTGGAGAATGCAAAAATCGTAAAAAATGCTTATGCAATCGAATATGATTGCATTAATCCGCGGCAGCTTTATCCTACTCTTGAATTTAAGAAAATCAAGGGATTGTTCAGTGGCGGTCAGTTTAATGGAAGCTCAGGATATGAGGAAGCAGCGGCACAGGGGCTGATTGCAGGAATTAATGCAGCTTTGGAGATAAAAGGACAGGAACAGCTGATCCTGGATCGTTCAGAGGCATACATCGGGGTGCTGATAGATGATCTTGTTACAAAGGAAAACCATGAACCATACAGAATGATGACCAGCCGCGCGGAGTACAGACTTCTTCTCCGTCAGGATAATGCAGATCTGAGATTGCGGAAAAAAGGCTATCAGGTGGGTCTGGTCAGTGAAGAAGATTATCAGAAGCTTCTGACAAAAGAGAGAGAGATTAAAGCAGAAATTGAACGTCTGGAGCATACGAACATTGGAAATACAGAACCTGTGCAGAAACTTCTGGAACAATATAAAAGTACACCGTTGAAGTCAGGGACCACATTGGCTGAGCTGATCCGGCGTCCGGAACTTTCCTATGAAGCGATAGCGTCTCTTGATAAAGAACGCCAGGAATTACCATGGGATGTAAAGGAACAGGTGGATATTAACATTAAATACGATGGCTACATCCGCAGACAGTTAAAGCAGGTAGAGCAGTTTAAAAAGCTGGAAGCCAGGAAAATACCGGAAGATCTTGACTATGAACAGATAGGCAGCCTGCGTATTGAAGCCAGACAGAAACTGGAAGCCTATCGTCCTATTTCAATCGGTCAGGCATCACGGATTTCAGGAGTATCCCCGGCAGATATATCTGTATTACTGGTATATTTATCAAGTAAATAAGATAGGAAATGCAAAAATTTTTAATATAAAAAACAGAGGAGAAGAAAAGTATGTCATACGATCTCACAATCCTGGAAAATGGATGTCAGGAATTAGGAATCCAATTAAACGGACAGCAAAAAGAACAGTTTATTAAATTTTATGAATATCTGATTGAAAAAAATAAAGTTATGAATCTGACAGGAATTACGGATTTTGAGGAAGTGCTTACCAAACATTTTCTGGACAGCCTCTCCTGTGTTAAAACCATAGATATGACAAAGGTAAAAACAATGATAGATATAGGAACTGGAGCTGGATTTCCGGGAGTCCCGTTAAAAATCGCATTTCCACATTTGCAGGTCTGTTTATTGGACTCTTTGAAAAAGCGTGTGAATTTTCTGGAAGAGAGTTTCCAACTTTTGGGACTCACAGATATTAAAGCAATTCATGGAAGAGCTGAAGAATATGCCAGAAATAAAGAATATCGCGAGCAATATGATCTTTGTGTATCCAGAGCTGTTTCTAATCTGGCTACGTTGTCTGAATATTGTCTCCCCTATGTAAAAAAAGGAGGAAGTTTTATTTCCTATAAGTCCGGAACAGTTCAGGAAGAGACCAGACAGGCGGAAAAGGCTATAAAAATACTTGGTGGGGATTTGCAGGAAATCACTTATTTTAATCTTCCTGATACGGAAATATCTCGATCCTTGATTCCTGTCAAAAAAATAAAATCAACTCCAAAGGCTTATCCGCGCAAAGCGGGTACACCACTAAAAACACCGCTTTCATAAAAAAATTCAGAAAAGAAATAAAAATATAGGATAGTTGAATAAAGTTATCCACATAAACATCACAAAATAAACACATTTTCAACCTATTTTCATCACAACTTCGTCATAAACTATTCTCCATAGAGATGTCCTCGGGTTCCCCCATTCTCTGTTTCACCTGAGGACATTCTCTATTTATTGAATAATAAGGAGGAGAGTAATTTGATTGAAGTAAACAATCTGGTCAAAAAATATGGCGACCATACGGCAGTTGACCACCTTTCTTTTAAAATAGAGAAAGGCAAAATCTACGGATTTCTGGGCCCTAACGGTGCAGGAAAATCAACCACAATGAATATGATAACAGGATACATTGCATCTACAGAAGGTACGGTTACGATTGATGGACATGATATCCTGGATGAGCCTGAAGAGGCAAAAAAATGTATTGGTTACCTGCCGGAACAGCCACCTCTCTATTTCGATATGACCGTTCTAGAATATATGAAATTTGTGGCAGATCTTAAGAAAATTCCCAAAGATAAAAAAGCATCTATGATAGAAGAAGTAATGGATATGGTAAAAATATCTGACATGAGAAATCGTCTGATCAAAAACCTGTCCAAGGGTTACCGCCAGAGAGTGGGGCTGGCAGAGGCTATTATGGGATATCCAGAGGTGATTATTCTGGATGAACCCACAGTAGGTCTTGATCCTAAGCAGATCATAGAAATAAGAACATTGATTAAAAATTTGAAGAAAAAACATACTGTGATTCTTAGTTCACATATACTTTCAGAGGTAAGTGCAGTATGCGATTATGTATTAATCATTTCCCATGGAAAGCTTGTGGCAAGTGATACACCTGAGAATCTTGGCAAGCTTGCAGAAGGTTCCAATACCCTTGATATGCTCATTAAAGGTGATAAAACCGCTATTGAGCAGGGCTTAAAGGAGATAGAAGGAATTGATACAGTATCTCTGAAGCATGATGATAAACAAAATCTCTGGAATGTAAATATTTCTACAGAAGAGCAGAATGATGTGAGAGAAAGCGTCTTCTATAAGATGGCACAGCTGAATTGTCCTATTTATGAAATGAAGTCAAAGAAAGTATCTCTCGAGGAAATTTTCCTTGAGCTTACAGCATCTGATAAACCGGTATCTGAGGTGTCTGAAAGTGCAGAAGAGGAGATTCATAATTCAGGGGATGATGACAAAATAAAGACAGAAGCTGTGGAAAAAGATACACAGAAAAAAGATGAAGGGGGAAAAGAATCATGACAGCAATTTATAAAAGAGAGCTGAAAAGTTACCTGACATCAATGGTTGGATATCTGTTTATCTTTTTTATCCTGGTGTTGACGGGAATTTATTTTTCAGCATATCAGCTTTCTGCTGCATATCCTAAATTTGAATATACATTAAGTGCGGTTACATTTGTATTTTTGATCGGAGTACCGATCCTGACTATGCGTGTACTTGCTGAGGAAAGAAAACAGAAAACAGATCAGTTGCTTCTTACAGCTCCTGTTTCTGTAGGTAATATTGTAATTGGCAAGTATTTGGCGTTGGTAACGGTCTATGCAATTCCCATCCTTGTAATGTGTACTTATCCGTTAATTATGTCAAAATTTGGCACAGTAGCTTTTGAATCTGCTTATACGGCAATCCTTGGATTTTTCCTTCTGGGATGTGCGAATATTGCGATTGGTGTATTTATGTCAGCTCTGACAGAAAGCCAGGTCATTGCAGCAGTACTTACATTTGTACTTTTGTTTGCTTTTTATATGATGAATGGTATTTCTTCCTTTTTCTCCAAAACATCTATGTCTACCTGCGTTACTTTTGGATTGCTGATTCTGGCAGCAGCGATCATTCTTTATACGATGATCAAAAATGCACTGATTTCAGCAATTGCAGCTGTAATAGGAGAAGTAATTCTTGTTGTTATATATGTAGTTAAATCAAGCGTGTTCGAGGGTGGAATCCAGAAAGTATTAAATGTATTTAACCTGAGTGGACACTTTGATAATTTCACAAGTAATATTTTTGATATTAAAGGTATTGTATATTTCCTTTCAGTGATTGCAGTCTGCTTATTCCTTACAATGCAGTCTATATCAAAGAGACGTTGGAATTAGGAGGTGACAGGAATGAAACTGAAAGAAAAAATGAAAAACAAAAATCATAACAAATTTGATAAGAAGAAACTAATAGGAACGATCAGTAAAAAGCATATAAAAAATGGTTCGTATACTATGGTTATGTCTGTGATTTTTATTGCAGTTGTTATTGTTATAAACATGATCGTAAGCACGATTCCATCTAAATATTCAGAAATTGATATCAGCAGCCAGAAACTGTACAGTATCGGTGATGAGACCAAGAAAATGCTGAAGGACCTGGAGAAAGACGTAACGATTTATCAGATTGCACAGAGCGGATCTGAAGATGAAAATATCGTCAATTTGCTGAAAAAATATGAAGATGAATCCAA
Organism: Blautia difficilis; assembly: GCF_014297245.1. NCBI lineage: Bacteria > Bacillati > Bacillota > Clostridia > Lachnospirales > Lachnospiraceae > Blautia > Blautia difficilis. The sequence continues at coordinate 151,447 of NZ_JACOQG010000004.1, read as the reverse complement.
GCATATTAAGGTAGAACAGAAGGATCCGGTTGTAAATCCTAAATTTGTTTCACAGTATACCAGCGATGATCTTTCTGCTAACAGTCTTATTGTTGTCTGTGGAGATAGAAATAAGGTAATTGATTATAACAATATGTATGAGACATCTATGGATTATCAGACTTATAGTTCCCAGACTACAGGCTTTGATGGTGAAGGTCAGATCACAAGTGCAATAGGATATGTAACCTCAGAAAATCTGCCGGTTTTATATACAGTAGAAGGCCATGGTGAGAAAGATATGGATTCTTCTGTAAAAGAGGATATTGAGAAGGCAAATATGGATATTAAATCCTTAAATCTGCTTACAGAGGGAACTGTTCCGGATGATGCAGACTGTCTTTTTATTGACTCACCTTCTACAGATTTTTCCTCTGACGAGAAGGATGCGATTATTGAATATCTTGAAAACGGCGGAAAAGCAATGATTTTCTCCGATTATACAACAGAAGATATGCCAAATTTTGATGCAATCCTGGAAAATTATGGTGTACAGAGAGTAGATGGTGTGGTATTTGAGGGAGACAATCAGCATTATGCAATGCAGATGCCATACTATCTGGTTCCGACTATTAACAGTACAGATGCAAGCTCTGAGACTGCTTCTGCCGGTTACTATGTACTTGTGCCATATGCGCAGGGCATTAAACAACTGGAGGATGTACGTGATACAGTAAAAATTGAAAGTATACTGACAACCTCTGATCAGGCATATTCAAAAACTGACCTTAACAGTAATACCATTGAAAAAGAGGATGGAGATGTAGAAGGTCCCTTTGATCTGGGGGTTAGTATTACAGAAAGTCTGGATGATGACAAAGAGACACAGATCGTCTACTATTCTACCTCTAATCTGATGGATTCACAGACAAATCAGATGGTATCCGGCGGAAATGAGAAACTGATCATGGAGTCTTTGAAATGGATGACAGATACAGAGGAAAGCGCCAGTGTATCAATTCCTTCCAAGAGTCTGGAAGTATCTTATCTGACAATTACTGATTATGATGCAGCATTCTGGAAGATTTGCACCATTGCATTAATTCCGGGAATCTTCCTTGTTATTGGATTTGTTGTTTGGATAAAGAGGAGAAAGGCTTAAATGAAGAATAAAACTGTTAAAATGATCATTGCAGTTGCTGTTCTTGCTGTCTGCTGTGGCGGCTACGCAGGTGTTAAAACCTTCGTAGCCAAACAGGAGGCAAAAGAAGAATCAGAAGAGGAAAGCGAGAAAACAAGTGTTTTTACAGCATCAGCAGATGATATTAAATCTTTGGATTTCTTAGTAGATGAGAAAGAAACTACTTTTGAAAAAAGGGATGACAAATGGGTTAAAAAGGATGAAGAGGATTTTCCTGTAAACCAGACTACTTTGTCAGATGCAGCTTCTGCATTGACATCGGTAGAATCAGATAGAGTGCTCGGTGATGTGGATGATCTGGCAGAATATGGTCTGGATTCACCCTCCAATACCATAAAGATTACCTGTGAATCAGAAAAATCAGAGGATAAAGAAACTGAGGAAAAGACAACTACATTATATGTAGGTGATGAAAATTCATCCACAAGTCAATATTATGTATATAAGGATGATGACAAGAGTACAGTTTATATGGTGGAATCCTCCTGTATAGAGCCTTTTACAAAAACATTATATGATTATGCACAGATGGAAGATTTTCCGGTGATATCTGATACAGATAATATAAATAAAATCACTGTAAAAGGTGACAAGTCCTATGAACTTTCTAAAAATACGGATACAAATCTGTGGACAGTTAAAGGGGATGGTGATGAGGAAAAAGCAGATACAGCCACTGTTAGTTCTTTGACAACCTCTTTTGGAAGTATGGCATATAATTCTTTCGTAGATTACAAGTGTAAAGATAAGAGCACTTATGGATTGGATAAGCCATATGCGGTTATCACAGTTGATTATACGGAAGATCAGAAGGATACAGATTCTTCTGATACATCAGAGGATAGTTCGACTGAAGATGAAACAACAGATGAGACTCAGAGTGAGGCTGCAGAAAGTAAAGATACATCAGAGGATACAGAGGTATCGGATTTAGAAGATTCAGAAAAAACCGTAGAGAATAAGCAACTGGTGATCACAGTGGGCAAAGAGTTGGATGACAGCAACAGATATGTAATGGTAAATGACAGTGATCAGGTTTACACTATGTCTGAGGATACTTTATCTGCACTTACAGATAAATCAGAGGAAGACTTCTGGGATATGACAGTAAATTATGTTTCAACCAATGACCTGAAAGAAGTGAAGGTAAATTATAAGGGCAGTGATTATGATGTAAATGTTTCACGTGAAACATCTGAAGATGATGATGGAAATGAAAAAGAGACTGTTACTTATAAACTGGATGGGTCAGAAGTGGATGAAACGCAGTTTACAACATTTTATAATAAGCTGATTAATCTGGCTGCACAGAAGAGACTTACAGACGAATTTAAGCCTGAAACAGATCCGGAAATGACAGTTACATTTATAAAAGAAGACGGAAATAAAATGGAAGCAGAGTATTATAGCTATGATACGAATTACTATGCAGTAAAAGTAGACAGTAAAATATATCTGGTAAATAAGATGACAGTGAAAGAATTATTTACAGCATTTGAAACACTGACAGGTACAGAAAATTAGCAAAAAAGATCCCCTGACAAATAAGTCAGAGGATCTTTTTTTAAAAGAAAATCTGGATATGTTCCCAAAATTCTTCGGGATTTTCAATCTGAGGAATATGTTTGGATTCATTGATAATTGCAGTCTCAATTGCAGGATTATCTGTGAGATATTCATTCATAATTGATTTGCCGTTTGGTTCGGATTCACCTTCCACGATATAAATACTGTTATCCAGAGATTTCACTGCATGACTGATATTTATATTCATATATTTAGAAATCATACTGGAATAAAAATATTTGGCATAACAGCCACCGCTGTGAGATGCTTCATAATAAGCATCTTCCATCTGGGTATTTACATGAAATGGATTATAGTACATCTTTTCAACAAATAAATTGGCTACATTTTCCTTTGAGACAATCATATGGTAGATTAAAGTTCCAAAAACAGGAATCTCAAGAGCTAGTTTTAATAAATGATCTTTTCTTGTTGGCATCTGTCTCAGGCAGTCAGGGCTTGGCGGATTTACAAGCATGATTTTGTTAAATAATTCTTTTTCGTTGTGACAGGCCATAATAACAAAGGAACTTGAAAAACCGCTGGCAATAATATCGGTTTTCTGTCCGATTATCTTTCTGATAAAGTCACAGATCATCTGCACATATACAAAATTAGTATAAGTAATTCCCGGTTTATCAGAACGTCCGCAACCTAAGAGATCAACGGTGTATACAGTATGATCTTTAGCCAGTTTTTCTTCGATTTCAGACCATTCGTAACCGGAGGCACCAGGTAATGTATCATGAATTAACAGAATTGGTTTACCATTACCTTTTTTTGTATAATAAATATTTCCAAAACGCCATTCAAAATATTTACTGTTGGTAATTCCAAGCAATTGTTTTAATTGTGCCGCAGCTGCAATTGTACGGTTTATAAAATGAATCACAACAGTGGCAACAGTCATAAGAGCAGCAAATGTTATAATTTTGTGCTTGTTTTTATTCATAGTCTGCCTCCTTTATATGGGCATTTGCTTTGTGTGACAAATATAAAAATATAAATATATTATACGCCAAAAACAAAGAATTTACAAGTTAATATAAGATACTATGTGATGAAAAAGTGTTACAAATATAAAAATAAAACTATATTTTTTATGTTTCACGTGAAACATTATGTGGCATGATCATAGTAAAAGTGTTATAATGAATCTGCGTAATGTACAAAAGTATGTTATAACAATAACCTCATAAAGGAGGAATACAATTGGGAAGAATTATAGCAGTTGCCAATCAGAAAGGCGGAGTGGGAAAATCTACAACTGCAATTAATCTTTCAGCCTGCCTCGCGGAAAAAGGGAAAAAGGTACTTACAATTGATATAGATCCTCAGGGGAACACTACCAGTGGATTGGGTGTGGATAAAAATGCCCCAGAGAATACATTGTATGAACTTTTACTGGGAGAAGCAGAAGCAAAGAATACAATTATTAAAGATGTTGTAGAAAATGTAGATCTGATTCCGTCTAATGTTAATCTTTCCGGTGCAGAAATCGAATTGGTAGGCATTGATAACAAAGAGTACATATTAAAGGGAATTACGGATAAGCTAAGACGTAAATATGATTATATTATTTTAGATTGCCCGCCATCCTTGAATATGTTGACAATCAATGCTCTTACAGCAGCTACTTCTGTGTTAGTACCTATTCAGTGTGAATATTATGCATTAGAGGGACTTTCACAGCTTATTCATACCATTGATTTAGTGAAGGAAAGATTGAATAAGCGCTTGAAAATGGAAGGTGTTGTATTTACCATGTATGATGCCCGTACAAATCTGTCACTTCAGGTTGTTGAGAATGTGAAAGAAAATCTGAATCAGAATATTTACAAAACAATTATTCCTAGAAATGTCAGACTGGCGGAAGCTCCCAGTTATGGACAGCCTATAACAATTTATGATCCCAGATCATCAGGAGCAGAAAGTTATCGCCTCCTGGCAGAAGAAGTTATCAACAGGGAGGACGATTAATGGCAGGTAGAAAAAATGGACTTGGCAGAGGCTTGGATGCATTATTTCCGGAAAAAACACCTGTCAGCAGAGAAAATGTAAGGAAACCAGTCACTAAACCCACTAAAAAAACAGAAATATCTGTAAAAGCGGACCAGAAAAACGAATCATCAAATCAGAAAAAAACAGCAATGATGGTAAAGATATCAAATGTGGAACCAAACAGGGATCAACCACGGAAACAGTTTGATGAAGATGCATTGTTAGAACTTTCAGAGTCCGTTAAACAGTATGGAATACTTCAACCGCTATTAGTGTCCGATAAAAAAGACTATTATGAAATTATTGCAGGCGAAAGACGGTGGAGAGCTGCAAAACTTGCCGGCTTGAAAGAAGTACCGGTTATAGTAAAAGAATTTTCTGCTCAGGAACTGGTTGAAATTTCTCTGATTGAAAATATCCAGAGAGAGGATCTGAATCCTGTTGAAGAGGCAATGGCATATAAAAGGCTGATGGATGAATTTCATTTGAAACAGGATGAAATTGCTGACAGAGTAGGAAAGAGCCGTACAGCGGTTACGAATTCCATGCGTCTCTTGAAACTTAGTGCAAAAGTTCAGCAGATGCTGATAGATGAAATGATCACTGCCGGACATGCCAGGGCAATATTGGCTATTTCTGATAAAGAAAAGCAGGAAACAGTAGCAATGAGGGTGTTTGATGAAAAATTAAGTGTACGTGAAACAGAATCATTGGTAAAACGTATTTTAAATCCTCAAAAAGAAAAGAAACAGAAAACAACTACTGCTGAAGATGCAATCTATGAAAGCCTGGAAGAAAAAATGAAGGGAATCATGGGAACCAGAGTGCTGATTCACAGAAAGAAAAATGATAAAGGCAAAATTGAGATTGAATATTATTCCAAGGATGAACTGGAAAGAATTATAGATCTGTTTGAGTCTATAAATTAAGGAGAGTCAGTGATATGAGTAGTATTTTTGACAATCTGGGGATTGATCCTGGAATTATTATTATCATACTGCTGGTTTTTACTGTTTTTCTGCTGATAAAAAGTGTAAGCAGCAGTATGAGGCTAAGCCGCCTGGAACGAAAATATAAAACGTTTATGAAGGGCAGTGACGCACAATCCCTGGAAAAAATATTTGTGAGAAAATTTGCCCAGATTGATAAGCTCTATGAGGCAAAGGAAGATCATGAACATGATATCCTTTTTATCAAGAAAAATCTGGAGAAAATGTTCAGTAAATATGGTGTGGAAAAATATGATGCCTTTGATGATGTAGGGGGAAAACTAAGCTTTGCTCTTGCATTATTGGATAAGGATAATACTGGATTGATTTTGAATGCAGTCCACAGCCGTGATAACTGTTTCCTTTATCTGAAGGAAATTGTAAAAGGTGAGTCTTATGTTATGTTAAGCCAGGAAGAGGTAGAGGCACTTAGAAAAGCTGTAAACTTTGGCCTGGGAGACATGGAAGAGAATTGATATATTGTTTAAAAATAAGAAAAAAAGAAATAATAAATATGGATAGTTACATATTTACAGGAGGAACAAAATGTTAGACATCAAATTTGTGAGAGAAAATCCGGAGATTGTAAAACAGAATATCCGTAATAAATTCCAGGATAACAAGCTGGAGCTGGTAGATAAGGTTCTGGAACTGGATAAAGAAAACAGAGAGATTAAACAGGAAGTAGAGGCACTTCGCGCAGAGAGAAATAAAACTTCCAAACAGATTGGTGCATTAATGGCACAGGGAAAGAAAGAAGAAGCTGAAGAAGTAAAAAGGCAGGTAGCTGCTTCCGGAAGCCGTATTGAAGAGCTTTCTGCCAGAGAGAAGGAAGTAGAAGAAGAACTCCTGAAGAATATGATGGTAATCCCGAATATCATTGATCCATCTGTACCGATTGGTAAGGATGACAGTGAAAATGTAGAAGTCGAGAAATTTGGAGAGCCGGTAGTTCCGGATTTTGAAGTTCCGTATCATACAGAAATTATGGAAAACTTTGATGGTATTGATCTGGATAGCGCAAGACGTGTGGCTGGTAATGGATTCTATTACTTAATGGGAGATATTGCAAGACTTCATTCTGCTGTTATCTCTTATGCCCGTGATTTCATGATCAACAGAGGATTTACTTACTGTGTACCACCATTTATGATCCGAAGCAATGTTGTAACAGGTGTTATGAGCTTTGCAGAGATGGATGCTATGATGTATAAAATTGAGGGAGAGGATTTATATCTGATCGGTACTAGTGAACATTCTATGATCGGTAAATTTATTGACCAGATTATTCCTGAGGAAGAACTTCCAAAGACTCTGACCAGCTATTCCCCTTGCTTCCGTAAGGAAAAAGGCGCTCATGGACTGGAGGAAAGAGGTGTTTACCGTATTCACCAGTTTGAAAAACAGGAAATGATCGTAGTCTGCAGACCAGAGGAGAGCCCAATGTGGTTTGATAAATTATGGCAGAATACAGTTGATCTGTTCCGTTCTCTGGACATTCCGGTACGTACACTGGAATGCTGCTCCGGTGACCTGGCAGATCTTAAAGTAAAATCTCTGGATGTAGAAGCATGGTCCCCACGTCAGAAGAAGTATTTTGAGGTAGGAAGCTGTTCTAACCTGGGTGATGCACAGGCTCGCCGTCTGAAAATCCGTGTAAATGGAAAAGATGGCAAGAAATATCTTGCTCACACATTAAATAATACAGTTGTAGCACCGCCAAGAATGCTGATCGCTTTCCTGGAAAACAATCTGAATGCAGATGGTTCTGTAAATATTCCTAAGGCACTTCAGCCATACATGGGCGGAATGACAAAAATTGAGAAAAAGACTCGTGCCTAATAAGAAGGAGCCTTTTGAGGAGGTGTTCTTATGCACAGTTACCTGAGAGCAATCGGCTTTTCTAAGATCACCAAAAGAAGCAGTATCAGGCAGATTATCATGGATGTAGTAGAAAACTACGATGAGAAAAAAGTAGTAGAAAATTATACGGATGGTATATTTGCCGAATTTAAAAAAAATTATGGATGTGATTGTGGAATTACAGTCTGTGGACAGTATGATGAGGATGATGTGTTCCACGTGGATTATTATTTTCCTTATTTCAGAGGATCAGGTATTACTACACAGGAAAGCGTATCTGTTGAAAAACATGCAGATAAAGAATCTTTTGCAGCTGCCTGTGATGATCTGAGAATAGGAGTCACATTAATTTTTTATCTTCAGAATGCTGCCGAATATATGCAGTGGCAATATGAAGGCAGTATGCTTCCCAACAGCCAGCCTTTAACCCTTTCCGGGCTGGCGAGGGAAGGAAAAATTCTGTTACCTGTGGAAAAAGATAAAGAAGCAGTAAAAATAGAACGGGAATTGACCAAAAACAGAAATCATCTCATTGCAGCAGCCAGAAATGGCGATGAGGAGGCTATGGAAAGTCTCACAATGGAGGATATGGATACATATTCTATGATTTCGCAGAGAATAGTCACAGATGATATTTTTACGATAGTGGATTCTTATTTTATGCCTTATGGCATGGTATGTGATCAGTATAGTGTAATGGGTGAAATCCTGGATTATATGCCATTTAAAAATATTATTACAGGAGAAGAAATATATCAGCTGACTTTGGATTGTAATGATATGCAATTTGATGTCTGCATTAACAAAGAAGATCTGTTGGGAGAACCACAGATCGGCCGGAGGTTTAAGGGCGTTATATGGCTGCAGGGAGAATTACATTTCTGAAAAAGTATCTGTAATGATTAAATGAAAACATAAATGTTTCACGTGAAACAATTCACCTGGATATGTTTCACGTGAAACATCTTATAAAATATACTTGTAATTTATAAAAAAATATAGTAATATATTTTATGTGTTCTTTAGATAAATGAACACAAGAGTTTATAGTATGTGTCGTCATAGCTCAGCTGGATAGAGCACTCGCCTCCTAAGCGAGGGGTCGGAGGTTCAAATCCTCTTGGCGACGGGCTTCAAAGCGTTCGAAAGTGTTAGCTGGTTTAGCTGACATTTTTGAACGCTTTTATTGTTTTCTGATCACGTTTGTGAAATGATTTTCCATAAAAAAATTCATTTCAAGTGCAGCGTTATAGATGTAAATGAAAATGTCGTAAAGCAGGAATCGTTTCAGAAACCAGGTTTGAAGGAATGATGGCGGAACAATAGATGCTGTGATAGAATAAAGAAAACGATTTGATGTGTAAATCGGTATTTAGCGCTTAACGAGGAGGAATAAACATGGCAAAGAAAGAAGAAAGATTTGAAGTTATATTTAGAGATGGAAGTTCGCTTAAAGATGAAGGGATTCGCCAAATTCTTGTAGATAAGGAGACTGGAGTTAATTATCTTTGTTGGAAATCTGGATACGGGGCTGGTATTACACCTCTTCTGGATTCTGAAGGAAAAGTCATAATTACAAAGTAAAATTCCAGTTGTGCGCCCAGCTATGACGGTTGGTTATGAAAGTATCCTGTTCCTGCTGGCATGGTACAGCGTAACAACAACACTGCTTATTGCTATTCTTTCGCCAGTTTTCCTTAACGACTGTATCACCTTTTTCGGTGCGTTAGGAAAAGGAATGGGAATTATAGCGGCCTTTGTATTAAAAATCTAACAGAAATGGAGAATTAAATTATGGACATGAAAAAAAGAAGAGATATGCAGCTTGCTTACGTTTCAGATGAAGCAGTTATGGAAGAACAGGTGAAGTGTAGAAAAATCCTGCAAAAACTTAATTTTGCAGATCGGTCGGATTTTGACGGGATTGCAGAAATAGTGAAAGAACTTTTGGGAAAATCTGAAGGTGCATTTATTAATCCGCCTTTTTACTGCGATTATGGTTCGCATATAGAAGTAGGTAAAAATTTCTTTGCAAATTATAACTGTACAATTATAGATGTGGCAAAGGTAAAAATCGGTGATAACTGTCAGATGGCGCCCAATGTATCTATTTATACGGCAGGACATCCAATTTACCCGGATACGCGCAATTCTGCTTTTGAATATGGCAAAGAGGTTACCATCGGCGATAATGTATGGCTTGGAGGAAATACAGTAGTGTGTCCTGGGGTACATATTGGAGACAATGTAGTAATTGGTGCAGGCAGTGTTATAACAAAAGATATCCCGGATTGGTCTATTGCAGCGGGAAACCCATGTCGTGTGATCAGAAAAATAACAGATGCGGACAAGAAAAAATTGTTTCACAATGAAGAAATTGATGATGAAGCATGGGATATGATATGTGCACAGGAAAAGTAATATGATCATGAGAAAACGGATTGCAGCCGGATAATTATTTACAGATTATTGTGAAGGTGAAGGACTTCTGTTCTATGGAAGTACTATCATTCCGTTCAAGGATAAGTTCGATAAGACATTAAAGCTTTACTCACTCATGACTACTAAGCCGGGGGAGGTTGAAGCCAGAAAGGAGAGATCCATGGCGTATTATTATTCAGCCATTAGATGAGAATGAAGAACCTTATGATCCTTGTAATATTGATGAAATTGCTGGTGTGGTTAGAATTGTTGAAGTAAAGGAGGTAAGTAACCATTATGAGTAATTATATTGAATATAATGATAAGATTGCTTTTCATCCTGGATACTATATCAAAGAAATTATTGAAGAAAGTGGACTTTCTCAGAAAGATTTTGCAAAACGATTAGATACCACGCCGAAGAATTTAAGTATTCTGGTACGTGGGGAGCAAAGCTTATCAATCGATATAGCCATGAAATTATCTCGAATGTTAGGGACTAGTGTTGAATACTGGCTGAATCTTCAGAAGAGCTATGACACTTTGATTGCTGAGTTTGAATTATCTAAGGAATTAGAACAGGAAAGAAGAATATTCAAGTACTTTCAGTACACATATTTCAGAGAGAATTTTGGACTGCCTGATCTTCCGAGAAAAACAAATGAGCAGATTAAGTGCCTACGTGAATTTTTAAATGTTGCATCATTATCTGTTTTCACAAAGCAAAATATGGCAGTTAGTTTCCGAAGTGCATCTGAGGATATGAAAGAGGCTAATATTGCCAGAGCAAATGCGATGGTTCAGATTGCAATTAATCAGGCACTGAAGATAGAAGCACCTAAGTTTGACAAAAAGAAGTTTGAAAAAGCTGTTGATTATGCATTGACATTAACAACACAGCATGGTGATTTTTACCCATTGATTAGGAAGGCCTTTGAAGATGCGGGAGTAATATTCGTAATGCTTCCAAATCTTCCAGGTTCAGGAATAAATGGTGCAACCAAGAAAATTGGGCAGAATGTAATGCTGATGGTGAATGACAGACGTTTCTATTCAGATACATTTTGGTTTACTTTGTTCCATGAGATTGGCCATATTATTAATGGCGATTATGGAATTACGTTTGAAAATGAGTATGCTGGACAGGAGGATGCAGCAGATAAATATGCGGAAGATAAATTGATTCCTCCAGGAGAATATGAGGCTTTTGTTAAAATGAATGAGTTTAGCGAAAATGCTATCCGCAGATTTGCTGAAAGAATTGACAGAGATCCAGGTATTGTCCTTGGCCGCTTGCAAAATGATCAGATTGTTCCATTTACAAATGTTGCACTGTCAAAAGCATTAAAACACAAATACAAAGTAATAACATCATAAAGAAGTATATAACTTGAGGTCGTCTACCGTTATCCACGATAGATGGCGGAATAATAGATGCTGTGATAGAATAAAGAAAACGATTTGATGTGTAAACTGGAATTTACAGGGATGATAAGCGGTTCATTATGATATAAATTGAATATGGAAATGAAAAGGCTATTTACCGTAAAACAGTAAATGGTCTTTTTTATATCTTTTTGGGAACAAGTAGAAATGTATAGTTGGACATATATGTTTTATCATAATCTGTGAAATAAGATGGGTTAATTCTTCGATTTACATATTTTTTAAGGTGTTCTGGCATGGTATTATGGTACTTATAAAGAACCTATTATGTCTGTTGGAGAGAGCGGTGAAAAGTTATGAAGTTATTATTTAAACAAAGGCTGTTTTCATGGTTTGACAGCTATGATATCCATGATGAAGCAGGCAACACTGCTTATGTAGTAAAGGGCCAGTTGTCCTGGGGACATAAACTTGCAATTTATGATGCTTATGGAAATGAAGTAGGAATGGTTGTTCAGAAAATTCTTACCTTCCTTCCTAAATTTGAAATTTACAAAAACGGCAGTTACATCGGATGTCTGAGCAAAGAATTCTCATTCCTGACACCACATTATAATATTGATTATAATGGATGGCATATTGATGGAACCATTATGGAATGGGATTATAGCATTCTTGATAGAAACGGTTATTCAATTGTACGGGTTAGTAAAGAACTGTTTCACATGACAGACACTTATGTTATTGATGTGCAGGATCCAGGAAATGCGTTGGATGCTCTGATGTTTGTACTTGCGATTGATGCAGAAAAATGTTCCAGGAATTAAATAGTTGATCTTGGTGCCCGTGTGATAGGGGAGAATATAAATGAAAGATATATATTAGAATGAGTTTCAGGAGGAGTAAAAATGTTATCATTATTATTTGTAATTTGTATGATTTGGTTTGTTGGAAAATTTTTTGTTTTTGGGTTAAGAGCATCCTGGGGAATTATGAAACTACTTTGCACAGTTATTTTCTTACCGGTGATATTGATTGGTATGGTTGTAGGTGGACTGATGTATATTGCTTTTCCATTGTTGATTGTCGGTGGCATTATAGCATTGGTGACGTCACATTCATAATGGATCAGGAGGAGAAAACGAATGGGATATGATATTGAAAAAGAAAAGAGAGAAGCAATTCGAAGAACAGAAAGTATCGTAAATCAATTACAGTGTATGTAAAGTAAAAGGCAATGAGTCAGAAATGGTTCATTGCCTTTCTTGGCGTTATGGATTATTTTAATTTTTCTTTCTCGGCATTTAAGAGCTCAAGATTAAGCCCCTGTTCTCCGGCTGTCTTATCTACCCAAAGATTCAAAGAGTCTATGGCTAAAGAAATTTCATCAAGTTTTTTACTGATATAAGCAAAATCTTTTATTTCATCATCGCTGATCTTACCGTCACGGGCAATCTGGATCAGACGACCGGTAAGAGGATTGATTTCATTCAGACTGGCAATTGTCTCCAAAATGATATTTGACAGATCGGTCACTTCTACTTCTGGAACATAACGATGACCGATTTCGCATTTGTGCGAGCAATAATAATTGCAAAGATCTGGTCTTTTATAGGCATCTGCCATCTGGAGGATATCATAAGGCGTAGGTTCTTGTGTTTCATATTCAAATTTTTCAATTTTTGAATCAGATACAGCATTCATTTTTTCACTGGCCTCTGCTCTTGTAAGTCCTGCCGCTTCTCGGCAAAGCTGGTAAATTGTTTTGTTTTCCCTGGTGGATTGTTTACCCATGAGAATTTCCTCCCCGTATATCGCCAAACATGAGGATTATCTATCTTCCAAGCCACATGCTGAGCGTGTATTTCTTATATGAATTTTATTATACATAAATTATGAACTAACAACAAGTAATAGACTTTGTAAAATTATCATTTCAGGTTTTTCTATCGCCTGGGTATAAAGGATGGACTGAGATCAAAAAGTACGGTAAAATCAGTATTAAAAATGATACCCGGAAATCAGGCGTGGATGGAGAATATTTGTTATGATCAGAAAGATGCAGAACATAGATATTAATAGAGTTGCTGACATATGGCTAAAGACCAATCTGAAAGCACATTATTTTATTCCTGAGCAATACTGGACAAGTAATTATGAATTAGTGAAGGAAATGTTGTTACAAGCGGAAGTCTATGTGTATGAAGATGATAAAATGATTCAAGGATTTGTAGGACTAAGTAACGAATATATTGAAGGTATTTTTGTTTCTGATGAAATGCAGTCATGTGGTATAGGTAAGCTTTTGTTAGATTATACCAAGAATAAAAAAGTCAGATTACGATTAAATGTATACCAGAAGAATACCAGAGCTCTTTCTTTTTACCAAAGAGAAGGGTTCGATATCCAATGCGAAGGATTCGATGGTGCTACTGGCGAAAAAGAATATACAATGTTGTGGCAGCAGAAATAAAAATCGGATTTTTTGGGGAGAGTTTTATATGGAGTTTAAAAATAAAGTAGTGATTGTGACGGGAGGCGCGCAGGGCATTGGAAAGACTATTGCAGAGGAATTTCAGAAGCAGGGGGCTCTTATCTGCAGCATTGATAAGCAGCCCGGAGTTTACTTTACCGGTGATCTTGCACAGCAGGATACATTAGAGAAATTTGTTCAAAAGGTGATTACTGAATATGGTCATGTGGATTATCTTATCAACAACGCATTACCGTTGATGAAAGGAATTGACAACTGCTCTTATGAAGAATTCAATTATGCATTAAAAGTAGGTGTTACGGCACCGTTTTATCTGGCCAAACTATTTCAGCCATATTTTTCTGAAGGAGCTGCCATTGTCAATATTTCATCTTCCCGTGACCGCATGAGTCAACCGCAAACAGAAAGTTACACCGCAGCAAAAGGCGGAATTTCAGCATTAACTCATGCGTTGGCAGTCAGCCTTGCAGGAAGAGTACGAGTCAATTCAATCTCTCCGGGATGGATAGATACTGACTTTACCGAATATACAGGAGCAGATGCAGTGCAGCAGCCGGTTCATCGTGTGGGAAATCCCATGGATATTGCCAATATGGTACTGTTTCTTTGCTCTGAAAAAGCAGGTTTTATCACAGGTGAAAACATCTGTATTGACGGTGGTATGACAAAACAAATGATTTATCATGGTGATTGTGGGTGGAGATTTGACATCTAACAGGGAATAACCACTAAAGATAAAAGAATAATTCCATTGACGTAAAATTTATATATACAATGCCTCAGTCTTGGGATAGAATATCATTACTAAAAAATGTGCAGATGAACGGAAATAAAGCCGGTATAGGATTTTGCTATTCAGCACCAGCAATTTATACAGGAGATATCATGAAAATTACTTACATTAACCATAGTGGATTTTTAGTTGAGAGTAGAGAATGCTACTATATTTTTGATTATTACAAGGGTGAATTACCGCACCTTGACAAGGAAAAAGAAGTAATTGTTTTTTGCAGTCACTTCCATGAGGACCATTTTAACCCACAAATCTTTGGGCTTCTTGATGATATGGGGATGACTTATCAGGCAGTCTTGGCCAATGATATACGAAAAAGAAATCATTTATCGGATATGAAGATCACATATGTTTATCATGATCAAACTTATAATCTGGATCATGATACCAGAGTCGATACATTGCTGTCTAACGATAGTGGTGTCGCATTTATTATCAAAACAAAGGAAGGTACCATTTATCATGCCGGTGACTTAAATGACTGGTATTGGGATGGTGAGCCGAAAGCTGACAACCAGAGACTTACTTCAGCATATCGTGCGGAGATCAGGAAAATTAAGGGTATGCATTTTGACGCTGCATTTGTTCCCTTAGATCCGAGACAGGGAGATCACTATGCCAACGGGATCCTGTATTTCCTTAAAAATGTAGATTGCAATGTCATTTTTCCAATGCATTACTGGAATGATGCCAATGTAATTAAGCGGTTTATTACTGAGTATCCGCAATATAAATCACGTATTAGAAACACAGAATATACAAAAGGAGAAGAACTATGAAATTTAAGATGATTCACGAAAACTACAATGTATCAGACCTGGACCGATCTATTAAATTTTACAACGAGGCCCTTGATCTGCACGAAGTGAGAAGAAAGACTACAGATGATTTTATTATTGTGTATCTGAGCAACGATGTAAGTGATTTTGAGTTGGAACTTACCTGGCTTAAAGATCATCCACAGCCGTATAATCTGGGTGAATGCGAATTCCACTTGGCATTCAAGGCAGAGGATTATGAGGCAGCGCACAAGAAGCACGAAGAGATGGGGTGCATTTGCTTCGAAAATGAAGAGATGGGAATCTATTTCATTGTAGATCCAGATGGATACTGGCTTGAGATTCTGCCGTAAAGTTGGTTGAGAAATCGTAGAAATCATGTTGATCAGATGTTCAGAGGACTTTAAGGGGGATGTGTTATCATGAGAACTATAGGTAATATCCTTTGGTTTATATTTGGAGGATTGCTGGGTGGACTGGCATGGGTTTTTGCAGGATGCATATGGTGTATTACAATTATTGGAATTCCGGTAGGCCTGCAATGCTTTAAATTTGCAACTTTGGCATTCTGGCCGTTTGGAAAAGAAATCGTGTATGGAAATGGTATGTTTTCATTCTTGGTAAATCTCATATGGATTGTATTTTTTGGTTGGGAAATGGCGCTTGGAAATCTGATAGTTGGTTGTATATGGTGTATTACGATAGTTGGAATTCCGTTTGGAAAGCAGTTTTTCAAGATGGCAAGACTTTCTTTCATGCCATTTGGTGCCAGTGTGATAGGGTAGAATACAAAAATTTAAGGAGTCATTTGAGAGAATGATTCAAATGCTATTGGGAATCATAAGTAAAGTTATTAATACATAATAAGAAAAAACAATAGTATTTGTAAGGCGTCAGTGGAGTATTCTACTGGCGTTTTTATTTAACATATTGGATTTACGAAGAATGCCTATCAAAGCGAAAAATTGTTAGAACAAGCTGAAATTCCAGAATCTTATTTATGACAAGTGTATTATAAGCACTTGCTGCAAAGCAGATTGAAGTAGGAACAAGAAAACAGCAGAGCCACGAACAGAAGAGTGGAAGAAAGCATTATGAATTTTCCTTATAATTATATGTATTTCGAAGAATTGCTTCCGGAAAGTTTTCCCACCGAATTATGAGTCTGTGTAGTATAATTAATAATAACAGTATATTCTGACTTACATTGTTGTAAATAGGAATGATACATAACAAGGAGATGGGTTTAATGTTAAAAAATGGGATATACGAATAGATTGTTAATACGAGAATAAATAAAGAACTGCAGCAGTTTGATCATGAAAAATATGATATAGAATTAGAAAAGCTTGATGGAGAGGATGCAAGACGTATTCTTACCATATACATATCATATGTCATAAATCAGGCTTTGCAATACTTAAGAGACAGTTTCCCGTCATCTAAAGAAAATGAATCGTTACTGGCACAAATTCGCTTATGTAATGAAATCGTTCAGGAAATAGCAGAGCATACGAATGAACCTGAATTTGAGGATAATATCATTCTTGAAAAAGGAGAAGTATTAACCTCATTATATGAAAAAATGAATTCAGCAAGAAGCATTAATACAATCAAAGCTGTGCATCCGGAAACGTCAATTGTAGAGAATACCTTGTTTACAGGATCTAAAAATGAGCCAAGTATGCTTTCGGAATTGAAGAAAGAAATCTTGTCCTCTGATTCTATTGATCTTTTGGTTTCATTTATTAAGTGGAGTGCAATACGCCCACTTCTTGTGGAATTGACTGCATTCACGAAACGAGAGGGTGTTCGTTTACGTGTGATTGCAACGACTTATACACAGGCTACAGATTATAAAGCGATTGTTGCTCTTGCAGAGCTTCCAAATACGGAAGTGAAGATTAATTATGAAACGAATCATGCACGTATGCATGCAAAATCTTATTTGTTTAAAAGAGACACTGGATTTTCAACTGCATATATTGGCTCATCAAATCTTTCAAATCCAGCTTTGACTGGGGGATTGGAGTGGAATGTGAAGGTGACTGAGAAAGAGTCATTTGATATTGTGAAAAAGTTTTCGGTTTCCTTTGAGAGCTACTGGAATGATGCCTCTTTTGAAACCTTTGACCCTGAAAACCCAGACTGTCATGAAAAGCTGAAAAAAGAATTAACGAGGGCTACATTTGATAGAAAGTCAAAACGTAGTCTTCAGGTTTCGATTCGACCATATGCATATCAGCAGGAAATTTTGGATAATCTTGCTGCAGAACGAGAAGTATACGGACATTATCGTAATCTGGTTTCTGCAGCGACAGGTGTTGGAAAAACAATTATTGCGGCATTTGATTATAAAGCTTTTAAGGAGAAGAACCCAAGAGCACGCTTGTTATTTGTGGCTCACAGAAAGGAGATTCTCGAACAGAGCATTCAGAAATTCCAGGAAGTTTTGAATGACTTTAATTTTGGTGAGTTGTACGTAGATGGTTATAAACCAACGGATATTGAGCATCTGTTTATCAGTATCCAGTCATTCAATTCTGCAAAGCTTTCTCAGTGGACAAGCAAGGACTATTATGACTTTATCATAGTGGATGAATTCCACCATGCAGCAGCTGATTCTTATCAGGAATTACTGGCATACTATGAGCCGAAGATTCTATTAGGATTGACTGCTACTCCTGACCGAATGGATGGTAAGGATATCCTGAAGTATTTTGATGGACGTATTGCATCAAAATTACTGTTGGGTGAAGCGATTGATCGAAATCTGTTAAGTTCTTTTCAGTATTTTGGTGTAACAGATGACACAGATTATAGGAATTTCAAATGGACGCGTGGTAAATATGATGTGTCAGAGCTGGAAAAAGTATATACGGCAGATACAAGACGTTGCGCTTTGATTTTAAACAGTGTAAAAAAATATGTGACAGATATTTCGTCTGTGAAAGGTCTTGGATTTTGTGTCAGTGTTGCTCACGCAAATTACATGGCGAAATATTTTAATGATAAAGGAATCCCGTCCATTGCATTATCTTCGAAAAGTGCAGACGATATTCGAAATGATGCAAAAACAGATTTGTTAAGTGGAAAGATAAACTTTATTTTCGTTGTGGATTTGTATAATGAGGGCGTGGATATACCGGCTATAGACACCGTCTTATTCTTGAGGCCAACAGAAAGTGCGACTGTATTTTTACAGCAGCTAGGACGAGGGTTACGTTTAAGTCCAGGGAAAGATTGCCTTACGGTTCTTGATTTTATTGGACAGGCAAACAAAAAGTATAATTTTGCAATGAAATTTGAGGCAATTGTAGGGAAAGGCCGAAAATCCATTCGCAAACAGGTGGAGGATGGATTCAGCAATCTGCCAAGAGGCTGCTATATCGAACTTGAAAAGTATGCAAAAGAATATATTCTGGAGAACCTGAAGCAGACAGATAATAACAAAAGAGCACTGATTGAAATGGTGAGAACCTTTGAAGAAGATACCGGATTACCGCTTAATCTGGAAAACTTTTTGCTGGAATATAATATGTCTCTGTATGATTTCTATCAGAATACAGGTGCCAGATCTTTGTTCCGCTTAAAAAAGTGGGCCGGCATTATTGAAGATGACAGAGATGTAGATGATAAAATTTACAGTATGATGACCGGATTTTTCCATGTGAACTCAGCCAGACTACTGGATTATTGGATTAGATATATTGACGGTAATAAAGTTGCAAATAGCGAAGAAGAACGCATTATGCGAAATATGCTTTATTACACATTTTATAAAAAAAATCCGGCTAAATGCGGTTTCCAAAGTATCGATGAAGGAATTGAGTCAGTCCTAAAGGAAACTTTTGTAAGAGATGAAGTTCTGCAGATTTTGAAATACAATCGTAAGCATATCAGTTTTGTTGCTGGGAGAAATGAATACTCTTATCTTTGTCCTCTGGATTTACACTGCCGTTATAACACAAATCAGATTATGGCTGCATTTGGATTATTTACAGAGACAGAATCACCGGAATTCAGAGAAGGTGTAAAACGTTTTGAAGACAAAAAAACAGATATCTTTTTTATTAATCTGAACAAATCAGAGAAGGATTTCTCTCCATCTACTATGTATGAGGATTATGCAATTAACGATAAGCTCTTTCATTGGCAAAGCCAAAGTCAGGATAGGCAAGCGAGTGCAAAAATACAGAGATATATTAATCACAAGAATACAGGTGATATCATATCATTATTTGTTCGTGAATTTAAAAGGCTTGGTTCATATACAGCACCATATACTTTTTTAGGAAATGCAGATTATGTGAAGCATGAAGGAGAGAGGCCTGTCAGTTTCGTATGGAAGCTGCATAATTCGATTCCTGCGGATATGCTGCCAAAGGCAAACAAGAGCATTGCTTTGTAATTCTATGTGATTAGAAATAAAAAGATGTGCGTACTCTCTTGACAAATTCGGGAACAGGAAAGATATATGCATCCGCACTTGCTATGCGTGAGCTTGGTTTCAAAAGAGTGTTGTTTCTGGTTCATCGTGTGACACTTGCGAAGCAGGCTAAAAAATCTTTTGAAAAAGTTTTTGATAAGAAAGTGACAATGGGATTGGTGGAAGCCAGAAATGCCCGGAAAGAAGATAATCGCGGACGTATGCAACCGATCACGAAAGTAACGATGAAAATGCAGCATTCAGTGAGAGAAGATTTATTACGGTATTTACAGTCAAATATTACAGCATAAATGATTTGAGGTACGAAAAAGATGAAGACGA
Organism: Blautia difficilis; assembly: GCF_014297245.1. NCBI lineage: Bacteria > Bacillati > Bacillota > Clostridia > Lachnospirales > Lachnospiraceae > Blautia > Blautia difficilis. The sequence continues at coordinate 131,204 of NZ_JACOQG010000004.1, read as the reverse complement.
TAAAAGTAGTTGCAGCAGTTATCTGTGACAATATGAAAGAAAAGAATAAAATTTTTGCAACGGCTCGTGGTTACGGTGAGCTGAAAGGCGGCTGGGAGTTTCCTGGAGGAAAAATTGAAGCAGGTGAAACACCTCAGGAAGCATTAAAGCGAGAAATCATGGAAGAACTGGATACAGAAATTAAGGTAGGGGATTTGATTGACACTATAGAGTATGACTATCCCACTTTTCACCTTTCCATGGACTGCTTCTGGGCAGAGGTCACAGCCGGTCACCTGGAACTGAAAGAAGCGGAAGCTGCAAAATGGCTTACGAAGGATCAACTGGACAGCGTTGCCTGGTTACCAGCAGATGTCACTTTGATAGAGAAAATTCGAAGGAACATGGAGAACTGATTTCTAATATTATTTTCAGAGGAATTGCTATGATATACACAGTAAAACGAATTGATGAAGACCTGGACTTCGGTTGTGAAGAGCGACCGAAAGGCATGCCAGTCATGGCAATAGTGACGCTTATGAATTCTTCAGGAGAAGAAATAAAGATAAAAGCAGAGGATGCCATGCTCTATGAATGTAACATCAATGAAGGGGACAAGGTTTGCTTTGATGTGAATAATAAGTTGGAAAAAGTGGTACTTCCGAATTGATGGGAGTGCCGTTAAATGTTATTGATTATCGTTGTTTTTGGAAAGCTGTTTCTGCAATGCAGAAAGCTGAATATCTGGAGAAGGAAACCGTTTTATGAAACATATAAGGACAGGCCAGAGCTCTCAACGCTGTTGAGAGAAAATACATGGTCAAATAATATGCATATTATTTTAAAAACTAAAAGCTATGAAGAAAAAGAATTCTATCTAAAACTGACTTCTAAGGAGAAATATAAGGCAAAAGAGCTGGCACGACAGATTGACAACATAGCATATATCTGGTACTATTAAATAACGCAATGCGTTAATTTAGCGGGAGAGTTTTATCATGAGTAGAGGAAAAGAAGTAAAAGAATTAAGAGAAAAAATGGGAATGAACAGACGTGAATTTAGTGACTATTATGGTATTCCGTATCGTACCGTTCAAGATTGGGAAGCAGAAAAAAGAGAACTTCCAGATTATCTGTTACGTTTATTAAAGTATAGAGCAGAAATAGAATGTCGAATCGAAAGAGCAGGTAAATAGAATAATTTAACTAATGACTTTTTATTACCAGTTACGATGTAATGTTTTATTTTTTGTTTCTGACATAACGCAATGCGTATATTTAAATAAAGCAGAAGGAGGTAAACGTGGAAAGAAAAGTAAATGTAATCGAGGATATAGATGGAAAGAAAACGGTATTTATTCAGGACATCATATTTAAAGGGAAAAGATCTGTAAAATGGGAGGATGTTGAAAAATATCTAAAACAATATGTAGGAGACATCTACACAATTGATGATAGCAATGATGCAGTTTATATTGGAACAGATTTACCGGATGAGTATACTCGTTCAAATTATACACATATTTTAAAAGGAGCAAATGCGAAGGCAAAAGCTAATGCCGCACAGGGATTACCAGAATTGATTGAAATTGCAGCTGGAAAGAAATTTACTGAAAATTATAAAGAAAAACATACTATAGATGCAATGTATGGCTGGTATCGTTACGAGTCAAGATTTGCTTTGCCAGTGTTTAATGAAGTTGGGGAAATTGAAAGATATAATGTTTTTAATGTAATAATGGTCATTCGACATGCAAAAGATGGTAAAATGTATCTATATGATATAATGAACATAAAAAAAGAAACGAGCACCCTTTTCCAGTCCGAAGACATTACTCAGTAAAAAACCCATTTCTTAGTTATGATTGTACCCCCATAGTAGCAAAAAGTCAATAAAAAGAAACGAATATATTTTGGAATATTTTGGAAATCATTTCACAATTAAATAAGGCATTCCAATGAAAAGCCAGCCCAGTTATTCATCGGAAAGACCATAGAAAAGCCAGGTTCAGATACACTGATTACTCTTAGTGCGTCCGGACCTGTTTTTTGTTGCTATCGTTTCTTTCGACTGCCTTTGTCACGCTTACTTCCGGGGGATTTCAGAATATCGGAGTTACGAAGAATGCCTATCAAAGTGACAAATTCATCTTTGGTGATTTTGCTATATTTAATTCCTAATTGTTTCAGGAATATGGAAACTTGGGCTTCTTCAGTAGATCCTTCAAAATGATTGCCTGATCCAAAGTATTTTTTACAACATCGGATCCGGTAGTATCGGCAGTTGTAGGAGTTCGATTTATATCGGTAAATGATCATTTTGATACGAATGAAAATCACAACGGTAATAAAGAATTGGAGATTGCATTAAAAAATCTGGTTAATGATATGTATGCAGAGATTTATCGAAGCGTGTCAGCACTTCCAGAAAACAGGAACAGATCCGGGGCAAAAGATCCAAAGGAGATGGGGACATATCTTGGCTTTTTTGAGAAAACCAAAATGAAAATAGATCAGAAATGCCTATGTTGAGAATGGAATGAAAATCAGGATATCTATAGACACAATGACAGTGTGGCATAAAGAAGATACGTGGAGAATAAAAAATCTTCCAAAGAAAGGGCATGTGCAACTTTATCACAATAATTATGCTGTGAGAAAAAAGGAATACGAGAGTTTACTCAGGGATTTCATATTCAGAGTCCTATGTGCACAGATACAGATATCAGATATGCACTGAGCATAATTAAAAATTATGAGTATAGCGTTAGAGATAATAGACCGTAGAAATCAGAAACAGTAATCAAAAGCGAGGGATAAAATGGGAAAAGAACAAATATTTTTGCAGGGACAGGTGATTGTGCAGAATGATAAGGATGTTTTACAGGAAAGATGCACTACAGGGGTTATATCTATGTTATACTTGAGGTGATATTGAAAGTGAAAAACTTACCAAAAGCTACATAACAATATGAATAATTCTTAAAGGTTGACACTTGAGGAGGACTATGAAAATTATGGAAATATCAAAAGCTGATTGGAAGTTATATCGTGAGCGTGTTTCAGACTGGCAGGAACATTATATGGAGCAGCTCACCATGGAATATGTCGAATTGCTTACATCCCCGGGAAATGCTTCGGATCATTTTTGGGAACTTGAAAAGCGAATAAAACAGGATAAGAAACATTCAGGTGTTTTGATCGAACTTCGTAAGTCGACAGCATTATGGGATATTGCGTATTTTGTCAGAGATAAGGTAATAACGATGAATGAGCTTGAAGGATTTAGTGAGGACTTGATTAATGCTGTAAAATTAATTTTGAGTCGATGAGAAAGATTTTCGGTCAGGATAAATAAGAATTAGAAATAAAATACAGGAGAAAATAAATGGTAAAGCAAATAGTAAGAGACATTTTCTTTTTAGGTCAGCCATCCGAGCCAGCCACAAAAGCAGATATACAGGTTGGAAAGGATCTGCAGGATACGCTGCAGGCGAACCGAGAGCAGTGCGTTGGTATGGCAGCGAACATGATTGGGGTAAAGAAGAATATCATCATTGTAAATATGGGATTCATAGATGTTGTGATGTTCAATCCGGTGATTGTTTCAAAACGTGACATGTATGAGACAGAAGAAGGTTGTCTATCTCTGGATGGTGTTCGCAAGACAACCAGATACCAGGAAATTGAAGTGGAGTATTATGACTTTAACTGGAAGAAACAGCGACAGAAGCTGTCTGGATGGACGGCACAGATCTGTCAGCATGAAATTGATCATTTGTCTGGGAAGATTATATAATCGAATGCGGATTGCGAGGTGACTGGCATGTTAAAGAATGTACTGATCGTGGTAGATGATATAGAAAAATCCATAGAGTTTTATAGGGATTTATTTGGATTGCAAGTGATTCTTCAGAATGAAGGGAATGTAATTTTATCGGAGGGTCTTGTTTTGCAGGACGCCGGTTTATGGGGAAAGGCGCTGGATGAGATTTCTACTCTATTTAATAACAGGATGGAACTGTATTTTGAGGAATTTGATATAGATGGATTGCTTGCAAAGTACGAATCCGGTAAGTATTTCCTCCGATATGCCACTGAGCTAACAGAACTTGCAGGTGGCCAGAAACTTGTAAGGCTGTATGATCCGAGTGGTAATCTCATCGAGGTTCGTACGCCATTTATGTGTAATTAAAGGAGAATTAATTTGAACGTACAGATTTTTGGAACAAAGAAGTGCAATGATACAAAGAAAGCAGAACGTTTCTTTAAGGAACGTGGGATCAAGTTTCAGTTTATTGATATGAAAGAAAAGGGCATGAGCAAGGGTGAATTCAATTCTGTTGCTCAGGCAAATGGTGGACTGGAAAATATGATTAACTGGGAAGGCAGGGATAAGGATCTGCTTGCACTTATTAAGTATATTGCAGAGGAAGATAAACTTGAGAAGGTACTGGAAAACCCACAGGTGATTAAGACACCGGTGGTCCGTAATGGAAAACAATCCACTCTTGGATATCAGCCGGATATCTGGAAAACGTGGAAGTAAGAGTGACGGTAGACTTCTGGCCTAGATAAATAAAGCAAATGATTCAACGGAAAGGCAATTAAATGACATTCAATTTTGACAGAGAATTTCAATCTATGATGCAAGTGCATGATTTAAATACCGTGATTCTTCTAGGACACTTGAATCCGGATGGCGATGCTGCCGGATCGGTGATGGGACTTGCACATTATATAAAGGTAAACTATCCGCAGTACAAAGTGATGCCATATCTGGCAGATACGTTGGACAAAGGACCGAAGAAGCAGGTAAAACTGGATAAAGTATTCAATCCGTTTGAGAAACCGGATGTAAAAGAAAAATATGCTGTTATCGTATGTGATACTGCAGTTTTAGCAAGAATGATCGGCAGGGAATACTACGAGGGTGCAGAAGCAAGTATAGTAATTGATCACCATGCTTCTAATGAAGGTTACGGAGATATAAACTATACAAAAATCTCGGAAGCCTGTGCAGAGAATGTTTATTACATTTTGAATCTGGTAAAGTTGAAGCGTACAGTCGATTGCGAAGCAAAACCAACTGCAGCAGACTATATCTATATGGGTATCCTGCATGATACGGGCTGTTTTACCAGAGCGAAGGTGAGCACCATGCAGGCCGTAACTGAATTACTTAAGATGGGAGTAGATCATAGTTATGTAATGCAGACTATGCATAATGATACGCTGGGAAGTCTGCAGAAGAGATCAGAGCTGTTAAAACGAGCAGAACGTCTGCTGGATGGAAATGTTGCCTGTGTATGCATCAATCGTGCAGAGAGCGAGGCAGAGGGAATCAGTTATGAGGATATCCATCCAATCAGTGGATTCCTTAGAGACTGCGAGGACATTCAGCTTGGTTTTACCATGTATGAGGAAGAAGAAAATCGCTGGCGTTGTTCCTTCCGGTCTGATGGAAAATGGATCAATGTAAATGAACTTCTGCAGGCATTTGGCGGAGGTGGACATGCTGCAGCAGCAGGTGTGCGCAAGCGGACGAATGATGTAGAAAAATTCAGGCAGGAAATACTTGAGCGGATTGTTATGATGAGAAAGATTTCCGGTCAAGATAAATAAGAATTAGAAACGGAACACAGGAGGATCAGGAGGCGTAGAATGATGGAAAAGGAAAGAATCTATATTGCAATTGATCTTAAGTCATTCTATGCGTCTGTGGAATGTAAAGAACGAAATCGAGATCCTTTGACGACTAATCTTGTGGTTGCGGATAAAAGCAGAACAGAAAAAACAATCTGTCTTGCGGTATCGCCAGCTTTAAAGTGTTATGGGATACCCGGAAGGGCTCGTTTATTTGAGGTTGTTCAAAAAGTAAAAGAAGCCAACAGCGCCCGCAGGTGGAAAGCGCCGAACAGAACTTTTATCGGAGCTTCTGATGACAGCACAGAATTAAATAGCAATCCTGCATTGGAAATCGATTATATTGTTGCTCCTCCCCGGATGGCTTTCTATCTGGAATACAGCACCAGAATTTACAGCATTTATCTGAAATATATTGCGCCGGAAGATATTTTCCCTTATTCGATTGACGAAGTATTTATGGATGTAACGGATTATCTGCATACTTATAATATGACAGCAAGAGAACTTGCAATGACCATGATACAGGATGTGCTGAAAACGACAGGTATAACAGCAACTGCCGGAATCGGAACAAATATGTATCTGTGTAAGATTGCGATGGATATCGTGGCGAAGCATATGAAAGCAGATAAAGATGGCGTACGAATTGCAGAATTGGATGAAATGTCCTACCGAAGGAAACTCTGGGGTCACAGACCACTTACTGATTTCTGGAGAGTAGGAAAAGGATATGCAAAGAAGCTGGAAGAATACGGGCTTTATACAATGGGTGATATTGCAAGGTGCTCCATTGGAAAGGAAAATGAGTTATACAATGAAGATCTGTTATACAATTTATTTGGTGTTAATGCAGAGCTGCTGATTGACCATGCCTGGGGTTATGAACCTTGTACCATGGAAATGGTCAAGGCCTACAAACCGGAAACGAACAGTGTTTGTTCCGGACAGGTACTTCATTGTCCTTATGATTTTGAAAAAGCAAAACTGGTTGTAAAAGAGATGACGGATCAGATGGTTTTGGATTTGGTGGATAAGAAGCTTGTGACGGACCAGATTGTATTGACAATTGGTTATGATATTGAGAATCTGAGCAACACCGGTAGGAGAAAGCAATATCATGGTGAGGTTACGATCGACCGTTATGGAAGAAGAATCCCGAAACACGCACATGGAACGACCAATCTGAAACGGCAGACTTCCTCAACAAAAATGATAACGGATGCAGTAATAGAGCTATATGACAGGATCGTTGACAGAAACCTGCTTATCAGAAGAATCAATATCACAGCGAACAGGCTTGTGGATGAAAGCTCTGTAGAGAGAGAAGAAGTGTATGAGCAGTTGGATTTTTTTACGGATTATGAGGCGCAAAGGAAAAGGCAGGAAGAGGAAGAGGCTACGCTGGATCGTGAGAAACGTATGCAGGAGGCAATGCTCAGTATCAAGAAGAAATTTGGAAAAAACGCTGTACTGAAGGGAATGAATCTTCAAGAAGGTGCAACCGCCAAGGACAGAAATGAACAAATTGGCGGACATAAGGCGTAAAGGAGTTGGAAGAGGATGAAAAATAATTCTTATGAAGATATCATCAATTTGCCACATCCGGTCTCTAAGAATCATCCGCAAATGCCACTTCGGGATCGGGCAGCACAATTTGCTCCTTTTGCGGCCTTGACTGGGCATGATGCTGCGATAAAAGAAACAGCAAGATTAACAGATGAACGATTGGAGCTGAGTGAGGAAGCGATTGCTCAGCTGAACGAAAAAATTAATATAATCAGAAATAATATCGGTATAGAACAGAAAGTATCGATAACTTATTTTATTCCCGATGCAAAAAAAACTGGCGGATCCTATGTTACGTACTCTGGTATTGTAAAAAAGATAGATGAATATGAGCATACCATGATCATGATAGATCAAACGGTCATTCCAATTGAACAGATAAGCGATATTAAATGTGAAGAGTGGTAAATGTAAAAACAGATACAAAGAATATAGAATGTTTCATTAGTATAGCGAAAATCATAAGAAGAATTGTATTTTGAGAGGAGGTCCTTATAAATGCTGAACATTATTTATGGAGATGTGAAAAACAGTATTTATAATACAAATGTTTATTTTAAAAACAGTTATGAACCAGAATGGCTTGATACAGAACTGGCAAAAAAGATGATTAAAGATATTGATGATTCAGAAGTATTAAGTGGTGAATGCATTAACAGTCCGGTGTTAGGACAGATTCCTCTTGAAAGACTGTCAGGAGGAGTGAAAACGTTGTTGCTGATTTTAAATGAACCGGATCGGATTTTCAATGCCTCGACCTGTGGTGATAACTGTGCAAAATGGATATTGGAAATAGGCAGGATTAAAGATGTTACCATTAATCTCAGACATATGATGAGTTTTGGAAAAGACACAAAATTTGAGATAAAAGTCCAAAATGGAGGAGAAACGGTCCATTCAATGAAGGAACTTGTTCCTATAGCAAATAAGTATTTAAATGAAATGAAACAGGAGTAGTGATTATGAAAGGTTCACATAAAATCATTGTAGAATCCAGAAAAGTGAAATATGATTTTGTAATTCATAGGAATATTACAATCATTACTGGTGACAGTGGATCAGGTAAGACTGTTTTAATTGATCTTATATACAGTATGATGGAATCTGTTCAAAAAAAAATTCAGAAGAAAACATGGGTCTTTTAAATAATGGTAATTATTTGTAAGGAGAAACAGAGATGAGAAAAGTAATCGGTGTTATGCCGCTATATGATGGTGAAAAGAAAAGCTACTGGATACAGCCGCGTTATCTGCAGATGCTCGAAGCAGAAAATGCAATACCCCTGGTGCTTCCTTTAACAACGAATCATTATGAGTTAGACTATTTTATTGAAATATGCGGTGGTTTCTTGTTAAGTGGAGGGCATGATGTGTCTCCGGCTGTTTACAGGGAGGAACGGAAGCCCTGGTGCGGGCCCTGCTGTGAGGCACGAGATGAAATGGAGCAATATATTTTAAAGAAAGCTGTGGAAGCAGATCGTTCTGTTCTTGGTATTTGCCGTGGTATTCAGCTGATGAATGTCTGCTATGATGGAACCTTATATCAAGATCTGAAGACGGAATATGGCACCTGTATCAATCATCGTATAGAACCTTCATACGATAAAACCGTACATATGAATACAATACAAAAGGATACTCCGCTTTATGATGTTTTAGGCAAAGAACACATTAGGGTGAACAGCTATCATCATCAGGCAATTAAAACATTATCACCTCAGTTTAAACAAATGGCGATTTCAGAAGACGGTTTGATCGAGAGCATTTATATGCCGGCTTGTAAATATGTGGTGGGGGTTCAGTGGCATCCTGAATATTCCTATCAGCTTGATGAAAACAGCAGAAACCTTGTACATTCTTTTGTCGATTCCATTCAAGGTTGTTGATCTTTTGTAAAATTGTGAATAGGAGATGGTGCCATACTCTTTATGTAATCATGTCAGATGATCATTGTACCATTTATATGTTTGATGGAAGCGTTTATCGTTGTCGAATGACACTGAAAGCATTAGAAAAGAAAGCCCCCTGCTTATGGGGGCTTTTAAAAATGCATTTTGATATCAGTTACAGAGTTGTGGCCTGGGTGATCATTTCGCTAAAAGAAGGATGGGGGCGGATCACAGAAGCCATTTCTTCCAGTGTGAGTTTCTGGGCAATGGCAACCGCAAATTCACTGATCATATCAGTGGCTCTTGCGCAGAGAAGCTGTGCTCCGATGATCACATGGGTTTCTTCCAGATAGATCACTTTCATAAATCCGCGCTCCTGCAGGGATAATACGGATTTTCCATTGGCAGAGCTGAGGATTTTGTGGCTTTTGGCTGCAAGTCCCTGTTCTTTTGCCTGATCCAGTGTCAGTCCCACAGAGGCAATTTCAGGGGAGGCATAGATGCAGGATGGAACAAGATCAAGGACTGGGCTGTTCCTATGTGGAAGAGCACTGTTGACTGTATCCTCTGATAATGCGGCAGCTATCTGATGGACAGCATGAAGTCCCTGGGCAGTGGCAGCATGTGCCAGCTGTAGTTTTCCATTTACATCGCCGATAGCATAGATACCGGGAAGGCTAGTCTGAAAATGTTCATCTGTCAGGATACGGCCCCGTTCCATGGAAGGAGTAAGACCGTCAGCAAACAGACCATCTGTATAAGGCCTTCGGCCAGTAGCAATCAGAACCGCCTGTGCGGTACAGGTGCAGATTGTGTCTTTTTCAGTGTAAGTGCATAAGATGCCCTCATTAGTAGATTCCAGAGACTGTACCATGGCTCCGGTATGGATATCGGCACCTTTTTTCTTCAGGGATTGCTTCAGACTTTGGCCCAGTTCTTTGTCCATGTTGGCGATTAAAGAGGGAAGTGCCTCCAGGATTGTGACTTTTGTTCCAAGTGCCTGCCAGATTCCGGTAAATTCTACACCGATTACACCTCCGCCGATGATCAGCAGGGAAGAAAACGGTTCCTGATCCCAGGAGAGCAACTCATCACTGGTCATTACACCGGGCAGATCATGTCCGGGAATAGGTGGGACAGAAGGGACACTGCCGGATGCCAGGAGAATCTGTCTTGTTTTAATGGTAACAGGCTCAACTTCACTGGATGTGATCCGTACCTGCTTGATCCCTTCATTGCCGGTATCATCATTGCCGGTATCAATAACAGTTCCCAGTCCCTGATAAACAGTAACCTTAGCAGCTTTTAAAAGAGCTGCAATGCCTTTTTGTAAAGTGGTGATAGTTGTCTGTTTGTGTTGCTGAATGTCGTTCAGATCGGCCCGGACATTTTCTGCAGAAATACCAAAACGCTCTGCATCACAGATTTCCTTATAGAGTTCGGAAGAGTGGAGCAATGTTTTGGTAGGGATACATCCCCGGTTCAGGCAGGTTCCTCCCAGAGAATCCTTTTCGATCAGAGCGGTGCGAAGACCAAGCTTTGCTGCTTCCAGAGCTGCTTCATATCCGCCCGGGCCGGCACCGATGACAGTCAGGTCATAGATAGTTGTTGTCATTTCTGCCATGGATCAGTTCTCTCCTTTTCGTTAGATTTGTTCTTGTACCATTCCACACAGATCAGTGCGGACATTTTCCGGAACCAGATGTTGTTCCAGGGATTGGTTTAATGTTTTGCAAAGAATATCGGTACGATAAGGGAGACCCTGAAATTCCGCACCAATATCAGAAAACCAGTCTGCTTCCATAGAATCGGAAGAAAGCAGTGCTTCGGTGATCATTCCTTCGTTTACATGAAGGTCAAGACTGACCTCACCCCATGAAAAACGCTGTTCCAGCCGATTGGTAAATGGAATCTTTGGTCCGTATTTCCAACGGTCAGAGGAAAAACGCTCTCTGCCTTTTTGAATGGCAGTCTGTTCCAGACGTTTGGCACACAGAGGCACGGCAGGCAATCCGTATACTTTGGAAAATGCGGTAAACATGGCCTGCTTTATGGTGTCAACAGTGATGTCGGGACAGAGGGAAGACAAATTTACCACTCTGGAGCGGACGGAGTCTACTCCTTTTGACTGTAGTTTTGCTTTGGAAGGATTCAAAAAACGGGACATGGAAGCAGTATCTACATTCAGCAATAGTGTTCCATGATGGTAATAATATCCCTTGGAATCAAAAAATGCATTTCCGGAAAATTTCTGTCCGTTGATTGTCACATCATTTCGACCGGTTTTCTCAGCAGTCAGTCCAAAGGAAGCTACAGCTTCTATAATCACCTGAAGCTGGCGGTCTACATCCGCGTCTTCTTTTCTCATACAGAAGGTAAAGTTCAGATTTCCAAGGTCGTGGTAGACAGCTCCCCCGCCGGAGAGGCGGCGGACCAGATGTCCGCCGTCTGCTTCCAGTTCTGATACACGGCACTCTTTCCAACAATTCTGATTTCGCCCGATCACAACCGTATGTGCATTTTGCCATAAGTATAAAATACATTCTCCTGGTTCTGCGTGAAGAGTAAGATATTCTTCTACAGCAAGATTTGTATAAGGATCGGTAGTTGTGCTTTCGTATGTGGTCAGAGTCTGTATCATTGTGGATTCCTCCTGTTATTGATTTATTCGTTACTATAAAGATAACGCACTACTGGTTTTCGTGCAGCACCTACTTCGTCTAATCTGCGGACCGGTGTTTTAAATGGATATTCGTGCATCTTTTCCGGATGAGCTTCAGATTCTGCAAGTACATCCAGGAAGATCTGTACCGCTTCATCCAGTGTTTCCCGGCTCTCTGTTTCGGTAGGCTCGATCATCAATGCTTCATGGACGATCAGCGGGAAGTACATGGTAGGCGGATGGATACCGTGATCCAGTAATTCCTTGGCAATATCAAGAGCAGAGACATTTCGCTGATGCTTTTCCTGTTCCAGTGTCATGACAAATTCATGCATACAGGTGTGATCATAGGCCATTTTATAATGTCCGGCCAGCTTGTGCATCATATAGTTGGCATTCAGCACTGCTGTGGTGGCTGCTTCCGGAATTCCCTCTCTGCCAAGAGTCAGAATGTAACAGAAGGCACGGACAACAACCAGGAAATTGGAAGAGAAGCTGCGGACATTTCCAATGGTATAAGCAGCGGTTTCTTCCGTAAAAGAGCCGTCTGCCTGTTCGTTAATACGAAGTCCCGGAAGGAATTGTGCCAGGAAATCTTTGCAGGCAACAGGTCCGCTTCCCGGTCCGCCTCCACCGTGAGGAGTGGAGAATGTCTTATGCAGATTCAGATGCATCACATCAAAGCCCATGTCGCCCGGGCGTGTAACTCCCATAACTGCGTTTAAGTTTGCTCCATCGTAATAGCATAAGCCGCCGGCTTCATGAACGATCCGTGTGATCTCTGCAATATTTGGATCAAACAGACCAACTGTGTTGGGGTTTGTGAGCATCAGTCCGGCAGTGTCATCGCCTACAGCGGCTTTTAATGCCTCCAGATCGACACAGCCATGCTCATCAGAAGCGATATTAACCACATCGAAGTTGGCCATAGCTGCACTGGCGGGATTGGTACCGTGGGCAGAATCCGGAACAATGATCTTTGTACGTTTGCTGTCACCGCGGCTTTCGTGCCATGCCTTGATCAGAAGAAGACCGGTAAATTCACCGTGAGCACCGGCTGCCGGCTGAAGAGTACATGCCTGCATTCCGGTGATCTCGCACAATGCTTTTTCAATGGAAGAGAGTACTTCCAGACATCCCTGAACATCCCTGGTATCCTGCAGAGGATGAATGTTGGTAAATCCGGGGAGAAGAGAAGCAGCATCGTTGATCTTCGGATTGTATTTCATGGTACAGGAGCCTAAAGGATAGAAACCATCGTTGACTCCATGGGTCTGCTTTGCCAGATCAGTATAGTGACGGCTAAGCTCTGTTTCGGATACCTCTGGGAGATGCAGTGCTTTTTTACGCATCGGTACATTGACAGTTACTTCAGGGGTAGTGCAGGGCGGAATCAGGTCGCAGCCTCTTCCTGGTGCCCCCATTTCAAATATAAGTTTCATGCAAGCACCTCCTTTATCACAGCAATAAGACCATCAATCTCAGATTTTGTATTCATTTCAGTTGTGCACCAGAGCATTTCTGACTGTCCGGTCACAAGGCCTGACAAATATCCGTGTGCAGCCAGTTTTTCAGAGAGGACAGCTGCATCACAGGGACAGATGGTTACAAATTCATGGAAAAATTCTCCTGTATATTTCCTGGTAAATCCCAGAGCAGTCAACTGTTCCAGCAGATAGCGGGCATTTGCCATACAGGAAGCAGCCACTTTTTCAAGTCCGGCACTGCCCATAGCTGACAGATAGACTGCGGCAGTCATAGCGCAAAGTGCCTCGTTGGAACAGATGTTGGAGCTTGCTTTCTCCCGGCGGATATGCTGTTCACGAGCCTGGAGAGTAAGGACATAGGCACGTTTTCCGTCCACATCGGTAGTCTGGCCTACGATTCGGCCGGGAAGCTTTCTCATCATGTCTTTGGTAGAAGCCATGAATCCAAGATAAGGTCCGCCAAATCCCATAGGAAGTCCCAGAGGCTGGCCTTCACCAACAGCTACATCAGCACCAAATTCTCCCGGAGTTTCCAGAAGACTAAGAGCAATGGGATTGCAGCTGGCGATCAGCCTGGCACCGGAATTGTGTACAGCATTTGCAATAGAAGCGCCATCTTCGATCAATCCGTGGTAGTTTGGGGTCTGAATGATCAGACAGGCGATGGAGGAAGTATCCATAGCATTCCAACTATCTATATCTGTGAGACCATCTTTTTCAGGAAGAATCACAAGTGGTGCTCCGGAACCAAAGCAGTAGGTACGGATCACAGAGAGTGTTCTGGGGTCCACAGAAGCACTGACACAGATGGTTCCCCGTTTCCGGTCACGACACATGGCAGCAGCCTCTGCGGCAGCAGTTGCACCGTCATAAACAGATGCATTGGAAACGTCCATTCCTGTCAGCTCACAGATCATGGTCTGATATTCAAAGATCGACTGTAGAAGTCCCTGGCTGATCTCTGCCTGATAAGGAGTGTATGCAGTGACAAATTCTTCTTTTGAAGTGACTTGCTTTACAATAGCCGGAATATAGTGGTGATAGGATCCGGCACCTCTGAAAATATGAGGAAAACGGGTGTTTTTCCCGGAGATTTCCTCAATCTTGCGGGCTACTTCCAGTTCGGAAAGTCCGGATGGTAAAGACAGTCCGTCTTTTAAGCGAAGGTCCTCGGGAATATCGGCATACAATTCATCAAAAGAATGCATTCCGATGGATTCCAGCATAGAGAGACGTTCTTCTCTGGTACTTGGTATGTAAGAACCCATGGCAGTTACCTCCTGTAGTTAAAATCTGACAGATCAGCCGTTGCTTTCAGCCTGACAGTGAGCTTCATATTCAGCAGCTCCGATCAGCTCTTCTTCATCAGTGACATCTTTTACTTTGATGAGCCATGCGTCATAAGGTGCTTCGTTGATCAGTTCCGGGTGGTCCAGAAGCTCTTCATTGATCTCGCAGACAGTTCCGGATACAGGGGAGAAAATGTCTGATACAGCTTTGACAGATTCTACATCGCCAAGTGCTTCTCCGGCAGTAACCGTATCATCAACTTCCGGCAGATTAACAAATACCAGGTCGCCAAGCTCACTCTGCGCGAAGTCGGTAAGACCGATCACAGTGATTTCTCCTTCGTTTTTAACCCATTCATGTGATTTGGAATAACGTAATGTTTCTGGATAATTCATAATAGATCCTCCGTAATTTTATTTGAAATTATTTTTTGGTTTTTGAATAGAAGGGAAGAGAGACAACTTCCATCTCTACTTTCCGGCCGCGTACGTCCGCGGTAAGTCTGGTGCCGACTGCGGCATATGTTTTGTCTACCAGTGCCATGGCAATAGGATATCCAAGGTAAGGTGCGTGGGTGCCGGAAGTAGTCATGCCCACCTGGGTATCGCCGGAGAAGACTGGCATGTGTTCTCTTACAATGCCGCGTCCGGTGATTTTCAGCCCTACGCGTATACGTGTGGGTTCGCTTGATTCCAGAGCTTCTTTTCCAATAAACTCTTCTTTGGAAAATTTCACGCAGAAGCCAAGTCCGCTTTCCAGAGGTGTGACTGTCTCATCCATTTCATGTCCATACAGAGGCATGCCGGCTTCCAGTCGAAGTGTGTCTCTGGCTCCCAGTCCACAGCAGATCAGACCTTCGTCTTTTCCTGTTTCCAGCAGAAGCTCCCACATGTTGGCTGCATCTTTGGCATCAAGATAAAGTTCATATCCTGCAGATCCGGTATAGCCGGTTTTGGAGACTATGCAGTGCATACCACCGATAGTGCGATCAAAACAGGCGCTGTAGTATTTTACCGGGAATTCGTCTTCCGGAAGAAGTTTTGCCAGGATCTCATGGGCTTTTGGTCCTTGTACGGCAATCTGGGCAACAGAATCGGAAATGTCTGTGAGTGTGGCTCCTTCCACATCCTGCTCATGGGTTTTCATCCATGCAAAATCTTTATCCCTGTTGGCTGCGTTCACTACGATAAAATAATGCTCATCCCGGACCTTATAAACGATCAGGTCATCTACGCAGCAGCCGTTTTCATAGCACATGAGGCTGTATCTTGCCTGACCGTCATACATATTTGTGAAATCATTGGTCAGCAGATGGTTGAGCAGCTTCAATGCTCCGGGGCCTTCGCAAAGAATTTCTCCCATATGGGATACATCAAAGAGACCACAGGCTTCCCGGACTGCCATATGTTCGGCAATCACGCCAGTCTGGTACTGGACGGGAAGAAGATATCCTGCAAAAGGAACAATCTTGCCTCCGTGTGCCTGATGGGTGGCATAGAGCGGTGTTGTTTTTTCCATAGGTGATTCCTCCTTATCATATACATAAAAAAGCGCAGAACAAATAAATACTTGTTCTGCGCTCTGTCATCTTAACCTGAAAGATTACCCGAAATTTTGTGATCGGTTGCTTCTTCGGTGCAACTTTATGTTGCTTTCCAGAGGTTCGTCGGAAACTGGTCCATTTGCCTGAGAGTTCTTCATCCCCTTCGGCGCGCATTTTGCGTCTCTCCCAGTTTCGTCATTCGATATCTTGAATTGCCTTCATGCTAACATAAAATACCAAAAACGTCAACAGAAAATATAGACTTTTATTAAAAAATTACTAAAAATTTGAAACATATTTTCTTTATATTGGACAAAATTAATAGTATAATGTTATAAAAAAGAATAAATTTTGACATGTGCGTTATTCTGGATTTGTTAGAAATTATCTTATATAATACAATCATTATAAAGGAGACCATGAAAGGGAGGAAAAAGAATGGCTAAATATGTAATGGCTCTGGATGCAGGAACAACAAGTAACAGATGCATCCTGTTTAATGAAAAGGGAGAATTGTGCAGCGTTGCACAGAGGGAATTCACACAGTATTTTCCAAAACCAGGATGGGTTGAACATGATGCTGATGAGATTTGGGCAAGTATGCTTGGTGTAGCTGTTGAAGCAATGAATATGATCGGGGCAACCGCTGAAGATATTGCAGCAATCGGTATTACGAATCAGAGAGAAACTACGATTGTATGGGATAAAGAGACTGGCGAACCAATTTATCATGCCATCGTGTGGCAGTGCCGCAGAACTTCTGAATATTGTGACAGCCTGAAGGAAAAAGGACTCATTGATAAATTCAGAGAAAAAACAGGTCTTGTTATTGATGCCTACTTCTCAGGAACAAAGGTAAAATGGCTCCTGGACAATGTGCCGGGTGCGAGAGAACGGGCGCAGAGAGGGGAATTACTATTTGGTACAGTTGAGACCTGGCTGATCTGGAAACTGACAAAAGGTGCAGTTCATGTAACAGATTATTCTAATGCTTCCCGCACGATGCTGTTCAACATCAACACACTGGAATGGGATGAGGAGATCCTTGCAGAGCTGGATATCCCCAAATGTATGCTGCCTGAACCAAAACCTTCAAGCTGTGTATACGGAGAGGCAGATATATCTTACCTTGGCGGACCTATCCCAATTGCAGGTGCTGCCGGAGATCAGCAGGCTGCTTTATTCGGACAGACCTGTTTCAATGCAGGAGAAGCAAAAAATACATATGGAACAGGCTGTTTTCTTCTTATGAATACCGGTGAGAAACCAATCTTTTCAAAAAATGGTCTGGTAACAACCATTGCGTGGGGACTGGACGGAAAAGTAAATTATGCGCTGGAAGGCTCCATCTTTGTAGCAGGTGCTGCGATCCAGTGGCTGAGAGATGAACTTCGTATTATTGAGTCCGCAGCAGATTCAGAATACATGGCAAAGAAAGTAAAAGATACAAACGGATGTTATGTGGTACCTGCATTTACCGGACTTGGCGCACCGCACTGGGATCAGTATGCAAGAGGAACTATTGTAGGAATCACACGTGGAGTTAACAAATATCATATTATCCGTGCAACCCTGGAATCTCTTGCTTATCAGGTAAATGATGTACTGGAAGCAATGAAAGCAGACTCAGGGATTGATCTGGCAGCACTTAAGGTTGATGGAGGAGCAAGCGCAAATGATTTCCTGATGCAGACACAGTCTGATATTATCAATGCACCGGTTAACCGTCCTCAATGTGTGGAGACAACAGCAATGGGTGCTGCTTATCTTGCAGGTCTGGCAGTGGGATACTGGACAAGTAAAGAAGATGTTGTTAAAAACTGGGCAATTGATCAAACGTTTGAGCCGAAGATTTCTGATGAAGAAAGAGAAAAACGTATCAAGGGCTGGAACAAGGCTGTCAAATACGCTTATGGATGGGCAAAAGAGGATTAGTGATTAAGGAGTGATCTGGGAATGTATGATGTAATAATTATCGGAGCCGGAGTTTCAGGTGCGGCAACAGCAAGAGAGCTATCACGATACAAAATAAAAGCCTGTGTAATTGAAAAAGAAGAGGATGTATGTTGCGGCACTTCCAAGGCAAACAGTGCTCTTGTCCATGCCGGCTATGATGCTGCTGAAGGATCACTGAAGGCAAAACTGAATGTCAGGGGAAATCAGATGATGGAACAGCTTTCCCGGGATCTGGATTTTCCGTTTAAGAAAAATGGTTCTCTGGTTGTATGTCTGCATGAAGAAGATATGCCAAATCTTCAGGCACTGTATAACAGAGGCATTGCAAATGGAGTTAAGGAGTTAAGGATTCTTAACCGTGAGGAACTGAAGGAAATGGAGCCGAATATTTCCGATCAGGCTTACGCTGCGCTTTATGCACCTACAGCCGGTATTGTATGTCCTTTTGGTATGAATATGGCAATGGCAGAGAATGCAAATGCCAATGGTGTGGAATTTAAATTTGATACAGAAGTTACGGATCTTAAACCAATAGATAAGGGCTGGGAGGTTCATACAGATCATGGAGTTTTCCAGACAAGATACGTGGTAAATGCAGCCGGTGTTTATGCAGACAGATTCCATAATATGGTAAGTGAGGAGAAGATCCATATCACACCCCGGCGTGGAGATTACTGTCTGCTTGATAAGAGCGCAGGAAACCATGTAAGTAAAACTATCTTCGCACTTCCGGGAAAATACGGAAAAGGTATTCTGGTGGCACCCACAGTCCACGGAAATCTGCTCCTTGGTCCAACCGCAATTGATATTGATGATAAAGAGGGAACCAACACCACCAGAGAAGGTCTGGACCAGGTGATCGCTAAAGCAGAAATGAATGTAAAAAATATTCCGCTCCGTCAGGTTATCACTTCATTTGCCGGACTTCGTGCACATGAGGACGGAAATGAGTTTCTGATTGGTGAAGTGGAAGATGCAAAAGGTTTCATCGACTGTGCAGGTATCGAATCACCGGGACTTACCAGTGCACCGGCCATCGGGGAAATGATTGCACAGATCCTGAAGGAAAAAATGAACCTGGAAGAAAAGGAAGATTTCATCGCAACAAGAAAAAGGATTCTTGATCCCAATACCCTTAGCAAGGAAGAAAGAATCGCACTGATCAGAGAAAAACCAGAGTATGGAAATATTATCTGCCGTTGCGAGATGGTAACAGAAGGTGAGATCATGGATGCCATTAACAGACCTCTGGGAGCAAAATCACTGGATGGAGTAAAACGCAGAACAAGAGCCGGTATGGGACGCTGCCAGGATGGCTTCTGTTCCCCGAGAACAATGGAGATCCTGGCAAGAGAACGACATGTGAGCATGTTTGATATTACGAAATCCGGTGGAAATTCCAGAATTGTCACAGATAATAATAAGGATTCGTTATAAAAGGGAGGCATTGAATCATGAAAGCTTATGATATTGTTATCATCGGAGGAGGACCGGCAGGACTTGCAGCTGCGATCTCTGCGAAGAAAAGCGGCGTTGACAGTATCCTGATCCTTGAAAGAGACCGGGAGCTTGGCGGGATTCTGAATCAGTGTATCCATAATGGATTCGGACTTCATACATTCAAAGAAGAACTGACCGGACCGGAATATGCAGAACGTTTTATTGGACAGGTGAAAGAACTGGACATTGAATATAAATTAAACACAATGGTCATGGATATCAGCTCTCAGAAGATAGTCACTGCAATGAACCGTGAAGAAGGACTTTTTGAGATCCAGGCAAAAGCAGTTGTTCTGGCAATGGGATGCCGCGAACGTTCCAGAGGAGCACTGAATATCCCGGGCTATCGCCCTGCAGGTATTTTCTCAGCAGGTACAGCACAGAGACTGGTAAATATTGAAGGCTATATGCCGGGAAGAGAAGTTGTGATCCTTGGTTCCGGAGATATTGGTCTGATCATGGCAAGACGAATGACACTGGAAGGTGCAAAGGTTAAAGTAGTTGCAGAATTGATGCCTTATTCCGGCGGACTGAAACGAAATATTGTTCAGTGCCTGTATGATTACGGAATCCCGCTGAAGCTCAACCATACAGTTGTTGATATTAAGGGAAAAGAACGGCTGGAAGGTGTTACACTGGCACAGGTAGACGATCACGGAAAGCCAATCCCCGGAACTGAGGAAGAATACAACTGTGATACTCTTCTCCTTTCCGTAGGTTTAATTCCGGAAAATGAGCTCTCAAGAGGTATGGGTGTGGATATGAATCCTGTAACATCAGGACCTAAAGTAAACGAAAGCCTTGAGACAAATATTGAAGGTGTATTTGCATGTGGAAATGTATTGCACGTACATGACCTGGTTGACTTTGTATCTGAAGAAGCCGGAACTGCCGGAAGAAATGCTGCTGAATATGTGAAACTGGGAAATGAAAGAAGCTCAGAGGGAAAAGAGATCAGGATAAATCCGGTTGAAGGTGTCAGATACACAGTTCCGGGAACCATCCATACAGACCGTATGGATGAGAATCTGACCGTGCGCTTCCGTGTGGGCGGTGTTTATACAAACTGCTACATCAGTGCATATTTTGATGAAGAAAGAGTGATCCACAAAAAACGTCCGGTTGTTGCACCAGGAGAAATGGAAGAGATTAAGCTGACAAAAGAGCAGCTTCTGAAATATCCTGATCTTCAGACCATCACAGTTAAGATTGAGGAGGCGTAAACTATGGAAGAGAGAAAACTGACATGTATCGGCTGTCCCATGGGCTGTCCTCTTACTGTTGTGATGAATGGCAAAGAGGTGGTAAGTGTCACTGGAAATACCTGTAAGCGCGGTGATGTATATGCCAGAAAAGAAGTGACTGACCCTACAAGGATCGTGACCTCTACTGTACGTGTATCAGGGGGCAGCATTCCTATGGTATCAGTAAAAACAAAAGAGGATATTCCTAAAGATAAGATCTTTGAATGTGTAAGAGCCCTGAAAGGCATTCAAGTCCCGGCACCTGTTCATATTGGAGATATCATTCTTAAAAATGTGGCGGATACCGGTGTGGATATTGTTGCAACCAAAAATGTAGAATGATATATAAATGGGGCTGTGAAATAACAGTCATCTACGCAAAAAGAGGACTTTTCGTTCATTTTAAAAGAAAAGTCCTTTTTAAAATTTCATATTCAAATCTTAAGACACATTCTTATAATTCCTAAAATCAGCAAATGTACTGGATAAAAAAGATAATTAAACCACTTATTCTGTTTTCCACGTTCTCCATTATAAGTAAGTGTCAGGCCAAATCCAAGCAAAGCCCATGGTTCTTTGAACATGGAAAGATAGGAAAATGGAATCGCAAGTGCCTGTCGGTCATGAAAAATATAATAGAAATATCCAATCAGCACCGCATGGTGTTCATAATCTAATCCCAGATTCATTGCAGCAAAGCACAATACTGTCACAATGAGAAATGATACGAAATACCATAAAGCTTTCGGCAATGCTGCCATCTTTTCCTTGAGTACATCAATCAGCCAGATCATGGCAAGCACCAAGGCTAACGTAAACATAATATTGTTCCAGTTGGCTTCAAAAAATGTAGCTGTTGTACACATATCAAAAGGAATTTCTGATATTACTCCAAATACAAGAAGTGTAATTAAATACTTCCATTTATTTTTTGTGTGGAAATAGCCTTCCACGAGAAGGAAGATGAATATTGGAAATGCGATTCTTCCTAAAATATCAAAAAAGTCACTCAACCGATTCAATGCTCCTCCATCCAAATTCGGATAGATTAACGCTTTGTTTGTGTGATCGATAAGCATAGATAGAAAAGCAATGTATTTAAGCTGCGCCCCTGAAAATATTTTTATTCTTTCTTTTATATTGTTCATAAAAATAGTCCTTTTTTTAATTTCTTCAATTACATTCACTTATTGGGTCATCTTTACCCACCCCACTGGATATGGCGAAAAGGAACCGTTGAATAGTAGGAAGCTAAGATTGTGATAACTCTATATTACTATAGTTGTTTTGAAAAAACTATATAAAAGAAGAGTTTATGAAGCATAAAGCTTTAAAGAAAATCGAAGGAGGAAAGTCCACTCAAAGAGTGAATATACAAAAACAAAAGATTAAGGTGCAGAAACTTCATCTGGAATTGTTGGAGAAATTGCAGTAGCATACAGCGAAAACAGAGGATGAAATGAAGAGCTGGATGCAATTGAAGAAAAAATATGATATCCTAAGTGTAGCAGAAAGATATAATCATGGAGGTATATACACATGTACATTGCAGGCAAAAAAGATACGACACAATAGTTTACAACCGCTGCGGTAAAAGTGGCTTGAAGCTGCCTGTTGTTTCACTTGGACTCTGGCACAATTTTGGTGATACAAGTGTCTACGAAAATATGAAGCAGATGTGCTTTACCGCTTTTGACAATGGAATCACTCATTTTGACCTTGCCAATAATTATGGGCCTGCTTATGGCAGTGCAGAACGCAATTTCGGCAAGCTTTTCAGGGAAGAACTTCATCCATACCGAGATGAAATGCTCATCAGCACAAAGGCCGGATTTGATATGTGGGAAGGACCTTATGGTAATTGGGGAAGCCGCAAGTACCTTATTGCAAGCCTGGACCAGAGTCTTAAGCGACTTGGACTTGATTATGTCGATATCTTCTATCATCACAGAATGGATCCTGAGACACCACTTGAGGAGACTATGGGTGCTCTTGACTCTATCGTTCGAAGTGGAAAAGCCCTTTATGTAGGTCTTTCAAATTATGATGGTCCCACACTTAAAAAGGCTACAGAAATCCTAACCTATTTGAAATGTCCTTTCGTAATCAACCAGAACCGTTATTCTATTTTTGACAGAACAATTGAGAATAACGGGCTTAAGGACACTGCCTATGAGCTTGGAAAAGGTATCATAGCTTTCTCTCCTCTCGCACAGGAACTTCTTACGAAGCGCTACCTCAATGGTATCCCTGCTGATAGCAGAATTGCCACTGACGGACGATTTCTTAATGAGACTGCACTTACATCAGAAAAGCTTTCCCAGATTCAGGCACTTAACGAAATTGCTATGGAAAGAGGACAGACGCTTGCCGAGATGGCTCTTAGCTGGATTCTAAAAGATGATAAAGTAACAAGTGTCCTGATTGGAGCTTCAAAACCTGAGCAGATTCTTGATAATATCAAGATAATCGGACATACTGATTTTTCAGATGAAGAACTTAAGAAGATTGATGATATCGTTAATTCTTAATCAATGAAAGGGGCTGTGAAAAAAGAATAGTCCTGAAAAAAGAAAGACCAAGAGTTTATAATGAACTCAAGGTCTTTCTTTCTGTTATAATTAACTTGTGAAAAAAATTAATAACATAATTTATTCTAACCCAAAACAGGCAGTTTTGCCAATGCTAATTCAAGATTATCTGGACATCTGTGATCCAGTGCTGACTTTTGACAGATTTATGGGAGAAATCGAACTGGAGAAATATCTGAAAAATATTCCGCAACATTATACAGGAAGATTTAGATATGCCCCGGTCAGTATGCTGAAGACAGTTTTGTTTGGATTTATGGCGAATGGCTATATATCGTTACGTGAGCTGGAGGATCAGTGTAAAGTCAATCTCCGCTTTACGTATCTTATGGACCATCAAACCCCTTCTTATCGTACCTTCGGCTACTTCATTAATGAGGTGCTTGCTGATTCCATTGAAGAAATATTTCGAGACATAAACAAAAAAATCTTCGAGACAGAACATGTGGATCTCCAACATCTATACATCGATGGTTCCAAGTTTGAAGCAAATGCAAATAAATATTCCTGGGTGTGGAAAAAAGCCACAGAAAAATCCAGATACCGGCTCTTTGATAAGATTACTGAACTCTTTAAGGAAATCAATGAAGAGCTGTCATGTACAGGGATAAAGCTTTGTATCAATAGTGAGTATGCACCAGAGTATTTAAAAGAAGCTGCCGAGCAGTATGCTGAAGCCTGGCAGATTGATGAAACGATATTTGTTCATGGTAGAGGACATCGTAAAACTACGCAGCAGCGTCATTATGAAAAACTCAGGGAGTATACAACCAAGTTGGAAGAATATGTAGAAAAAATAAAGATCTGCGGAGAAGAGCGCAACAGCTACTCAAAAACAGACCATTCGGCCACTTTTATGCGAATCAAGAAAGACTACATGGGAAATGACCAGTTGCTTCCAGCCTATAATGTACAGGTCGGTGTTGCAGATGAGTACATTGCTGTTGTCGATGTAAATCAGTATCGCTCAGATATGGATTGTTTTATTCCATTGATGAACAAGTTTTATACGACATATGGCTTTTATCCGAAATACCCAGTGGCAGATGCCGGATATGGTTCTTACAATAATTACATCTTCTGTGAGCAGCATGGAATGAAAAAATATATGAAGTTCCCTATGTTCAAGAAAGAGACTACTGACAAGAAGTATCATGAAGATCCATTTCGTGCAGTAAATTTTCCAATCGGGAAAGACGGGATTATGCGTTGCCCAAACGGGAAAAGATTTTACCTTCAGTATCAAAAAAACGTAAAGGGAAACAAGTATGGGCGTCAGGAAGAAGTGTATCAGTGTGAAGATTGCTCCAGCTGTCCATACGCAGAACAATGTAAAAAGACAGATAAAAACCGTACTGTTCGGATCAACCGCGAACTTACAGCGATGCATCAGGAAGTGATAGAAAATCTCGAAAGTATCCAGGGAGCACTTCTGAGGATGAACAGATCCATCCAGGCAGAAGGTACTTTTGGTATCATGAAAAACGATCGGTGGTACAAAAGAATTGTCCGAAGAGGAATAAAATCTGTACTGCTCGAAGTATTTCTTGTTTCTATCGGACACAATCTTTATAAATATCACAACAAACAGAAAAAAGGTGCAACTGCCGCATAGGATTTCATAATAGCATTCTTATGGGGTAAGGGGAACTATACCCTTTTTTATGTAATATAACTACTATTACATCCATAAGCAAAAGGACGCATGAAAAAACTCTCGTTTTTTCACACGCCCATTTAAATAATAATTATTTTTTATGTGTGACCGGAGGAAGATCGCAGTAATAAGCGATTCCCAGCGGAGTAACCAGAAGCGGATGAACCGGACGATAAACAGGCAGTCCCAGCTTTTTCTCAAATACAGCCGTGAAATCCCTGAAGCTGGCGGAACCTCCGGCAACATATACAGCAGGAACCTGGTAACCATTGAGAAATTTCTGAGTGATGGTAGCCATTTTTTCTACAGTAGCTTTGATCACAGGGAAAATTTCATCTTCCTTTGAAGGATCGGTTTTTAAAATTTCAGCTTCTTCGTAGGGAATATTGTAATGTCCTGCCACTGTCATTGTCATGTGACTGCCGCCGGTAGCCTCATCGTCTGTATAGATTACTTTGCCATCTTTGAGAATACTGATTCCCGTGGTGCCGCCGCCTACATCAACTACAGCACCATCTGTGATCTTAAGTACAGCCGCTGCAGCGGTTGGTTCATCTACGATATTCGTAACCTCAAAGCCAGCGCCCTCCAGCACATACTGGATGCTTTTGGTACTTCCCTGAGAGACTCCGGGTGGAATGGCTGCTGCCGCATAAGGAAGCTCAGTCTTTAATTTCTCTTCAAGTTCAGCTTTCAGTTTTGTGACAAGCTGAACAGATTCATAAAAATTAACAATTACACCGTCACGGATTGCGCGGGAAGGTGCAGATATGCCGGCAATGGGACGATTGGTATTGTCTACAACTGCCAGAACAGTGTTGGCAGTACCAAGATCCACGCCTACTTTCAGTCGGCCTTTGAAATTTTTACATTCACCGGTGCGTACAAGCTCGGCGAAATTTGATAAGGTTCTGTTTTTTAATTCCATTGTATACTCCTGATATTCTATCAATATTACGAAGATGCTCTACTTCGCAGAATTATCATTACCATAGTTCTCATTATAAAAGATATATTATAAAAAAGCAATAAAATACAGATATCAATCTGCAGGCTTTTATGTAAGATTTGCTAAAGAAAAATATCTGCTTTTATGAATTATAAATGGACTGTGTTAATGCAAAAATGCGGGTTGGAAAAAGAACAAAAATAAATTATAATGACTTTTATACTTAAATGTGAGAAAGCAGGAACAACATGAGTGAATATATAACAACCTATACGGGAAATCATTTTAAACCAACCAATCCGGATCCGGAGCTGATCCGGATTGAGGATATTGCACATGCTCTTTCATTGATCTGCAGGGGAAATGGTCATGTAAAGACTTTCTGGTCAGTGGGAGAACATTGTATCTGCTGTGCAAAAGAGGCTGCTGCCAGAGGCTTGTCTGACCGTATGGTTCTGGCCTGTCTGCTTCATGACGCCAGTGAATGCTATATGTCGGATGTACCTTCACCGTTTAAAAAAGAGCTGCCTGAGTATCAGATATGGGAAGAACAGCTGCTCTGTATGATTTATAAGAAGTTTTTGGGTTCTGCGCTGACAGAGGAAGAGCAGACCCGGCTGGACGAAATCGATCATGCACTGCTCTGGTATGATCTGGAAATCCTTCTGGGAGAAAAACAGCAGACAGAGGCACCAAGGCTTCATATTGACCTGACTTATGAGGTACGTCCCTTTGAAGAGGTGGAAAGAGAATATTTGGATATTTTTACCAGAACATATAAATGAAGAACGTGATATCTTTTATTTTCTTTCAGCAGTATTTTGTGTTAGAATAGGAAAAGAATTTTTACATTGTCTGACAAAAAGTGTCAGGGAATGAGTGTACAATGAATATATCAGAAAGGAATCATATATTATGGAACAGGGAACAATTTTTAAATTTCATAATGATCTGGATACAGATCAGATCATTGCTTCACAGTATCTGTTGCTTCCAAATCTGGATGAGATGAAAGGACATACCTTTGAATCTTTGGATCCGGATTTTGCAAAGAAGGTAAAGCCTGGAGATTTTGTGGTTGGCGGAGAGAATTTTGGCTGCGGTTCCTCCAGAGAGCAGGCACCTGGTGTGCTGAAGGCTTTGGGTGTACAGGCTGTTATTGCCAAATCTTTTGCCAGGATTTTTTTCAGAAATGCCATTAATATCGGACTTCCGGCAATTGTCTGTAAAGATCTCCCGGATGAAGTTCAGACAGGGGACAAAATGGTGCTCCATATGTCTGAGGGAACAGCAGAAGCGAAGGGCAAAATATATTCCTGTACCAAATTGCCGGAATATATGCAGGGAATCTTAAATCAGGGTGGTCTGATCGCCTCTCTGAACCGAGAGGAGGAAAAATAAGATGGGAATGACAATCGCAGAGAAAATCATTGCTGCAGCTGCGGGAGTAGACAGTGTAAAACCGGGTGATATCCATACGGTAAAGCTGGACCGCCTGATGAGCAATGACGGAACTACACATCTGACAGTGGATATGTACAACAATAAATTAAAAAATCCTCATATTGCAGATGCAAAAAAGCTGGTATTTATTGTAGACCACAATGTACCTTCTGACAGCCCGAAAACTGCCGCATCCCAGAAAAAAATGAGGGATTTTGCAAGGGAAAATCATATTGATTTCTGGGAAGGCAAGGGAGTGTGCCACCAGGTTATGATCGAGAATTATGTACGTCCGGGTGAGCTGATCTTTGGCGCAGACAGCCATACTTGCTCTTACGGTGCACTGGGTGCTTTTGGTACAGGTGTTGGATGTACAGATTTCCTCTATGGTATGGTGACAGGAACCTCCTGGGTATTGGTACCGGAATCTGTGAAGTTTAATCTTGTGGGAAAATTACCGGAGGGTGTTTATGCCAGAGATCTGATCCTTACCATTATCGGTGAGATCGGGGCAAACGGATGTAATTATCAGGCTATGGAGTTTACAGGTGAAGGTGCAAAAACATTAAGCATCAGTGACCGAATGGCTCTCTGCAACATGGCAGTAGAAGCCGGTGCAAAGACAGGTATTTTTGAGGCTGATGAGAAGGCAATGGAATATCTGAAGGAGCATGGTCGTGAGCCGAAGGCTGTATTCCACAGTGATCCGGATGCAGTTTATGCCAGAGAATATACCTTTGATCTGTCCAAGGTGCGCCCGGTAGTGGCAAAGCCTGATTTTGTGGATAACGTAGTTCCTGCAGAGGAAACCTGTGGAATTCCGATTAATGAAGCCTTTCTTGGTTCCTGCAACAATGGACGTATTGAAGATCTCAGGGTAGGTGCTGAGATTATTAAAGGTAAAAAGGTTGCTGAGGGTGTTCGTTTCCTGGTGGTACCTGCAAGCCAGACCATTTACAGACAGGCATTAAAGGAGGGACTGCTGGACATCTTTATGGATGCAGGAGCAATTGTTATGAACCCGAACTGTAGTGTTTGTTGGGGAAGCTGTCAGGGTGTTATCGGTGAAAACGAGGTGCTGATCAGTACAGGAACACGTAACTTCAAAGGCCGTGCAGGACATCCAAGCTCCAAGGTATATCTGGGATCAGCAGCTACTGTTACAGCATCTGCTATTGCAGGTAAAATTGCTCTGGCCAGTGAAGTTAAGTAGTATTTTAACTGAATAAACTGCGGAGCAGTTATTCGGCGTAGAGCTGTGTAGCAAAGCGGATGATTTTATCCAATTGACATAAATGAGGTAAATATTATGGAAAAATTCACAGGAAAGGTGTGGGTACTTGGAGATGATATTGATACAGATATCATTATCCCTACTGAGTATCTGGCACTGAAAACAATAGATGATATGAAGCAGTATGGATTCAGCCCGCTCCGTCCGGAGTTGGCTGGACAGATCCGTAAGGGTGACATTATTGTTGCAGGCAAAAATTTTGGCTGCGGTTCCTCCAGAGAGCAGGCACCGGAGATTATCAAGGCACTGGGGATCCAGTGCGTGATCGCAAAATCCTTTGCCCGGATCTTTTTCCGCAACTCAATTAATAACGGACTTCTGCTGATTGAACAGCCAACCCTCTATGATGAGATCAAGGAGGGGGATGAGGTAACTGTAGTGCTGAATGAGCATGTAGATTACAATGGCAAACAGTACCCAATTGCTTCTCTGCCGGAGAATCTCATGGATATTATCCGGGCAGGCGGTCTGGTAAAGGCTATGCGTAAGCTGAATGGTCTGGATTAAGAGGAAGGGAGAAGCAAATGGGCGAGACAGTTATTGAGAAGATTATTAGAAATAATGTGGGAAAAGCGGTAAAACCGGGAGATATCGTGACTGTAAATGTGGACAGAGTGATGATCCACGATATTTTCATTCCTTTTGTTGCAGAGAAGTTCAAAGAGATGGGATTTACAAAGCTCTGGGATCCGGATAAAGTTGTGCTGATCTATGATCATCTGGTTCCGGCCAGTCAGCTGGACGATACCAGACATTTCCATGTGGGAGATGAGTTTGCAAAGAAATTTGGAATGAAAAATGTACATAGAAGTGACGGAATCTGTCATCAGCTGATGACGGAGGCTGGTTATGTGAAGCCCGGAAATGTGGTATTTGGTACAGACAGCCATACTACTACCTATGGCTGTGTGGGTGCTTTTTCCTCAGGTATCGGATATACAGAGATGGCAAGTATCCTGGGAACCGGTACCATGTGGATCCGGGTTCCTGAGACCATTAAGATTGTGATCGATGGAGAACTTCCGGAAAATGTAATGTCCAAGGATGTGATCCTGCGGATCATCGGTGATCTTACAGCAGCAGGTGCAACCTACCGATCACTGGAATTTACCGGAAGTACAGTGAAGAATATGTCTGTGGCAAGTCGTATGACGATGTCAAATATGGCAATAGAGGCAGGGGCCAAATGTGCGTTGTTTACACCGGATGAGAAAACAGCAGAGTACTGTGGAATTGAACTGGATGATTTTCAGAAGAGCCTGGCAGGAGATGAGGATGCTGTATATATGAAGATTTTGACCTATCGTGCCGAAGATTTTGTACCGGTTATGGCATGTCCTTCCCAGGTAGATAAGATTCGCCCTGTAGAGGAACTGGAGGGTACAGAGATTGATCAGGTATTTATCGGTTCCTGCACCAACGGACGTCTGGAGGATCTTCAGGCAGCGGCAGAGGTTCTGAAGGGAAAGAAAGTGGCAGATTATGTGAAGCTGATCGTCACACCTGCCAGCCGCAAGATCTACAGACAGGCAGCAGATATGGGAATCTTGGATATTCTGGCTGAGGCGGGAGCTATGATCACACATCCCGGTTGTGGACTGTGCTGCGGACGTGCCGGGGGTATCCTCACAGACGGAGAGCGTGTGGTAGCCACCAATAACCGTAATTTCCTGGGACGAATGGGAACATCAAAAGTTCAGATTTATCTGGCATCTCCCAGAACAGCAGCTTCCTGTGCTGTAGCTGGAAAGATTGTGAATCCGGTTATGGGAGAATAAACGGAGACAGATCATTGAGTAAATAATAAGGAGTACCTCAGATACAAGGAACAGTACATTATTGTACCGGTTTGTATCGGAGGTGCTTTTTTGTTTGAGCTAAGTTCAATATGATGATACTGGTTTTGTTGATGAATTTAGAAATATATAAGATGAAATTGAACAAAAAAATAAGGCCATAAAATACAAAAATAAGTGTTGAATTTTTGAAAATGAGATGATATACTGAGTTCAATTACATGAGGCGAAAATATATAAAGTTCAAAATAATGCTTATTGAACTTTGACATTATTGTAATGTAACTATTCAGCAGATAGTATTTTATGGGCAATAGAAGAACTGCTACATTTAACCAAATCAAGTAGCGAAGCGGATGATTTTATCCGCCGGACTTTTTCGAAAGGAAAGGGAGAAAAATATGGCGAATCATACATTTGCAGAAAGGCTGAAAGAGGCTTTAAATAATAAACAGATGAAACAGGTAGATCTGGTGCGCTGTGCTCAGGAGCAGGGTGTGAAGCTTGGAAAAAGTCATGTAAGTCAGTATCTCAGTGGCAAGACGATTCCCAGAGCAGAAATCCTGCATTTTATTTCCGGGGTATTGGATGTAACAGAAGAATGGTTGATGGGAAATGGAGATGCAGAGAAACGAATGAATCCGGAAGTAATGACACCGGAAGCTGAAAAGCATCCGGAAGACCTTGATGGAAGCAGTGAAAAAGGAGCTGAAGGCATGGAGCAGACAGTTGAGGAGGGACGAAAAGTGCGCGAGTTTAAAAAATCATCAAAGCTTGATAATGTATTGTATGATGTGAGAGGACCGGTAGTAGAGGAAGCAAGTCGTATGGAAGCTGCCGGAACACAGGTGTTGAAGCTGAATATCGGAAACCCTGCACCTTTTGGCTTCCGCACACCGGATGAGGTTATTTATGATATGCGTGACCAGCTGACAGACTGTGAGGGATATTCCGCATCCAAAGGTCTTTTTTCAGCCAGAAAAGCGATCATGCAGTATGCACAGCTGAAGAAAATCCCAAATGTCAGTGTGGAGGATATTTATACAGGAAATGGTGTCAGTGAACTGATCAATCTGTGTATGTCTGCATTGCTGGATAATGGAGATGAAATCCTGATCCCTTCTCCTGATTATCCACTTTGGACTGCCTGTGCAACTCTGGCAGGAGGTAAGGCGGTTCATTATATCTGTGACGAGAAATCTGAGTGGTATCCGGATATGGATGATATCCGCAAAAAGATTACAAGCAGAACAAAGGCAATCGTGCTGATCAATCCTAATAATCCTACGGGCGCTTTATATCCGAGAGAGGTGCTACAGGAAATTGTGAATATTGCCAGAGAGCATCAGCTGATCATTTTTTCTGATGAAATTTATGATCGTCTGGTTATGGATGGTCAGGAGCATGTTTCCATTGCATCCCTGGCACCGGATCTGTTTTGTGTAACTTTTAGTGGATTGTCCAAATCTCATATGATCGCAGGCTTCAGGATCGGCTGGATGATCTTAAGTGGAAATAAGCGTATTGCAGCAGACTATATTGAGGGCCTGAAGATGCTTTCCAATATGCGACTTTGTTCTAATGTGCCGGCACAGTCTATTGTACAGACTGCTCTGGGTGGTCATCAGAGTGTAAATGATTATATTGTTCCGGGTGGACGTATTTATGAGCAGAGAGAATATATTTACAATGCACTGACAGATATTCCTGGAATTACGGCTGTGAAGCCCAAGGCTGCATTTTATATGTTCCCGAAGATTGATGTGAAGAAGTTCGGTATTGTCAGTGATGAGAAATTTGCTCTGGATCTTTTGCGGGAAAAGAAGATCCTGTTGGTTCATGGAGGTGGATTCAACTGGGGACAGCCGGATCATTTCCGTGTAGTTTACCTGCCGCGAATTGAAGTGCTGAAAGAGGCAGCAGGTAAATTAAAGGATTTCCTGAGTACTTACCATCAGTCCCTTTGATAGAAAGGTCTGTTTATGACACAAGGTACAAAATGTTTCACGTGAAACATTTTGTACCTTTTTTGGAAGGAGATTTTATAAATTTATAGAATTTTAAGTAGTAGTTTCAGCTGTAATGTGTTAAACTGTAAACAGTTATGAATTTTCTGGAGGTGAAACTGATAATGGAAAACGAGGAGAAAAACCAGGAAGAACAACAGCAACAGCCTGCACAATCTGTGTGGAAGGAGATCTGGGATTATGCAAAGATTATTCTTGTTGTCTTTGTAATCGCATTTCTGCTGGGACATTTCGTGTATATTAATGCAAGAGTGCCGTCAGGTTCCATGGAACAGACTATTATGACAGGTGACAGAGTATTTGGAAACCGACTGGCATATAAGAATAAGGAGCCGGAGAGATTTGATATTGTGATTTTTAAATATCCGGATGATCCTTCACAGCTTTTTGTAAAAAGAGTGATCGGGCTCCCGGGTGAGACTGTTAATATCGTAGATGGTAAAGTGTATATTAACGATTCTGAAGAGCCGCTGGATGACAGCTTTTGTCCGGAAACACCGGAAGGCAGCTTTGGACCCTATACAGTACCTGAGGATTGCTATTTTATGTTAGGGGACAATCGTAATCACAGTATGGATTCCAGATACTGGACAAATACTTTTGTGGAAAAGGATGCCATTGAGGCACAGGTGGCTGTGAGATACTGGCCTCTGAATAAGATGGGAACTGTGAAATAAGGATAATTGTAAAAATTATAGTGATATGAGTAATATTAAGAGAACTGCCGAAAGAGAAAATCTGTCGGCAGTTTTGTTCTGCGATTTTTTAGTTGAATTAAAAAATATTTTTATGAATCAATTTTTTCTGAACGGATATATTCTTTAGGACTTACACCTGTGATTTTTTTGAAAACCTTTGAAAAGTAGAGAGAATCTTCGTATCCCACTTCATTGGCAACCTCTTTAATTTTTAACGAACTATTTGCCAGAAGGAACTTGGACTCATCAATTCTTTTTTTTACCAGATAATCCATTGGGGTTAAACCATAATAGGTCTTAAAAATACTAACTATGTACGATGGGACAAATCCGAAACGAGCTGCCAGTAATTGGTTGGTAATATTAGTTCGAAACATTTCGTCCAAGTAGTTTTTTATTTTTAAAGCAATTATTTTCTTGTCTCCGGAGTCATACATTGCGATTCCAAAAATATCTTTTAACAAGAAATTGAACTCCTTAAGTAGTTCTTTTTCACTATAATAATTCTCCAGAATAAACTGGATATCTTCTTCAACTTCAAAAAATTCTCTGTTTCCAGGATATAATTTATATATTTCAGATACAAAGTATTTGATGTTGCGCAAGGCTTCTTTTTGGATGATTGGACGCATAGTAAGTAAGTGAAGCAATTGAGCAAAAGATTCGATTATGTTATCAATATTTGCATTTTTACACTGAAGTATCAGACGGTCAATTTTATTTCTGAGATCAGAAAAATCTTGTCTGAATTCTTCAGAACTGTAAATTAAAACAGAATTTTTTAAAAAAATCATATGTTCACGGGTGTATTTTTGTAACAAATGATATGTTGAAAAAATATCAGGAAGCTCTACGGTTTCTTTGTAATATACAACCGTAACAATAATATCAGAACATTTTACTTTTCTAAAAAATTGATTCAAATGATTAGTATCGGGAATACTGTCTTTGCGAATAAAGATTAATTTTTCATTAATGCTTTTTCCATCTACAAGCCAGAAGTTTTCAGGAGGAACAATAAGTGAAAATGCTTTTTCCAGATCCATGTTTTTAAAGATTTCCTGATAATTTCTTTCATTTTCATAGAGACACATGCCAAGAGAGACCAGTAGAATACTGTATGAGGAATTCACTTCTGAAGGTATTTCCTTTGTTGGAAACATTTCAAGTCCTCTTACTGCATCTGTCAGATTTTGGACCTTTTCTTTGAGGTACTGTTTTTGGATTTTTTCTTCTATTTTTTCTAATACCAGTTTTAATTCCTGGACCTTTAAGGGCTTTAATAAATAATCAATAGCATGGTTAGTTATTGCGCATTTTACATATTCAAAATCTGTATATCCACTTAAAACTACAGGCAATACCGATAGCTCTTCATTAGAACAAAAGTCCAGTAATTCTTTACCGCCTACAATGGGAAGATTCATATCTACAAACATGACATCAACAGGATGTTCTTTCAGATATTGTAGTGCATCTTTCCCATTGTCGATGGCGGCTACTACAGTAAAGTTTTTATTGGTTTCTTCTATTTTTTGACAGATACTCCTCTGAATTGGAGGCTCATCTTCCACAACCATTACACGTATTTTCATAGTTCCCTCCAACTGTAATGCAAGTTCCGTTAGGATTGCTTTGTATATCAAAAAGCATATGATTTCCATAGGTAAGATACAATCTTATATAAACATTTTTTATAGACAAACCGCCGATTTTCATCTCTTTCATAAGCATCCTTACATCGCGACTACGCATCTTAAATAATTCTAACTTTAAATTTTCCAGTTCTTGCGGAGAGATTCCAGATCCATTATCCTGAATCTGTACTTCCCAACATTCTTCGGTGCAATAGATTTGAATATTAATTTGCCAGGGAAATTCTTTATTTCGAAAGCCATGTGCAAAACAATTTTCAAGAAGCGGTTGAATGATAAATTTGGGTAAATGACAGTTTTGGATTTCACCTACATAGGACATTGAATATTGGAATTTATCTTCGTATCGTATTTTCATTAGTTCAAGATAGTTTTCAGCATGTAAAATCTCACCATCTAAATTTCCAAAGCCTTCGGAAGAACTGATATTATATCTGATCATACTTGAAAGTTTCTCGCAGATTTCCGGTATCTTTTCACACTCGGAAGTACTGGACATTGCTGAAATAATTGTCAGGATGTTATGAATAAAGTGAGGGTTCATCT
This sequence comes from Blautia difficilis, assembly GCF_014297245.1. NCBI lineage: Bacteria > Bacillati > Bacillota > Clostridia > Lachnospirales > Lachnospiraceae > Blautia > Blautia difficilis. The sequence continues at coordinate 95,784 of NZ_JACOQG010000004.1, read as the reverse complement.
GTGTTTGTAATGCATACATCTGGCACCGTATTTCGTTTACTTTGCTGGCCATTTCTTTTTCCATGGACAGTTTTAAATTTTTTATCAATTCGTTAAATGCATTATTTAACTGCCTTAATTCATCTGTTTCATCACAGATCACAAGAGGTATTTCCTGTAAATTTTTATTAACCTGTAATCCGGTTAACATTTCACACATCTGAACAATGGGCTCAGTTGTCCTTTGGATAATAATTTTTTGTGCTAAAATCATGATAGTAATTAAAGAAAAAAGTAGAAAGATTCCCCAGGTAAAAGTAGACATAAGACTATGAATCAGGCCTGTGTTTTTCGATACAATCAGAACTTTTATTCCATATTTTTCAGAGTCCCAGAGTTTACAGTACAATCCTCCTCGCAGGTTGTTAGTTTGTCTCAGAAGTGTTTTTATTTCTGATTCTTTGCGATCACTTTGAAAGGAATATAATAAATGGTCATTTTTCTGATCTAAAATAAAACATTCCGTTTCTTTTCCAAGGAGTTTTCCAAGACGTGCGAAACTATCAATCTGAATTTGAACCTGTGTATATCCAAGACATTCGGAAGGTATTAACTGATAGTTTTTAATTTCACGCAGCACGGAAATTGTTGGTGATATTTCTCGCATGTAAGGATCAGAAGAATCGACCCGGAATAAACTGCCTTTTCCTTTTTGATCTGCGAAATAAGATTGTGTATCTGTAAAAATATCAGGGTTCGGACAATCTTTTTTCAAATATCCAAAATCCACAGCTTTTCCTACATAAGTGATATCCTGATTGGAATTAAATAAACTGATACGTTTTAGAATATTTTGCTTTAGCATATAAGAAATCAGATGTTGTTTTATAGTATAATCAACATCTGTATTTTCAACAAAATAGTTTTTTTCATCGTGATATTCCTCAAGTCCGCTGAATGCATCAATAATTTGATAATTTGCAGCAATTTGCAGAGCAATATCATCGGCAAGCCGAAGTGTATTATCAATTTGAGTGGTGATTCCTCGAAGTTGAACATCAATTTGTTCTTCGAATTCTGCTGTGCTGGTTTTGATGACATAACTGGAAAATACCATAGTTAGTATGATAAATAGTATTAGCATAATGAAAATGCTGCGCAATAAAATTCTCTTTTGAAATTGATATTTCTTCAAGTCCTCACCCCTCTGTGATTCTTAAAAGCCCCAGGGCTGTGTTTCTGTTTTTACTGTTTTTTCGCTTTCAATTGCCTGCTCAAGCATAAAAGATAAATAAGTATCCTGAAGTGCTTCGCGTAATGAATAAAATTCTGTTCCGTTTTCTGTGAAGTTTTTCATACATGCAAGGCAAGACGCTACGGCAATTTCATCATCATTCATTCTTGCGGGATAAAAAGGATTCTGATAAATTTGTTTATCTAAAAATAGAATTCCCTTATGTGCCCATTCGCTATTATTATTTATGCCTACGTCTACTCTTTGGAGCGACTGTTCTATTGGTTGATTGGATGCATTTAGAAATCTTACAGTATTGTCATTAATTTCACCTCGAACACCCCGAACATTCCAACGTCGTGTACGAATTTGTGAAAAATACTGTTCACCTTCAAAATCTAAAAAGGCGTTTTTTCCATTTTCAAATTGCATAAAAGCCCAGTCTCTGTCTTCCTGAATAATGGTTCCACTTTCATCAAAACCATTTCGACCATTGGTAGCAGTTACTTCTGACCAGAATTTCTTTCCCTGAATGATACAATTTTCGTATTTAATACCGAGAAATTTTCGGAATATGCTAACTGCATGATATCCGTGAAGTGCAGATAACATAACGCTGGAGGTTGTGCCTAAATATCCCTGCCTGATAATATCTAATATACTTGCGTAATAAGGCTGGAGGAAATATTGTTCTACGATTTGTACACGACCATTATATTTTTGGGACAGTGTCCATAATTCATTTAATTCAGCCACATTTTTTCCAGGAGGTGTTTCGCAGAGTACAGGAATTCCCTTTTCCATTAATTGTACGAGATAATCCTTTGCAATTTCCCGTGGAACGCAGAGGACTGCAAAATCTGGATTTTGAGAAAGTGCTTCGTCTAAATCAACGGTAGTAAAAATATGTTCCTTTAATGCAACTTCTTTTGCACGAGCCTCTGTACGTAATACACCGGCACATATTGAAAACTGTTTTGGTAAAAGTTTTGCAATCCGGTAATAAAAATCGGCTCTCCAACCATATCCAATAACCATATAATTTGCTTTCATCTGTTTTCACCTTATCCTTTCACAGCACCGGCTGTCATACCGGCAATAATATGTTTTTGAAGAATTATAAAAAAGATTAACATTGGTAATACGACCAGCATCAATGCAGCAAACACATATTGCCAGTCTCTGTTGTAGCGTCCAAAAAAGCTGTAAATTACCATGGAGATAGTTGATTTTTTTGCAGATCCCAAATAGAATAACGGAATCATAAAATTGTTCCATACATCAATAGCGGTAATTACAATGTTAGTTACCATGATTGGTTTTAAAATTGGAAATAATATCTTAATAGTCATTTGCCAAAAATTACAACCGTCCATTATGGATGCTTCATCAATCTCTCGTGGTACTCCCTTTACAAAGCTACAGAATGTCATAACAGTAAAAGGAATCCGTAATGAAATAAAGATACAGATTACAGAGAAAAAAGTACCATATATATGTAAATATTGCAACAAAAAGAAAATAGATGCAATCTGTAAGGTCAATGTAAGACCAAAGATAAAATAATAATAAATTCCCTGCGATAATTTGTCATTTCGTCTGGAAATGACAATGCCGGCTATTGCTCCTAAAAAAACGGAAATCACCGTTACGGGAACAGTAATAATAATACTGTTAAGATATCCCAGCCATATTTTTCCAGATTCCAATACATGAGTATAATTGGAGAAAAGCCATTTTGATGGCAAGGCAAGGTCAAATCTTGCTGCTTCTGCCTGGGTTTTGAAAGAACCCAATCCCATCATAAAAAATGGTATTACGTATAACAATGCCAAAGCAACCATGAATAAAAAAAGAATACATTTTCCTGCGTGTTTTTTCTTCACATTTCTACCTCTCGTTTCGTAAAATAACGATTCATAGTAAACGATATGATTACTACAATAACTGCCAGAATGACACTTCCGGCTGATGATTCCCCAAGAAATCCGAGACTGAAGGATTGATAGGTATAAGTTGCCAGAACCTGTGTGTCAAAACCTGGACCTCCATTTGTAAGTACATAAATAATATCAAATACTTTTAAACCACCAGCAATACTCAGTGTCACAACAACGGTCATTGACGGAACAATTAAAGGAAGCGTAATGTTTTTCAGTTTTGCAAAAGCAGAGGCACCATCTAAGGTAGCACTTTCATAGTAATCCTCAGGAATTGCCTGCAGACCGGAAATGAAAATGAACATATTGAATCCTGCCCACATCCATGTCTCTACCAAAATTACACTTCCAATAGCAGTGCCATAACTTCCAAGCCAATCATGAGTTAAGCTGCTTAATCCTATGGCTCGAAGGACATTATTGAGTAATCCTTTATTTGCTAAAATAGATTTAAATAACACTCCGACAACCGTAATACTAATTACACAGGGAGCATAGTAGATAGTTCGCATAATTCCTCTTCCGGGTATTTTCTTTACCATAACAAGCGCAAGAAGAAAGCCTACTACTGTTTTTAAGATAGTAGTTGCCAATGCAAACAAAAAGGTATTGCCAATAGAACGCAAAAAAACAGGATCTTTTAAAAGTTCGATGTAATTGGCAATTCCATTAAATGCGGGTGTATACAATCGGCCCATATTCCAGTCTGTAAAAGAACATACCAGACTGATCACAATGGGAACAACGGAAAAAACAGTGTATATCAAAAGCGCTGGAATAAGCACCCATAAAGGATAAATTGATTTCTTTTTTTTGGGCATATTAGATCTCCTTAACAGAAAGGGACTAAAGCTCTCTGCCTCAGTCCCTTTCTTTTGAATTAATATTGTTGATCAGACTTCAGAGATTGTGTTATTTCCAACCTTCTGCTCCTTTTTCGGTCATAAATTTATCTACATCTTCCTGGAAACGGTCCAGAACAGCTTTTCCATCCATATTTCCTTTAGATGGAGCTTCCAGATAGTAAACCCAAATTGTATTTCCAAACAGTGGCTGGAGAGTGTCAAGGTACTGATTCATCTGTGCGACTACTCTTCCTTCTTCCATATATTCGTTGTAGATTTTAGGGATATCTGGATTCATTGCACCTTCGTTTCCGTCAATTCCTTCAATATTTGGGAATCCTGGACGAGACTGGAAATATAAATTTCCATATTCCGGAGTACTCCACAGATCAAACACTTTTTTAATAGTATCAAGGTTTTCAGTATCTTTATTTACAGCAAGTCCCATTGCTGTAGGAAGATATGCCAGGACATCTTTATCATCATAGCCTACTGGAGGATTAAAAATAGTCAGATTGGCATCAGGGTAAGATTCTTCAATGGAAGTTAAAATTTCTGTCGCACCATAGATCATTGCAGTTTCTCCGCTTGCCAGACGTCCCAGAATTTCATCATAGCTTACTGTCATATAATCATCATTCACGTATCCTCTTTTAAACAATTCTAAGTATTCGTCAATTACAGAAGCCATTTCTGGATAATCATTAAATTTTGCCTGATTTGTTAAAATTTTATTTGCAAAATCTTCACAAGCATCTTCACTTCCAAGTGCTCGTGACATACCAGAGGTCATCCAAATCTGTGGAACCCAGGTATCTGATGGCATCGCAATAGGAACAATTCCTGCTTCTTTTAATTTGTCGCAGACAGCATAAAATTCATCTAAGGTTTTTGGAAGTTCTGTTATTCCATTTGCTTCAAAAACATCTTTGTTGTAAATAAGTCCCTGAAAACCGTTGGATGCTTCGAAACAATAACCGTAATGTTTTCCGTTATATTCTGTCAGTTCGGGAGCTTTTACTTTGGAAGCCCAGCTTTCATCATCTAATGAAACAAAAAATTCTTCAGGATCTACAGCGGCAAATAAATCTGCAAACTGATAAGCAATCAGATCTGGAGCTTCATGAGAATTTAATCTCATTTTCATCAGGTTATCATACTGGTCATCTGGAACAACTTCAAATTCGATAGAAATATTTTCCTCTTCCTCCAGTTTCTCAACCATGTTCTGTAATCCTGAGTACCACCTGGATTGCTGTACCATGCCGGTAAGCTCTACCTTATCGTCGGCATGTACAACTGGAGCAATGGAAAGTGTCATGATTCCGCTCATGAGTAATGCTGCCAGTTTTTTTGTTTTTGTTGTCATACTTTTTGTCCTCCTTTTTATTAAAAATGATTATCGAGTAAAATAAGTATATAGTCATTTTGATATATTTAAAATGGAGAGAAATAAAATAATATATGGAAAATTTGAGAGTGATTTACTCTTGCAAACTGGAAGTTAAAAATACAGGGATTTAAGTATTCCGGTTATCCTTGTGTATATGATCGGTCAGAAATATATTGTGGGAGGAATGACCTCCGGTGCAGTGAAAGAATAAAAAAAAATAGAATATCTGTAAATCTGTGGTAGAATAATACTGTAGTCTGAAGGTAATCTGTACCTGTGGCTACAGTATTATTTTTGTTACATTTTAGGAGGGTTTTATATTATGGAAAGACATGCGTTTGCCATGAAAGTGAAGGATGGTCAGATGAATACATATCGCCGGAAGCTTGGGGAAATCTGGCCGGAGCTTACCGGTTTTCTGGACAGAAACCAGATTAAAAATTTCAGTATCTGGAATGCAGACCAGCTGATCTTTGGGTATTATGAGAAAGCAGACGGTGCTGTGCTCAATGCAGAAGAGAAGTCAGTAAAGGACAGACTGACAGGGGAAATCCAGGATACTTTTCAGTGGATTTCTACTCCGGGAGAGAATATGCGTCTGATGTATCATAACTTTGGAGTTGTCAGGGAAAACAAGGAGCTGATCCGTCACAGGATGTTTATGACAAAGCTGAAGGATGGCTGCGAAGAAGAATATAAGGCGAGACATGACGGACTGATCGCACAGAGAGGGGATACTGTGGATCCGGGCCCGGACAGCAATTTCAGTATCTGGAGTGCAGGTGGATATATCTTTGGATATGATGAAATTGACACGACTATGGAGCGAGATGAGACACCGGAGGAGCATGAGGCAACTGTAGCCTGGGAAACCAGACAGCTGGGGATCATGGACTGGATCACCAATGATGTAGACTGGATGACAGGAGAATGCCATTCTGCAAGCAGAAGGCTGGCATGGCACAATTAATAGTTTGTTTTCACAGACTTGCTTTATCACTTTAAATCGTGTATAATCTGAATTACGAATAAAATGCGGAAAGGAATACAGATTATGTCAAAACATATTACAGGACACACAGGATTATTATGTTTACTTGGAAGCCCAGTTGCGCACAGTGTTTCTCCGGAAATGCACAATGAGGCATGCGACCAGCTGGGACTTGATTATACATATCTTGCATTTGACGTGCCGGAGGAAAAAATGCCGGAGGCAGTCCAGGGACTGAGGACTATGGGCGCCAGAGGCTGGAATATCACTATGCCGGGCAAGAACATTATGTGTAAGCTGGCAGATAAGGTTTCTCCTGCATCAGAGATTTCCGGTGCATGCAATACCATTGTAAATGATAATGGTGTATTGACTGCATACACTACAGACGGTGTAGGATTTATGAGAGCAGTTGCTGAGAATGGTGTGGATATTATCGGCAAAAAGATGACACTTCTGGGAGCCGGCGGTGCTGCCACTGCCATTCTGGTACAGGCTGCACTGGATGGAGTTGCAGAGATCAATGTATTTAATGTGAGGGATGGATTTTTCACAAGAGCAGAGGAGATTGTTGCCAAATTAAATGAGCGTACAAAATGTAAAGTGACACTTCATGATTATGAAGATCCGGAGGTTCTCCGTGCGTCTATCGCAGACAGCGCAATCCTGGTAAACGGTACTTCCGTGGGAATGGCACCGAATACAGACAGAACTATCATTATAGATACCTCCATGTTCCACAAGGATCTCTTTGTATTTGATGTAATCTATAATCCAAAAGAAACCAGACTGCTCCGTGAAGCAAAGGAGGCAGGGTGCAGAACCGGCAATGGTATGTATATGCTTCTGTATCAGGGAGCTGCTTCCTTTAAGCTTTGGACCGGAGAGGATATGCCGGTAGAAATTATAAAGGAAAAGTACTTTTCTTAAGGCTATGAGAATAGATAAAAAGCGTCCATGAGGGCGCTTTTTATATGATACCGGTGAAAGGGGAGCCAGTACCATAATATGTCACAGATTAAACACAATTTTCCCACACATTCAACACAAATCATCCCTATACTTAGAACCATCAAAAGGAAACAGAGAGTTGCAGTGAACAGACACTGAAACGGGTAATTGAGAATCAGGAGGGACTTAACCATGATGAATAAGGATAAAAATAATGATAAAATCAGAAAAATTGTAAAGAAAGGTCTGACACTTAGCCTGTGTGCAGTTCTTGCAGGTGGTGTGGCAGCAGGAAGCTTTGAGGGATTCAGCGCACTGACAGGGGAGACTACCGTGCAGGCAGCAGATAAAAATGACGCTAAGCTTACTTATGCAAAATCAGAAAAGAAAGCAGATAAGGATGATGCAAAAGAGGATGACAGCAAATCAGATTCCAAGAAGAGTGATACAGCAAAGGGAAGCCTGGATGTATCTGACATTGCAGCAGAAGCACTTCCTTCCATTGTATCTATTACAACAAAATCTGTTCAGGAGGTTCAGACCTATTATGGAATGTACGGAATGTACGGATATGCCCCACAGCAGGAACAGGAGGTAGAGGGCAGTGGTTCCGGTATTATTGTAGGTAAAAATGACGATGAATATCTGATCGCTACTAACTATCATGTAGTAGAGGGAGCAGATACATTATCTGTAGCTTTTGCAGACGGAACTGCAGCAGAAGCTACTGTAAAGGGCTTTGATGAGGAAAAAGACCTGGCAGTTGTAGCTGTATCCATTGATGATATTGACTCTGACACAGAGGATGCAATTTCTGTTGCCAAGATCGGCAGCTCTGATGATCTGAAGGTTGGAGAACAGGTAATTGCCATCGGTAATGCATTAGGATACGGACAGTCTGTTACTACCGGTATTGTAAGTGCAAAGAACCGCAAAATGGATTCTGATAACAATACAGTTACAGACGGCAGCACAGATGATTCAAGTACAGACGGAGTAAACCTGATCCAGACAGATGCCGCTATCAACCCTGGAAACAGTGGTGGTGCACTTTTGAATATGGATGGTGAAGTTGTAGGTATCAACTCTGCAAAGCTTGCATCCACAGCGGTTGAAGGTATGGGATATGCCATTGCTATCTCTGATGTAACAGATATCCTTGAGAATCTGATGAATGAGACAGCCAGAAATAAACTGGATGATGAGGATCATGGTGTACTTGGCATCAAAGGACAGACGGTAGATTCTCGGGCTGTACAATTATATGATATTCCGTCTGGCGTTTATGTATACCAGGTTATGGATGGAAGTGCTGCTGAGAAGGCTGGCTTGAAGGAAAAATCTGTAATCACTAAATTTGAGGGAAAAACAGTCAGCAGCATTGAACAGCTGATTTCTTATCTGGCTTACTATGAACCAGGCGAGGAGGTTGAACTTACCGTGCAGGTTCCTGGAGGTTCCGGATATGAGGAAAATACTGTGAAAGTAACCCTGGATAAGAATACCACTGATGAAGACAGTGATAATAAGGACGGAACGAAGAATAGCAAGAAGAACAGTAAGGATGAAGAATCCATAGAAGATGCATTTGGCGGTTCAGAGGATGAAGACTCTGAAGACCAGGAAGAGGAAGGCTCTGAGGAGGATGAAAATCCATTTATCAAATATTTTATGGAGCAGGGACTTTTCAGATAAAATATAATTGTTCAGGACAGGTAAGGCTGTGAGTGCAGACCTGTAGAAATATGATTCTGAATAAGAACATAGAAGAGGCATTTGTATGTAGGATATGTATGTACAGATGTCTCTTTGCTGATTTTTTACATATTTTTAACATGTTTTTGCATACTTTTGGAGGCGCTGTACTTGTGAAGGAATATATGGTGTGATAAAATAAGACAACTGATAAAATAACAAAGATGTTTTAAGGACATTATAACAAATGTATAACTCGGAATGGGTTAATAAGTATTAAGGAGAAATTCAAATGACAATCAAAGAGTGTTATGAACAGATGGGGGCAGATTACGAAGATGTGCTGGGCAGATTGAGAAATGAAGCACTGATCAGGAAGTTTGCAAAGAAGTTTCTGGAAGATGGAAGCTTTCAGATGCTGAAGGATGGTTTGGCAAAGAAGGACGGAGAAATGGCTTTCCGTGCAGCCCATACTCTGAAGGGAGTATGTCAGAATCTGGGATTTGATAATTTATATGAGCCAAGCTTTGATATTACAGAGAAGCTTAGAGGCAGAGATACAGAGGGCTGTGAGGAGCTTTTTGCAAAAGTAGAAGAGCAGTACAATAAGACTGCAGAAGCAATCCGCATGTTGGGAGACTGATTTACAGATGATGAAAAGTAAGGGTGCGATTTTTGATGTAGATGGTACACTTCTGGACTCCATGCCGGTATGGCATAATATTGGAGAGCTTTATCTGGAAAGTCTGGGAATTACCTGTGAAAAGGGTCTGGGTGATAAAATATATGCCATGAGTCTGGAGCAGGGTGCGTCTTATCTGCGCAAAGAATATCATCTGGAGAAATCAGAGTCTGAGATTATTCATGAGGTGTTGAAAATCGTAGATGATTTTTACAGATTGGAAGCGCCTTTGAAGCCTGGAGTAAGGAAGATTTTGGATTGGTTCAGAAATCATGGGATTCCAATGGCAGTTGCTACATCCGGAAACAGAGAACTTGCGCTGGCAGCTCTGGAGAGGACAGGGGCTGCAGAGTATTTTCAGACAGTGCTTACCTGTTCGGAGATCGGTGCGGGAAAGGATGAGCCTGAGATTTATCTGCAGGCGGCACAGGCTCTTGGGTGTAAACCAGAAGAGACGCTGGTATTTGAGGATGCATTTTATGCGGCTTGTACAGCACGTGAAGCTGGTTTTCCTGTGATCGGAGTGTATGATGAAAGCAACCGGCGATTTGTTCATCAGATGCAGGAGCAGTGTATCTGTTACTGTGACCAGATAGAGGAATGCATAGAATTCTTAAATACAGACGGTATTTACAGAGAATAAAATCTGTAAATGCCGTTTTTTCCTGCTGTTCGTTTGAAAAGTAGATACATTCTGTCCACGGCAATAGCAGGAAGACTTGCGAATTCTATAGGATTTTTTGCTGAACTATAGTAAAATAGGAAGTAAACAGTATGCGGAAAGGTATTGAGGAAAATGGAAGAAGAAAAAGAACAGAAGGTAAAAGAAAAACTGTCATATTATGGTCAGGAGATAAAACGGGATGTGGGGAATCTGGTGAAATGGTTGCTTCTGGCGGCAGTGGTTGGCTGTGTCACAGGGGCAGCAAGTACATTATTCTCCTTTGCTTTGAAAGGGGTAACTGCCTACAGGAAAGCAAATGAATGGATTTTTCTTCTGCTTCCGGTGATGGGTCTGATCATTGTATTCTTGTATGAGAAAATTGGTAAGGAGGACGGAGGAACCAACCAGGTGCTGTCTACAGTCCGGTCTCAGGATGATGTGCCTCTTTTATCAGCACCTTTGATTTTTATATCTACAGCGCTGACACATCTGGCAGGCGGTTCCGCAGGAAGAGAGGGAGCTGCGATCCAGCTGGGAGGAAGTATTGCCAATCAGCTGGGACGGTGGATTCATCTGGATGAGGAAGATCGCCATGTGATCGTTATGTGTGGTATGAGTGCGGCTTTCTCTGCATTATTTGGTACACCTATGGCTGCAGCTGTGTTTGCACTGGAGGTAGTCAGTGTGGGTGTTATGTATTATACAGCTCTTATGCCCTGTATGATTGCTTCTCTGATTGCCTCTCAGTTTGCAGCGGGCATGGGTGTTACACCGGAATCCTTTCATGTGGTGGATATTCCGGCCTTGTCTTTGGAAACAGGACTGAAAATGGTGATAGTAGCTGTGGGATGTGCGGTTGTAAGCATTATATTCTGTATGGTGCTGAATGCTGTGGCAGGTCTGTATGCAAAATGGCTGAAAAATCCATACATCCGTGTAGTTGTGGGAGCGTGTCTGGTGATTGCAGTTACTCTGCTTCTGAGAACAGATGAATATATGGGTTCCGGTGCAGAGCTGATCGCTAAGGCAGTAGAGACCGGACAGACAGATACATTTGCATTTTTGTGGAAAATCATTCTTACAGCGTTGACCATGCGTGCAGGTTTCCGGGGAGGGGAGATTGTTCCCTCTTTCTGTGTGGGGGCTACTTTTGGATGTGTGATGGGAAACCTGCTGGGACTTTCTCCCTCAATCTGTGCAGCCTGTGGTATGGCAGCAGTATTCTGTGGGGTAACAAACTGTCCGATTACTTCTATATTGATTGCTTTTGAGATGTTTGGTTTCCGTGGAGTGTCTTTTTACCTGATTGCGGTGTCCATAAGCTATGCTGCTTCCGGATATTATGGACTGTATAAGGATCAGACCATTGTGTACTCAAAATATAAAGCGAAATATGTGAACAGGCACACAAGGTTCTAACCGAATCAAGCAAGTATCGAAGCGGATGATTTTATCCGCTGGAATAGGAGGAATTTACTTGGAAAAGGACAAGGAAAATATACAGGCTGAAAATCCTCTGGGCACAGCGCCGGTAGGGGGCCTGATCAGAAAATTTGCCATTCCGGCGATCATCAGTATGCTGGTCAGTGCAATGTATAATATTGTGGATCAGATTTTTATCGGACAGGGAGTGGGAATGCTGGGAAACGCAGCTACCAATGTGGCATTTCCGGTGACTACCATTGCCACAGCCATGGCACTGCTCCTGGGTATCGGCGGAGCTTCCAATTATAATCTGGAAATGGGGGCAGGACGGGAAAAAAAGGCCAGTGGTATTGCCGGGACTGCTCTTTCTTCTCTGGCGATCAGTGGTGCAGTTTTATGTGTGATCGTGGTGCTGTTTCTGAAGCCCCTTCTTACATTGTTCGGTGCAACGAAGGATGTTATGCCTTATGCTGTGGATTATACAGGAATCACAGCATTGGGGCTTCCGTTCTATATTTTATCTGTGGGAGGAAATCATGTTGTCAGGGCAGACAGAAGTCCCACCTATTCTATGGCCTGCGTAACAGCAGGTGCAGTGATCAATACCATCCTGGATCCTCTGTTTATCTTTGGATTTGGATGGGGAATTAAGGGAGCTGCCTGGGCTACAGTGATCGGGCAGGTTGTATCCGGAATTCTGGTTGTAGTGTACTTCTGGAAATTCAGGAAAATGTACCTGGAAAAATCCATGTTGAAGCCACGGTTACATTATCTGAAAGCTATTACCGCCTTGGGTCTGGCATCCTGTATCAATCAGATTGCAATGGCTCTGGTGCAGATCGTTCTGAATAATATTCTGCGGTATTATGGGGCAGCTTCTATATATGGAAGTGATATTCCCATTGCCTGTGTTGGTGTTATTTCCAAAGTAAATCAGGTATTTATGGCCATCTGTATCGGAATTTCCCAGGGCTGTCAGCCAATCTGGGGATTTAACTATGGGGCAGAAAAATATTCCAGGGTGCGTCAGACCTATAGGTATTCTGTAACTGCCTGTACAGTTATTGCCACCGGCTTTTTCCTGTGTTTCCAGCTGTTTCCCCATCAGATCGTGGGAATCTTTGGCACAGGAAGTGATCTGTATTTCCAGTTTGCAGAGCGCTATCTGAAGATTTATATGTTTATGACTTTTGCAAACGGAATCCAGCCAATGTCATCCGGATTTTTTACTTCTATAGGAAAAGCAAAGCTGGGTGTTGTTATGTCTCTTACCAGACAGGTGATATTCCTTCTGCCATTGATCGTGATCTTCCCCCTGTTTATGGGAATTGACGGTGTTATGTATGCAGGACCGATCGCAGATGCAGCAGCATTTGCGCTGGCTATTATTTTTGCCAGAAGAGAGCTGATGAAGATGAAGTAAGCAGAAGTATAATAGCTGTGATTATCTGACAGATTGTGATTATTTGCCAGATAGATAACAATAAAGGGACTCCACATGAAAATGTGAAGTCCCTTTAAAAATACATAATTTTGTAATTTACTTAGCTTCTTCCTCAGCAGCAGCTTCCTCTTCAGCTTCCAGAGCCGGATCTACGTGAACTGCAGATACGGATACGACTGCGGCATCAAGATCTGTCTTCAAGTCTACATCTTTGTCCTGAGCGATAGCAAGATCTCTGACCTTGATCACATCACCGATCTTCATATCACCAACATCAACCATAACCTTGTCAACCAGTGCAGATGGCAGAGCCTTGAAAGAAATCTCTTCCAGATGCTGCTGTAATACACCAGCAATCAGTTTATCATGGTTTACAAGTACGACCTCAGCTACGGAATGTACCTTCTCGTTGCTTACCAGTGCCTGGAAATCTATTTCATCCACCTGTCCCTTTAACGGATTGAACTGAATCTCCTTGATCAGTACATCATAAGACTGACCATCCACATCCAGCATAATCTGACTGCCCTTGTTGCTAGTCTTGAGAAGCTTTTCTACGTTAGATCTTTCAATCTTAACAGGAAGAGAACCCTCAATCTCCTTGCCAAATACATTACCTGTAACGTATCCTTCTCTTCTTAATCTCTTGGCCTTTGTGTCCATTGTTCTTGTTTCAGCTTTTAAAGTATTCATTTGACTTTTCCTCCATTTTACAGCTGAGGTGACACGCTTGACACTATCTTTCATTCATGAGCATTTCTATATGCTCCAGGTGGTGTTAAGTATTTTTAAGTATTCAGTTGTTTCTTTCTTATCTTTGTTACACCTGTATTATAACACCCAATTTCTCAAAATCAATCCCTAAATTGTGAAAATTCCGTGAAGTTCCTTTTAGAGGATATCCCCTCTACGGATATAACCAGGCTGGTCAGCCGGGGAAACAATTTCTTTTTCATGAACAAGTCGAGCCCATTTATCAACTACTTCATTTTCTACGTGAACACCCTCGCCAACTGTAACTTCAGCGAGAACAACACTGTTTTTGACAACAGCGCCTTTTTTGATCACGCAGCCACGTCCGATTACTGAATTTTCAACAGTACCTTCAATCTGACATCCGTTGGAGATTACTGAATTCTTTACTTCTGCTGTATCGAAATACTGAGTCGGGCAGGAGTCATTGGTACGTGTATAGATTGGCCAGTTTTCATGGAAAAGCTCCTGAGCTGCTTTGTAATCCAGAAGATTCATGTTTGCATCATAGTAACTTGGGAAATCTGTGATACTTGCGAAGAAGCCCTTATGTGCAACGCCGCGGATATCCAGAGTACCGCAATTTGCTTTCAGGATATCTGCCAGAGTATACATGGAAGAAAGCTTCTTGGCTTCTTTGATCAGGCTGATGAAAAGCTCTGTTTTCATAACGCAGGTATCCATATAAATATTCTGGTTTTTCTTATTACCATGGTTGGCACCGATGGATTCAACACCCTTCTGACGGTTCAGCTCCAGAATATTACAGGTGAGATATGCTTCCTTTGCATTATCAACTGCGTGATAAAGCATGGTAACATCTGCACCGGATTCGATATGTGTATGTATAAACTGGTCAAAATCAATAGAATAAACCATATAGCTGGGAGCAACAACAACATATGGCTGGTTCATTCTGCTCAGAGATTCCATATTATCCATATAGCAGGAAATATCGGTATTATAAATATCATTATTGTTATTGTGCTCAGAGAACAGAAGCTGAAGTCTGCCGCTCTTTGAGTTAATGTTATAATGACGGCCTGTTCCAACGTGCTCTACAATGGAACGTGGTTTATTGTTAATATAAACCTGGATACGGTCAATGTTACTGTTAGTCATATTGGAGATAGGAAAGTCAATGACTCTGTATCTGCCAAGGAAGGAAAATGCGCCGATGGGGCGGAAATCCTGCATTCCATCTACATAAATATTTCTCCCGGAAGAACTTACGATTCCAAATGCCTCATACATATTATTCTGCCCCCTTTACACGTTTTGCGATAAGCGCAATGTTTTCGCTGCCTGAATCACCCACAACAGCTCCCTTACCGATACGGATACCACCTGCTACCAGTGCACGCTGAACTACAGCACCTTCTTCTACTACAGCACCTGGCATCAGTACGCTGTCGATAACCTTTGCACCGACACCGACTTTAACACCTGTAAAGAGAACAGAGTGTTTTACTTCACCCTGAATCGCGCAGCCCTGTGTGATATATGCATCCTTTACATCTGCTTCTGCACTGATGTACTGTGGAAGAGCAGTAACATCCTCAGTATAAATTTTCCAGGATGGATCACCCAGGTCAAGTTCATTCTTGGAACTTAACAGATCCATATTAGCTTCCCAGAGAGAATCGATGGTTCCTACATCTTTCCAGTAACCTTTAAATTTATATGCATAAAGTGTCTTTCCATCGTTAAGCATAGTAGGGATGATATCTTTACCAAAGTCATGGTTGGAATCAGGATTCTTGATATCTGCCATGAGCATTTTGCGAAGAAGCTTCCATGTAAAAATATAAATACCCATAGATGCAAGATTACTCTTTGGATGCTCCGGTTTTTCCTCAAATTCTACAATACGTCCGGATTCATCTGTGTTCATAATACCAAAACGGCTGGCCTCCTTCATAGGAACCTCAATAACTGCGATTGTCGCGTCAGCTTTGGCTTCCTTATGAGCTGCCAGCATTTTGTCATAGTTCATTTTGTAAATATGGTCTCCGGAAAGAACCAGAACATATTCAGGATCAAATTTATCGATGAAATCGATATTCTGGGAAATCGCATCTGCGGTTCCACGATATACATTCAGATTTTCGTCAGCCTTTTCACGGGGAGGAAGAACATAGACACCACTGTCTTTGGCATCCAGACCCCAACGTCCGCCGGCTGCAACATAGCTGTTCAGCTGAATGGATTCATACTGTGTAAGCACACCTACTACATCAATACCACTATTGGCACAGTTACTTAATGGAAAGTCTACGATACGATATTTACCGCCGTAAGCTACAGCTGGCTTTGCTACTTTATTGGTTAAATCATGGAGACGGCTGCCACGTCCGCCGGCCAAAATCATAGCCAACATACTATTTTGTTTCATAATAGTAACCCTCGCTTTCTTTTACTAAACACATTATACAATTTTTTAATTAACATTACCAGAGGTTTATGAAAAAAATATGTAAAATTTTCGGTAGAAAAAGTGAAAATTCGAAGAAAAATTATGCATTATACACAAATAACCCGGGAAAAGTGAAAAAATCAGGATTTGTAAGTATGCACAAAATTAATAAAAACAGGTGGACGTAATATATATCTTGGGCTATAATGTAGGGCAAAGTGACGGCCATAATATATGGTCCGGTACCTGAAAAGTTATAAAATCTGTACAAAAAATGATTAGAGGTATTTTGTGAGTAAGAGAGAAGATTATAAACGTTTTATTATATTTTTACTGGCCAGCCTGGTTGTGCTGGCTCAGATGGCAATTTTTGCCTATGTCTGGTACAACATCTACAGAGGACAGATCAATAAGCCTTTTTGGCGTAAAGGTAACTGGGTATTGATCGCTATTTATGGTTTGCTGTTTGGACTGTTTTCCAAGTTATACGGAGGACTGAAGGTTGGATACCTGAAGCGGATCGATGTATTTTATTCCCTGACGTTGGCACTTCTGTGTACCAATGTGGTGGAATATCTGCAGATTACTTTGATCAACAGATGGTTTCTGGAAGCATGGCCAATGATAGAGATGACAGGGATCCAGCTTATCGTTTGCATTGTATGGATCTGGGGCTCCCGTTATATTTATTCCAGGCTGTACCGTGCCAGAAAGCTACTGGTTATCTACGGAGACAGGGATCCGGGGGATGACCTGATCCACAAAATGAATTCAAGAAGAGATAAATATGATATCAGCGGAAAAGTACATGCCAGTGTGGGTGAGGAAGAAATCCACCGGATGATGGCAAATTATGATGGAGTGATCATCTGGGATCTTCCTTCAGCAGTGAGAAACCGCTATCTGAAATATTGTTTTTCCCATTCCATCCGATGCTATATCAGTCCAAAGATTTCAGATATTATATTGATGGGCAGTGACAGGATACATCTGTTTGATACCCCTCTTCTTATGTCTAGAAACATGGGCCTTTCCATAGATCAGAGGGCTGCCAAGAGGCTGTTGGATATTCTGATCTCCGGTATAGGAATTATTATTACCTCTCCGATCATGCTTATCATTGCCATTGCGGTGAAGGCATACGACAGAGGACCGGTATTCTATTTTCAGGATCGTCTCACCCTGCATGGAAAGGAATTCAAAATCTGTAAATTCCGCAGTATGTGCGTAGACTCAGAGAAAAACGGTGCCCGGCTGGCTTCCAAACATGATTCCCGTATTACACCTGTGGGAAATGTACTGCGAAATCTTCACCTGGATGAACTGCCACAGCTTTTCAATGTATTTAAAGGTGATATGTCCCTGGTTGGTCCCCGCCCTGAGCGTAAGACCATTATGGAGGAGTATGAGAAAGAACTTCCGGAGTTTTATTACCGCCTGAAGGTAAAGGCCGGACTTACCGGATATGCCCAGGTTTACGGTAAATATAATACGACGCCATATGATAAACTGAAGCTGGATCTGTTTTATATTGAGAACTATTCTTTTCTGCTGGATATTAAGCTGATTTTCATGACAGTGAAAATCTTTTTCCAGAAAGAGGTTTCTGAGGGCGTGGATGACAGACAGATCAATGCCCTGAAAACATCCGGAGCAGAAAAAATCTCAGATACAGCAGAGGTTCCGGAACTGATGAAGGATCCGGACAGCAGAGGGGAGAAAAAATATGAATAAACCACAGGTATCTGTGATCATGCCGGTTTATAACGGAGAAAAATATATTAAACAGGCTGTGGAATCAGTCTTTGCCCAGGAAGTTTCTACAGAGCTTCTGGTCATAGATGACGGTTCCACAGATCATACAGAGAAAGTCCTGTCTGCCTATAAGGGCAGAGAGGACTTTCGGTATCTAAAGAATAAAGAAAATATGGGAGCGGCCAGGTCCAGGAATCGTGGAGTGCAGGAAGCCAGAGGGGAATACATTGCTTTTCTGGATGCAGATGACTGGTGGGAAAAGGGAAAGCTGACAGCTCAGCTGGAGCTTTTGGAGAAAACAGGGTATGTATTATGCTCCACAGGCAGGGAACTGATGAAGGCAGACGGTACAGACACCGGCCGGTATATACCTGTAAAAGAAAAAATCCTGTACAGAGATCTGCTGAAGCACAACAGTATCAACTGTTCTTCTGTGGTGATCCGGAGGGAAGCTGCCCTGGAATTTCCTATGGAGCATGATGACAGCCATGAGGACTATATTACCTGGCTGAAGGTCCTGCGAAAATATGGCTGTGCAGGAGGGATCAACCTGCCCTATCTGAAATACCGTCTCAGTGAAGGGGGAAAATCCAGAAACAAGCTGAAATCAGCAGCTATGACATACAGGGTCTACCGCTATGCCGGTTATGGACATGTGAAAAGCTGCCTGTTTTTTGTTTCCTATGCAGTTCATGGAATCCTGAAATATTTTTAACCGGTGTTATGTTACTGTTCACTCCGTTCACAGTAACGCCAAAATTCATTCCAGATTGCCTGCGGCAATGGAATTTTGGCTTGTATGTCTCGGGATTTTGGCATATTCATGCCAAAACACCTCGCGGGATAGTGGTGTGTGAACAGTAACGGTGTTATATCATATATAACACTTTCCTTAAATTTCTATTCCAAAGTTTATAAAATTATGTTATGATGTGCACAGAATAAAAAGTCAGAAAAAAGAAGGAAAGTTTATAAAATTATGAAACTGAAAGCAGACAGGGCGGCTGTGCCGTATTCCTACCTGATAGATAATGTAAAGGTATTACTTATTTTTCTGGTAGTATTCAATCACATTATTGCATTTAATCTTGTAAAAGTAGACATTGTGGTAAGGTATATCTGGTATGCAATTACGATTTTCCACATGCCTGCATTTATTTTTATATCCGGCTATCTATCCAAGAAGCCGCAGAATGTTATGAAAAATGTTAAGAATCTGCTGATTCCCTATATTCTGGGATACAGTCTGACCTGGTATTCACAGATATGGCTGGGAAGGTCTGTAGATTATGAGATCCTCAGGCCTACCGGTACAGTTATGTGGTATGTGCTTGCGCTTTTTGTATACAGACTGACAGTGGAGGGATTTGGACAGATTCGGTTTATCGTACCCTTGAGTATTATTTTTGCTCTATGGGCAGGTACCAGGCCGGAGTTTTCCACCTTTTTATCCGCATCCAGGATTGTGGTATTTTTCCCGTTCTTTGTAGCCGGATATCTGTGGAAGAGTGAATATATCACAGCAGTGCGCCGTTTCAGACAAAAATGGCTGTTGATTCCTATTTCGGCAGTTCTTTTGTGGGCAATACCCAATTATATGATCACAAATGAAATGGGAGTTGCCATTTTCCGTGCTAATCACAGCTATAAGCTTTGCGGGCTGGAGGATCCGGAAGGAATTGTGATCCGTCTGCTGATGTATCTGGTATCTTTTATTATTATTTATACAATGCTGGCGATCATGCCGGACAGGAAACTGATCCTGACCTATATCGGGCGTCACACAATGGGAATTTATTTCTTCCATTATCCTATCATGATCCTGATGAACGGATTGTTTATTTTGCAGATTCCTGCACTGACCAATGTGTGGGCTCTGCTGGGGGTCTCTCTGGTATTCCTGTTGGTTCTGGGAAGTCTTCCGGTGGATCTGGCTTATACAGGCATTCTGAACCTGATTGCCTTTATCCTGTTTAAGAAGGATAAAACAGTTAAGGATGAAGGTCTGGAAGAGGAGTATGACAGTGATGATGATAAATATGAAATGCTCCGCAGGAAAAGGGCTATTGAGGAATTAGCTGCAACTCTGGAGACAGGTAATGAGCAGCAGAAGTCACATACACAGACCATTGACCTGGATGAGGAGAACGGAAGCACAGATACAGACAGACAGGAGGGCTTCAGTCAGGTGGCTGGCTATGAACTGGATATTGAAGAGGATAACATGGACGACATGCCGGCTGAGGAACTTGAAGAAGCTGAAAGAGAAATGTCTCTGGAGGAACTGATCGAGGAGCTGGAAGCTACCACAAGGAAAATTAAAAGTAATGATCTCCTGGAAAGTACAGGAAACGATCTGGATAAACATTTATAAAATGCAGAAAATAAGCTCTGAAGGCGGTAGAGATTGTCCGCTTTTGGGGCTTTTATACTTTTATAAAAATAAATGGTGTCTGTAACATACGAATGACATATTGCTTCATCTATGCTATAATCAAAAAAGATGTTAGAGTTAAATTAGTATGGTTTGCCTCCGGATGGACAGTGCCGGAAGAGGCATAACAGGGAGAGTGCGGGGTTATATTATGAAAAAAGTAATCACATATGGTACCTTTGATCTGTTTCACAAGGGTCATTACAATATTATCAAAAGAGCGAAGGCTTTGGGGGATTACCTGATCGTAGGTGTTACCAGCGAGAGCTTTGATATTGAGCGAGGGAAGCTTAATGTGAGGGACAGTCTGATCAAGAGAATCGAAAATGTACGCAGGACCGGCCTGGCTGATGAGATTATTATTGAAGAATATCAGGGCCAGAAGGTCAGCGACATCATTAAATATGATATTGATGTTCTGGTAGTTGGTTCTGACTGGAGAGGAAAATTCGATTATCTGAAAAATTACTGCGATGTGGTATACCTAGAGCGTACCAAGAATATTTCCAGTACCAAGCTGAGAAGTGAAGGGATCATCTTTAATATGGGAATTGTCACCGATGATATTCAGGACAATGGCTTTGTACAGGAGTCCAAATATGTCAGTGGTGTCCATGTAGAGAGAGTATTCTCAGAGACAGAGGAGGTTGCCAGGGATTTTTGTGATAAGTATGAACTGGACTCCTGGTGGAATGATTATGAGGAGTTCCTGTCAGATGTGGATATTGTGTATATCAAATGCAGGCAGAAAGACAGGGAAGAATATATCAGGAAAGCCATTGAGAAAGGAAAATATGTGATCAGTGACAGTCCGGCTGTTCTTTCACCGGATAAGCTGCGTACCCTTTTCCAGATGGCAAGAGATAATCATGTGGTGTTGATCGAACGGCTGACCTTAGTATATCTTAGGGCATTCAATCAGCTGGTATGGCTGGTACACAGTAACCTGGTGGGTGATCTGGTCAGTGTGAAATGTGCCATTTCCCAGGATGATTTTGAGGGAGGAAAGCCTTTTAATGAGACTGTGATCCATGCAATCTGTGTAGTGGTCAAGCTGTTGGGAAAGGATTGTCTGGAGGTCAATACCAATGCAGTGACTGACAGGAATGGAGATTTTGTATATGATATGATCACCATGAAATATAAAACAGCGCTGGCTACCATTGAGATCGGAACCACTGTGGATGTGGAGGATGAACTGGTGATCATTGGAAGTAACGGAAGAGTTACTGTACCCAATGACTGGTGGAATACGGGATATTTTGAGGCAAATATTGCAGGAAAGGAATTCCTGAAACGATATAGCTTTAACTTCGAGGGAAATGGTTTCCGTTATCTCCTTCAGGAGCTGATGATTATGATCAGAGACAAGAGAACAGAATGCACCAGACTTTTTTATGATGAGTCAGTGAAATTGATGGAAATACTGGAGACGATCAATCAGAAAGGATAATTCATGACAGAAAAACAAAAATATCTCCTGAAGCTTCTTCAGGAGGTTGATGAAATCTGCAGAGAACATGATCTGAGGTATGTTCTGGCAGGAGGTTCCCTGATCGGAGCCCTGCGCCATGAGGGATTTGTGCCCTGGGACGATGCCATAGATCTGTATATGCCCAGACCGGACTGGGAGAAATTTGTAGAGATCTGTAAAAGAGATCTGCCGCCGGAGAGAGCCATCCAGTGCTCACAGGCAGACAGACATTATACCAATTCCTATTCCAGATATGCATCGGCAGATACCTGTGCGATCCACAGAAGCCAGATCGCAGGCAAAGATGTGGCGGGAGAGGTGATCGATGTATTTACACTGGATCCTATCCCTTCCGATGACAGAGAATATGAGAAATACCGGACATATTTTATGATCTATTCAGATCTTTTGAATATTTCGGCAAGCTATAGTGACAGATGGGAGATCCCTGTTTCCTTGTATCGGAAATATTTGTATGCCTATCTTTTTCTGGGCAAAGACAGAACACTGAGCAAGCTGGAGAAGCTTATGTTTTCCTACAAAGAGGAGGATTGCGACCGTTATGCCATGGGTTGGGCAGGCTGTCCCTCTCTCTTTGACAAAGAGACCTTTTTTCCGGCAAAAGAGGGGACTTTTCAGGGGCTGAAGGTAATGATCCCCAATCACTGCAGTGAATATCTGACTCAGTATTATGGAGATGAGTGGTCTTATATGCCGGCATATGCAGAACGTGAGGGACACCGGACTGTGTGCGTGGAAGGGGCTACCTATAAGGAATTCCGGGAGGATTACATGTCTGGTGTGAACAGGGGTAGACTGAACAGAAATGCTATCAGACAGAAGCTGTACAATATGCGTATTGCCAGAGAGAATCACAGGGTCAGCCACAAAGGTCTGGAATACAAGGCTGGCTGTGTGGCAGCAGATCTCGGGGAAGCCATCCGGGAATCCGGACTGAATCTGCAGGAACTGATGGAAAAGGGTGCCTATCGGAAACTGGGAAATCTTTTTGTTGCATATTATAAGGCACAGCTTAGCCCTGATTTTATTGGCAGGGAGGATTTTGACCATATTTATGCATATTATCATCCGGTGCTGGTGGATATTCCGGATGAGGTGTTCCTGGCAGCAGTAAAAACCCTCTTTTATACAGAACGGATTTCCAAAGCCTTTCGTATGCTGGAAATCAGGGAAAAGGCAGACCATCTCACAGGAGAGATGGAGAGTCTGAAAACAGATATCCTCCTGTTTCGCAAAGGTCTGGAGCATTATGAAGTAGGGCATATGGATGAATGCAGGAAGCTTTGTGAGGAGCTTCTGGAAAAATATCCCGGTCATCCCGGTCTGATGAAGCTTAAATGCAGGCTTCTGATGGAAAAGACAGGGGAGAACCTGCAGGAGGCAGAGCAGTTTCTGGAGAAAGCCTTGCGGTTTTTTCCGGAGGATGGATATTTTATGAAGTATCTGGCAGACATCCTGTGGATGAAGGGAAACGGACAGAAGGCTTTACAGCTTTATGCCAGAGTGAAGGAGAATACTGCCAACGGATTTGTGTGGCTGGAAATGGACAAATTGTTCCGGCCTTATAAAGGGAAGATACTCAGGAATTGTGAGGAAATGATCGGCAGCAGACAGCGGACAGAAGCTCTGCAGACCATGGAAATGTGGCAGAAGATCATGCCTGAGGATGAAGATATCCGTGCCGGCTGGTATCTGGCAAAGATTTCCTGTGTCCGTACCCAGAGCCAGATTGAGAAGCTGATCAGGGAAATCCTGGAAAAAACAGAGGTGCCTATGGGTACCGGTGATAAAAAAGAGCAGAATCCAGGGTACAGGAAAGCATTGGCGAAAGCCTGGAAACGTCTGGGGTATCCAGGAGAGCTTGCTACACTCAGGGCAGATTTGGCATGCATCAGCGAGGAAAGTGAGCTGGAATGGCTGGCTGAGAAGGTGCGGAGCCGCCAGATTCATAAGGAGGAAAAGCCTTATGTGTATAAGCTGGTGGGAGATATCCGCAGCAAACAGGGACAGACCAGAGAAGCTTTTGAAAATTATAGGAAAGCATTGGAATATACAGTTCCGCCTTATCTGAAAACAGAGCTGTACCGGATCATTATCAGTGATCTGGATAATGGAAGCCGCCAGATCCGTAATTTTGGAAAGAATGCAGACATGCTGCCTGCAATGAACAGCTGGCTGGGTAAATACGGAAGCTTGGAGGAGATACAGGCACTGGCAGCCCGTCTGGTGTAGATAACAGGGGCTGCTGAATACATTATTAATCCATAAAAGAAAGGCTGTATAAAGTTGAACAAAAAGCAAAAAGTGATTTTTTCGCTGTTGAAAGAGGTAGATGAGATCTGCCGGAAGCATAATATAAAATACTATCTTTCCCCTCGCCTTACCTGGTGCGCTGTGCAGGGAGGTAATTTTCCTCAGAATCCCCAGTCAGGAGCTGTGCTTATGCGGGTTCCGGATATGGAGCGGTTCTGTCAGGTGGTGGAAGAGGATCCGGCAGAACACCGGGCGCTGGAATCTATGAAAACCCACAAATATTTTCCGGGCTTTTATCTGAGATATGAGAACACCAGTACAGTATGCATTGATCTGGACAGAACCAGAGATTATGCTTATCTGGGATTGGGAATCAATATTCTGCCTCTGCGGATCCCGGCAGCTTCTGAGCACAGGGAGAACCGTCTGATAAAAAAAGAAGCAGAGTGGCGCCAGCTCCATGCACCGGGCAATGCAGTCGGGGATAGGGAATTTACCTGGAGCAAGGCCTGGATGAAATTTCTGTGTGCAATTGAGGGCAGAAATCAGGTGGCAGCAGGAATCTACAATGGTTTATGCAAGAAGCAGCAGGAGAATCCCACAGAGGTATATACCTTGATGAATGGCAGAAAAAGTCACAGTTATCCCTCTGCTGTTTTTGAAAATACCCGTCAGGTTGTGCTGGAGGGGGAATCCTTTCCTGCTCCCGGGGATGTGGAGACCTATCTGAATATAAGTTATGGAAAAGGCTGGCGAAATATGACAGAACCCCGTTATATGGTTCCTGCCCGTCTGGTAGTCAGCGCCAGAGTCAGCTATATGCAGTTCTGGAAGGACAGTACGGATTTTGAGAAATACTGCAGGGAACGGCAGAAAAATCTCTCCAGACTGGGTAAAAGCAAAGGCATGAAAGCATATTTTAATCAGTGCTGGGATTATGTAGAATTTTGCGGAGAAAGGATGAACCTGGGACTTTCTTATGTGAAGCGAAAGGATTACATCAGAAATCTATACAAGAATGAGGATTATATGACTCTGGAGAAGGTATTCCGTCCATACTATCAGATGATGCAGAAAAGCCTGGAGAAGGGTGAAATCTGTGCAGAGGATATAGAGATACTGGATATTTATACGGATGTACTGGAGAAAACAGGCAGGAATGTTCAGAGAGAAGAGATCGGAATGATCATATAAAGCAGAAGATTGAAGCAGATAACGGAGGAAACTATGAAGCTTTCAGATTATGTTGTTGCATTTTTACAGAAAAAAGGAATCCGTCATTTTTTCGGCTATCAGGGAACAATGATCGCCCATCTGGTGGATTCTATAGAGAGAAATCCGGATACAGAGAACCATTCCAGCTACAATGAGCAGGGAGCTGCTTTTGCAGCCTGTGGTTATGCCCAGGCAAAGGAGGAATGTGCCTGTGCTTACGCTACCAGCGGCCCGGGTGCCGTGAATCTCCTCAGTGGTGTGGCGGATGCTTATTATGATTCTCTTCCTGTGATTTTCCTTACAGGACAGCTGAATACCTATGAATATTCCGGAATCAAGGGTCTGCGTCAGCAGGGGTTCCAGGAGACAGATATTGTAGCTATGGCAAAGCCTATTACAAAATATGCAGTACAGATCCGCAATGCGGAGGATATTGTGACAGAGCTGAACAAGGCCTATCATATTGCGACTACGGGACGGAGAGGACCGGTGCTTATTGATCTGCCTATGAATATCCAGCGAGGAGAAGTGGAGAATCCTGTTTATGACATGGAGTTTGAAGAGGATATCTGTGGTGTTGGGATGGAAGAGGAAGTGGAAACTGCTTCTGCACACATTCTGCATGGTACAGATGAGGCAGTTCGTGTAATCTGTGATGAACTGGAACAGGCCAGACGGCCGGTGATCATGCTGGGACATGGGGTAGACAGTGCTGTCAGCCAGCAAAAGCTGATCCGTTTTGCAAGAAGCCGTCAGATCCCGATTATTACCAGTGTACTTGCCAAGTCGGTTCTGGCTTATGATGATCCCCAGAATTTTGGGTGTATCGGAGGGGCCTATGGCCACAGATATGCAAACATGATCGCCAATGCCAAGAGTGATCTGCTTCTGTGTTTCGGCATTTCTCTGTGTACCAGGCAGATTGGTACCAAAGTGAATGAATTTGCAAAAGGCGCCAAGATCATCCGTGTAGACCTTGACCCCTACAATCTTCAGAGGAATATTCACGAAAATGGAGAAAATGAGATCAAGATCCTGGCGGAAACAGGTACCCTGATCCAGGCATTGGATAAAGTGCCCTGCAGGGAGCAGGAGGGTATCAGCGACTGGATGGTGGTATGCAGTGAGATCAAGGAGAATCTCCAGGCAGTGGATGATGCCCTTCCTGAGAGATATCCTAACCGCATGATTGGGGAGCTCAGTGATATGCTCAGTGACACAGGTGCCATCGCAGTGGATGTAGGACAGCATATGGTGTGGAGTTATCAGTCCTTCAAAAACCGTGAAGGCCAGAAATTGCTTTTTTCCGGCGGACATGGAGCCATGGGCTATGCTCTTCCAGCAGCCATCGGAGCTTACTATGCCACCGGGAAACCAACTGCCTGCATCTGTGGGGACGGAGCTTTTCAGATGAATATCCAGGAGCTGGAATGGGTAAAACGTGAAAATCTGCCGGTGAAAATTATGGTGATGAATAATGAAGCACTTGGTATGATACGCCATCTTCAGAGAGATTACTTTGACTGTCTTTTTGCAGGAACTACAGATGGATGCGGATTTGCATCCTGCGATTTTTCAAAGGTGGCAGCAGCATATGGAATCCCTTCCTGCCGTATGCATTGTGAGGATGTAAAAGAGGAGGCCCTGCAGTTTATGGAGGGACCGGGACCAAAGCTTCTGGAAGTTATGCTGGAGCACGGAACCTTCGCTTATCCAAAGACCTGTCTGGGTGAGCCGATCCATAACCAGCAGCCATATGCGCCGAAAAGTGTGTATGATCATCTGATGGCACTGTAAGCTGCCGGAATCCGGGGATATAACGGCACGGGTGTCAATCAGATTGACAGAGTTAGAATAGAGGATAGATACGTTATGAATAGAGTAACTGTAATTACAGGAGGTACCTCCGGGATTGGACGGGGGATTGTGGAAAAGGTACTGGCAAATGCTGACAGGGATGATCTGATCTTTGCCACATATGCCCATAATGCCGGGAAGGCTAATGCATTCTGGGAGAGCTTGAGCCCGGAGGATCAGGAAAAACTGATCATTTTGAAGGCTGATATGTCTTCCTATGAGGATATGATGGCTTTCGTGCAGGAGGTGAAGAACCGTGCAGGACATGTAGACTGGCTCATCAGCAATGCGGGAATCAGCACCTATGACAAATTTCAGGACTATACCTTTGAAGAATGGAACCATATTGTAAATACCAATCTGTCTATACCGGTATTTATGATCAAGGAATTTATGCCGGTGATGACAGAGGGCGGTAGTGTCCTTTTTATGGGTTCTTACGCAGGACGGCAGGCATATTCTTCATCTGTAGTATATGGAGTGACCAAGGCAGCCATTCATTTCCTTACTAAATCACTGGTAAAGGAATTTGAGCCAAAAGGAATCACGGTCAATGCCATAGCACCGGGATTTATTCAGACGCCATGGCATGAGAACCGTACCCAGGAGAGCTACGACCGCATTAACCGCAAGATCGCGCTTCACCGTTTTGGCGAGATTAAGGATGTGGCGGATATGGCTTACAGTATCCTGACAAATCATTATATGAATGGAAGTATTGTAGACATCCATGGAGGCTATGATTATTTTTAAGGGCATACTTATCTCACAGAGTGTGAAGGAAAGGAAGCATTGTGAAGAAGCCGTATAACAAGAAAAAAAGAGCAAGGGTGCTGTTGGTGGCTATTTTGCTGGCAATAGCAGTCTGCACCGGTGCTCTGGCCTGCTTTAATGCAACGTTGAAACGGGGGGAGAAGAATAAGACCAGAGAGTCCGTAGCTGAATGGACACAGCAGAATGCCCGGCTGCTTCAATATAAAATGGACAGATATTATGATACCTTGGAGAATGTAGCCAGGTTTGTACAGAATCTTCCCATGAACAGCCAGGAAACCCAGAAAAAGATCGGACGGAATTTCCCAACAAAAGATACAAACTTTATTTATATCCGTGCATTGAATCTGGAGGGGAAAAATCCTGAATTTACCGGTAGCTGGAAGAACCAGCAGTATTTTAAGGACAGCCTGGCAGGAAACCGTGGAATCGGAAAAAATGGTTCTACTTATAAAAGCGGTGTGGTTCTGTCAGTTCCGGTTTATGACAACAGTGATCAGATCAAGGGTGTGATCTGTGGAGTTTTATCTCCGGACAGCCTGAATATTTTTACAGATTCTGAAGAGGATAGGGAGCGCAGAGATCTCTATGTGACAGATAAGGATGGTACCTATATTGTAAAGCAGGATTATGAAGGAGTTTCCGGTGATAACCTGTATACGGATCTTTCCGGCAGAGAGCTCAGTGTAAAACTGAAAAATATCAGATTCAGGGTTAGTCAGAATATGAAGGTGTGTTTCAGTGCAGCGAAAACAGAGGATGATGTGGCAAGGGAATATGCCATTGTCCAGGCCAATGGCCAGAAGCTGAATGTGGTCACTGTCATGAAGGAGAAAACAGTTCTGGAGACCAGTACCTATTATCAGAAATATCTGTACCTTCTGATTTTTCAGCTGATCATGGCGGTTCTGGTGGTTGTGTGGATATATCTGCGGATGATCCGTGATGACAGGATCTACATCAAGAATCTGAACAAGCGTCTGGAGCTTAGTGAGGAGACTTACAGAGTTACAGCAAGGAATAATGACGTCTGCATCTTTACTTATGATGTGGAAACCGGACTGATACAGTTTCTTAATGAAAAATATAAGGAGCTGGGACTGGGACAGGCACAGCTGAGTATTCCTGTGCTGATGAAGAAAATCCAGGAGATCAATCCAAGTACCTGTGCAGAGATTGAAGTGATAATAAAAAGCATTGATGATAAACTGCCTAACTTTGAGCATAAGTTTGTTCTGTGGTCAGGGGGCAGAAAACGGTATCTGCATGTACTGACCACCAATATTTTTGATAATACGGGAAATGTGGCCCGTATGGTAGGTTCTATTGAAGATATTACCATGAATGAGTCGGATCCTCTTACAGGAGTACTGCGCCGGGCTGCCGGTATTGAGCAGATTGAGCAGATTCTGCTGACTTCCCCGGGAGTGGGGCGGGTGCATGCGTTTATGATCGTGGATCTGGATAATTTTAAAAGCCTGAATGATAAGCTGGGACATATGTGGGGGGATAAAGCACTCCAGGATGTGGCAAAGATTATGAAGAACGACTGCAGACCCCGGGATGTGATTTGCCGCCTGGGAGGAGATGAGTT
Organism: Blautia difficilis; assembly: GCF_014297245.1. Classification (NCBI taxonomy): domain Bacteria; kingdom Bacillati; phylum Bacillota; class Clostridia; order Lachnospirales; family Lachnospiraceae; genus Blautia; species Blautia difficilis. Next base: position 65,995 of record NZ_JACOQG010000004.1, on the reverse strand, counting down.
CGTTCTGTTCCTCCAGAATCTGCCGGAACGGGAAGTAGAGTCCTTTGCAGAGGGGCTTTCCGGGCGTCTGCATCTGACCTACAGCGATGGCATCCAGTCTGTGTCCATCACTGCATCTATGGGAATCATCCTGGCAGGCAGGAGTGAGACCTCGTTTCAAGAACTGTATGCCAGAGCAGATAAGGAGCTTTATGAGGTAAAAAGAACAGGAAAAGGAACCTGGCATATTAAGGAATAATCAAGGATTAATTTATGAAAAAGGCTTGACTTCCATGCCCATTATGTGATAAACTTGACGAGCGACATGGAAGTTAGGTCTTTTTTTTATGCCCGAAAGTGATGACGGATACATTATAAAACCGCGTCCTCAGCGGTTTGGGGAATAGAGAAATGACCATGCAAATGAAAACACTGGAGGTGGAAGTTGTGCGCGTTAAGATTACATTAGCATGTACCGAGTGCAAGCAGCGTAACTACAATATGACTAAGGAGAAAAAGAACCATCCTGAGAGAATGGAAACTCAGAAATATTGTAAGTTCTGCCGCAAACACACTCTGCATAAGGAAACAAAGTAATCCACAGGTAACTGGATGACACAGTTACTCACAGAGAATTGTGAGGTCAGACTATGCAAGGAAATGGAAAATCTGCTGACAAAAGTCAGAAGAAGAGTTGGTTTCAGGGACTTCAATCAGAATTCAAAAAGATTGTCTGGACAGACCGCAATGAACTGATCAAGCAGACTATTGTAGTAGTTTGTGTTTCAATCGTGCTTTGCGTACTGATCAGCGTAATGGATTCGTTTATTCTCGAAGGCATTAATCTTTTAATGAAATAAGGATAAGGTGATTGTATGTCAGAAGCGAAATGGTATGTTGTTCATACCTATTCCGGGTATGAGAACAAAGTTAAAGTCGATATTGAAAAAACCATCGAAAACAGACACCTGGAGGATCAGATCCTTGAAGTTCGTGTTCCGCTGGAAGAGGTTTCAGAGCTGAAGAACGGCGTCATGAAACAGGTGCAGAGAAAGATGTTTCCGGGCTATGTGCTTCTCAATATGGTGATGAATGACGATACATGGTATGTTGTCCGCAACACCAGAGGTGTGACGGGCTTCGTTGGACCGGGATCCAAGCCGGTACCGTTAACAGAGGAGGAAATGCTTCCTCTTGGAATTCAGAAGGACAATGTCCAGGTGGATTTCGCTGAAGGCGATACAGTTGTTGTCACCGGCGGTGCCTGGAAGGATACTGTTGGTGTCATCACTGGCATGAATATGCAGAAGCAGACAGCAACAATCAATGTTGAACTTTTTGGCCGCGAAACGCCGGTAGAAATTAGTTTCGCAGAAATCAAACAGATGTAACAAATTAAAGGTAACACAATATCGTGGGAGGGACATAACCCCCGCCAATACCACATAGGAGGTGCCGAAAATGGCAAAGAAAGTAACAGGATATATCAAATTACAGATTCCGGCTGGTAAAGCAACTCCAGCACCACCTGTAGGTCCGGCTCTTGGACAGCACGGTGTTAATATCGTTCAGTTTACAAAAGAGTTCAATGCAAGAACAGCAGATCAGGGAGATTTAATCATTCCTGTAGTTATCACTGTTTATGCAGACAGAAGTTTCAGCTTCATAACCAAAACTCCGCCGGCTGCAGTTCTTCTTAAGAAAGCTGCAAACATCAAATCCGGTTCCGGCGTACCGAACAAAACAAAAGTTGCTAAGGTTACCAAGGCTCAGGTTCAGGAAATCGCTGAACTTAAGATGAAAGACTTAAATGCAGCATCCCTCGAAGCAGCTATGAGCATGATCGCTGGTACTGCAAGAAGTATGGGAATCGAAGTAGTTGATTAATTTTAATATTAAATAGTAAGTGGGAGGGCATTCCCCGCAAATACCACAGGAGGTTATAGAAATGAAACGAGGAAAGAAATACGTGGAAGCTGCGAAAGCAGTAGACCGCGCTACATTATATGATACCGCAGAAGCTATCAGCTTAGTTAAAAAAGCTGCAGTTGCTAAATTTGACGAAACTATCGAAGTTCATATCCGTACAGGCTGCGATGGACGTCATGCAGACCAGCAGATCCGTGGTGCAGTTGTTCTGCCTCATGGTACTGGTAAGAAGGTTCGTGTTTTAGTATTCGCTAAAGATGCTAAAGCTGAAGAAGCAAAAGCAGCAGGTGCTGAATTCGTTGGAGCTGAGGACCTGATTCCGAAGATCCAGAACGAAGGATGGTTAGACTTTGACGTTGTTGTTGCAACTCCAGATATGATGGGTGTTGTAGGTCGTCTTGGTCGTGTACTTGGACCGAAAGGTTTAATGCCTAACCCTAAAGCTGGTACAGTAACTATGGATGTTACTAAAGCAGTTCACGATATCAAAGCTGGTAAGATTGAGTACCGTCTTGATAAAACCAACATTATTCATGTTCCGGTTGGTAAAGCATCCTTTACAGAAGAACAGTTAAGCGACAACTTCCAGACGCTGATCGATGCTATCGTTAAGGCTAGACCTAGCACACTGAAGGGTCAGTATTTAAAGAGCGTTGTTATTGCTCCTACTATGGGACCTGGTGTGAAGATCAATCCTATAAAGTTAGCACAATAAATGTATTTTGGGAAATCCCCTCGGAGTTTAAGACTCTGGGGGGATTTTTTTGGTGAAGGGGACGCGCGGGGAAATGTTTGTGTCCGGACACGGCTTCGGTGTCTGTAACTCTTAGCTCTCGGGAATTTGCTAAAAGCATGGCAGAAAAATTCAAACTCGCCTTTTGGGCTCAGACAGTGAATTTTTCTGCCATAACGCAAATTTCCGAGAGCTAAGAGTTACGACGACGCCTGCAGATATGTCCGGACACAAACATTTCCCCGCGCTGCGCATCACAAAGGGCATGAAGGGGGAGGGCTCGGCGCAGCTTTGGCTGCGCCATCGTGAGTTTGTTGGGGCGGGTATGGGGGAGATAATGTGGATGGGATAGAGGGGAATAGGTGTGGATGGGGGAAGAGATGTAGTAATATGGGGTTACAGGGGGTGGGGGTGGTGTGGTATAGTTATACAAGTATTAAGTTTGCGAAGCAAACGATACTCCTTGGGCTTTGCATAAGGAGGTTCATATTTCCTGCATCGCGAAGCGTGTTGCTGGGAATGGAGCGAACAGTAATATTTGGAATGTTGGGAGGGGAGTGTGTTGGTAGTGAGAGACAGGAAGCGGAGTCGGAAGAGGAGATCTGGGAGTGGCCGGAGTCGCAGGGGGACGAATCTGGGGAGGATTGTGCTTTGCGTGTTTGTGGAGGTTATTGTGATCTGTGCCATGGTGATTATGGTTGGCTGGGATAAGGGTGTGAAGGAGTGGTTTGCGCAGTTTGAACAGCCGGTTTTGAGGGAGGTGGATATTACCGGGATCAATAGTCCTGATGCTGTTTTGATGCAGGCGCGGGGTGGGAAGATCCTGGGGGAGATTAATGGGGAGGAGCGGATTTATCCGGCTTCTATGACGAAGATTATGACGGTGATCCTGGGGATTGAGGAGTTGGATGATCTGGAGGAGAAGATTACGCTGACGGATGATATGTTTGCGGGTTTGTATGAGGAAGGGGCTACTCAGGCCGGGTTTCAGCCGGGGGAGGAGGTTCGGGTTATGGATCTGCTTTATGGGGCTATGCTTCCTTCTGGTGCGGAGTGCTGTATTGCGTTGGCGGATACCATCAGTGGATCGGAGGCGGATTTTGCGGAGCTGATGAATAAGAAGGCGAAGAAGCTGGGGATGGTTGATACTCATTTCTGTGATTCTACGGGGCTGCATGATCCGGATCATTACAGTACGGTGAAGGATATTGCAGTGTTGATGAAATACTGTATTAAGAATGATACGTTCCGGGAGATTATTGAGACTGCCAGGCATTCTACGGGGATTACCAATGTCCACCCGGATGGCATTACTTACTACAGTACAATGTTTAAAAATCTGTCAGATTCCACGGTTACAGGTGGAAAAATACTTGGCGGTAAGACTGGGTATACCAGTGAGGCAGGACATTGTCTGGCAAGCTTTGCGGAGATTGAGGGCAGGGAATATATTTTTGTCACTGCAGGAGCACCTGGGAGTGAAGTGAATAATATTCCTCATATTCAGGATGCGGTGACCGTTTATAACCGGGTCGGTGCGGCCATTGAGGAAAAAATGAACGACAGTAAAGAATGAGGGGATTTTGCTGGACGGATTGGGAGGACGATGGTATAATCATTTTTATACAAAAGAACGATACGGGCTATAAGGAGGTGAAAAATGGTGACAGATAGAGAAATACTGGAAGCTGTGCTGGCAGAAGTCAGAGGTCTTGGGACTCGTATGGATGGACTTGAAAGCCGTATGGATGGGCTGGATTCCCGTATGGATGGGTTGGATTCCCGAATGGACGGATTGGATGCCAGGATGGACGGGCTGGATTCTCGGATGGAGAGAATGGAGAAGCGCCAGGAGCGGTTTGAGGAAGAGACCAGAGATAATTTTGCGGATCTCAGGCTGCATCTGGAAAACATAACAGACCGGAATCTTTCTATTCTCGCAGAGAATCATCTGAACCTTATTAATAAGATGGACGTATCGGCTACATGGATGAACAGGATAATGATCAATGAGGTCAAAATTAATACTCTGGCAGATCAGGTTAATCGACTTCAGTTGAAACACAGTTAAGCTTCCCAAAATAAAGTACGTGCAGATAAAAAAACGGAGTCAAAAAAGGCTCCGTTTCTTTTTTTATAAATAACTTGACAAAAAGGCTCCGATATTATATGATAACAATATCAGTAATGATTATTAATATTGAACAGATAAAATCCTGTTTTCTGTAAAAGATACAGTCGGACAGGATGGTAGCAGTTATTTCGAAAATGGTGTATTAGTATATATTTATTTCGTAAATGATGTGCTGGTTATCTGGTACAGTAAATAATCAGAAAGGAGGAAGATTGTGGCTACTTTGAAATACAGCCGCCAGAGAGAATCTATTAAGGAATTTCTGCAAACCAGGACAGACCATCCTACGGCTGATGTAGTTTATGAGAATATGAAGCTGATTTATCCCAATATCAGTCTGGGAACTGTGTACAGAAATCTGTCTTTGCTGGCAGATCTGGGAGAGATCAAGAAGCTGTCCTCCTTTGCCGGTGCGGATCATTTCGACGGATGTACGGAGCGACACTGCCATTTTATGTGTACCCGCTGCAACCGGATTATGGATCTGGAAAGTGAGGGGATTCATCATATTATGGACAATGCCGGTGAGAACTTTGGAGGGAAAATCACAGACTACAGCGCCAGATTTTTTGGACTCTGTGAGGATTGTCTGAAAGAAATGCAAAAGGAAACGGCGGAAGAAAAAAATAAAAATAAAACTTGACTTTTATTATCGAGTATGTTAATCTAAGTGCATAGAAAACAGTAACAATTACTATTATTAAAGAAAACGAAAGTAAAAATCACCTGTTTTTTATAAGACAGAAGGCAATGCCGGAACTGGCCTGAATTTTTTGGGGACAGGTTCTGAAACAATAAATATTACTGTGATCTATAAGACAGTAACCAAAACAAATTAAAATAAGAAAAGGAGATCTTAATTATGACAAAATGGGTATGTAGTGTATGTGGATATGTTTATGAAGGCGAGCAGGCTCCGGAAGCCTGTCCAGTATGTAAAGCACCGGCTTCCAAATTCGTGAAACAGGATGCTGAAATGTCATGGGCTGCAGAGCATGTAGTAGGCGTAGCTCAGGGATCCAGCGAAGACATCATGGCTGATTTAAGAGCAAACTTCCAGGGTGAGTGCTCTGAAGTAGGTATGTATCTGGCAATGGCAAGAGTTGCTCACAGAGAAGGATATCCTGAAGTAGGTATGTACTATGAGAAAGCTGCTTATGAGGAAGCAGAGCATGCTGCAAAATTCGCTGAATTACTTGGCGAAGTAGTTACAGACAGCACAAAGAAGAACCTGGAAATGAGAGTAGAAGCTGAGAACGGTGCAACAGCAGGAAAGACAGATCTTGCAAAACGTGCAAAAGCTGCTAATCTGGATGCAATCCACGATACAGTACACGAAATGGCTCGCGATGAGGCTAGACACGGAAAAGCATTCGCTGGTCTGCTTAAGAGATACTTCGGCTAATCTGAAGGCTATATAAAACAGTAAAAAATGCCCTGCAGGATTTTTCCTGCAAGGGCATTTCTTTTTGCTGCGTTACTGTGAATATCCGTTTGACCTGTTCCAGAGGATTTATTATAATGAAGCTTGTGATGATTTAACCGAACTGCGGAGCAGTTCGGTTATGAGCAAGTAGGGAAGCGGATTGCGAATATCCGCTTGACCCGAATCAAGTAAGTCCTCTGCTTCAATTGCGAAAAGCAATAAGCAGTGGGTGGGGATGTCTAAGAAATCAGGAGAGCATGAGCTATGAATCGAAGGGAAGCAGAAGAATATTTATATTGTGCCATGTCTATTGGTGAACAGCTGCTGGTCAGCGGTGCAGAGGTAGGAAGGGTGGAGGATACCATTCGCAGAATCTGCCTGGCATACGGGGCGGAGAGGGCAGATGTATTTTCCATCACCTCCAGTATTGTTACCACCATATATGGAGCTGATTTCGGGGTCTGCACCCAGACTCGCAGGGTCTCCGGTATGGTTAATGATCTGGACAGGGTAGACCAGCTGAATCAGCTTTCCAGAGAGATCTGTCAGGAAAAGCCCACTCATGAGGCGATAAAGGAAAAGCTGATACAGATACAGAACAGACCACATTATTCCTTTGGAATACAGCTTTTGATCTATGCTTTGGTATCAGGCTCCTTTTCTGTGTTTTTCGGCGGAGACTGGAAGGATATGGCAGCCTCAGCGATCATCGGCGTATTACTGAAATTTATAGAAGCTTTCGTGAAAAAAGGTTCCGTTAATTCTCTGATCACAGCCCTGATCTGCTCCACTGTGGGAGGATTTCTGGCAAATCTGGCTGTGTACAGCGGAATCGGTGATCATGCAGATCTGATCAGCATCGGAAACATTATGCTTCTGATTCCCGGAATCGCCTTTACCAATTCCCTGAGGGATATGTTTTCCGGGGACACTATCACAGGACTGATACGCTTTATGGAATCTATACTGCTGGCTCTGGTGATCGCTCTGGGCTTTACTTTTGCAGGATTTATATTGGGATAAAAGAGGACTAAGACAATGAAGGAATTTATCCAGTTAATGGCAGCGCTCTTTGGCTCCCTGGGCTTTGCTGCCCTGTTTAACATCAGAGGGAAAAAATTAATATTTGCCACTATCGGTGGTTTTCTGTCATGGGCAACCTATCTGGCAGCTGCCTGTATCAATGCAAACCCCTATTTCTGCGGATTTATTTCCACGGTACTGACAACTCTCTATGCAGAAGTGATGGCCCGTATAGTCAAAACACCGGTTACCGTATTCCTGGTATCTGCCACCATACCCCTGATTCCCGGGGCTGCCCTCTACCGTGCCATGAACTGTCTCATGCACAGAAACTATGCCGGCTTTTCCAAAGAAGGAACCTATACCCTTCTCTTCGCTGCCAGCATGTCTGCCGGAATTACTTTTACCACCGTGGTTTTCCGCATGATCTGGCGTCAGCTCTACAGCAGCAGAAGCATACATATCCGCTGAAAAACTGAGGTTTACAATCTCTGCATAAACCGCTATAATACAATAAGAATGATGATTTGTAATTTGTACTGAAAATAAAGGAGAAACTGATCAATGGAAAAACAGAAATATTATATTACCACTGCCATAGCTTATACTTCCGGCAAGCCGCACATCGGCAATACCTATGAGGTTGTTCTTGCCGATGCCATTGCCCGCTATAAACGTCAGCAGGGCTATGATGTATTCTTCCAGACAGGAACTGATGAGCATGGCCAGAAAATCGAATTAAAAGCAGAAGAAGCAGGAATCACTCCAAAGGAATTCGTAGACAACGTATCTACAGAGATTAGACGGATCTGGGATCTGATGAATACTTCCTATGATAAATTCATCCGTACCACAGATGAAGACCATGAAAAACAGGTTAAGAAAATTTTCAAAAAAATGTATGCAAAGGGAGATATCTACAAGGGACATTACGAAGGTATGTACTGTACTCCCTGTGAATCCTTCTTCACAGAATCTCAGCTGGTAGACGGCAAATGTCCGGACTGTGGACGTCCCTGTGTGCCTGCAAAAGAGGAAGCATACTTCTTTAAAATGAGCAAATATGCAGACAAGCTGATCGACTATATCAACACACATCCGGATTTCATTCAGCCGGAATCCCGTAAGAACGAAATGATGAACAACTTCCTTCTTCCGGGACTTCAGGATCTCTGTGTATCCAGAACATCCTTCAAATGGGGAATCCCGGTAGATTTTGATCCGAAGCATGTGGTATATGTATGGCTGGATGCCCTTACTAACTATATTACAGGAATTGGCTATGACTGTGACGGTGAGAGCACAGAGCAGTTCAAACAGCTGTGGCCTGCAGACCTGCACCTTATTGGTAAAGATATTATCCGTTTCCATACAATTTACTGGCCTATCTTCCTTATGTCACTGGATCTGCCTCTGCCGAAACAGGTATTTGGCCATCCATGGCTGCTCCAGGGCGACGGCAAAATGAGTAAATCCAAAGGAAATGTACTTTATGCAGATGAACTGGTAGATTTCTTTGGCGTAGATGCAGTCCGCTACTTTGTGCTTCATGAAATGCCATTTGAGAATGATGGTGTGATCACCTGGGAGCTGATGGTAGAGCGTCTCAACTCTGAGCTTGCAAATACTCTTGGAAACCTTGTAAACCGTACGATTTCCATGTCCAACAAATACTTCGGTGGTGTTGTGGAGAATAAGGGTGTAGCTGAGCCAGTAGATGATGATCTTAAGAACTTCATTCTCTCCGTACCTGCAAAAGTAAACGAAAAGATGGACAAGCTTCGTGTAGCAGATGCGATGACAGAGGTATTTACAATCTTCAAACGCTGCAACAAATACATTGACGAGACAATGCCATGGGCACTTGCAAAGGATGAGGAGAAGAAAGACCGCCTTGCAACAGTTCTTTACAACCTGGTTGAGGGAATCTGCATTGGTGCAACTCTTCTGAAATCCTTTATGCCGGAAACAACAGAGAGAATCCTTGCTCAGTTAAGTGCAGAGGACAGAACTCTTGAGGATCTTAATACATTTGGTCTGTATCCGTCAGGAAACAAGGTAACTGAGAAACCTGAGATTCTTTTTGCACGTCTGGACCTGAAGGAAGTAATGGAAAAGGTAGCAGAGCTCCATCCGCCAAAAGCAGAAGAGCCAGCAGAGGAAAAAGAAGATGTGATTGATATAGAAGCAAAACCGGAGATCACATTTGATGATTTTGAAAAACTTCAGTTCCAGGTTGGCAAGATCATCTCCTGTGAGGAAGTAAAGAAATCCAAAAAACTTCTCTGCTCACAGGTACAGATCGGAAGCCAGGTACGTCAGATTGTATCAGGAATTAAAGCACATTACAGCGCAGAGGAAATGGTTGGCAAGAGAGTAATGGTAGTGACTAACTTGAAACCTGCCAAACTTGCAGGAATCCTCAGTGAAGGAATGATCCTCTGTGCAGAAGATGCTGATGGAAATCTCTCCCTCATGGTTCCGGAGAAAGAAATGCCGGCAGGAGCAGAAATCTGCTAAAGAGCTTATTCTGTAAGATGTATTATTACCACAGATAATCTGGAATGAGTTTTGGCTGCGTTACTAAGAATAGAGCGAACGGTAATAATTATAACGAAAATTCTCCACAATTTTCAATTATAGCTTGACAAAACTTCCCGGGCAGTCTATAGTGGAATATATAACAGGGAGTAGGTGACAGATGTAGATTTGCAGTGTCATCAGTCTCAACGGGTAAAGATTCCATCCGTATCGTGATGAAACGGCGAGACTCTTACTACACACATAACGTGTGTGGTAAGAGTCTCGCTTTTTGTTTTAAGCTAAATTAAATCCTGAATGGAGGAAGGGCTTTCATCATGTGATATTTCACCGGAAACAGTTCCATCTTTGATAAATATAATTCTGTCACAGATTCCCATAAGCTCCTCGAGATTAGAACTGAAAACAAGAATAGAAGCACCTTTTAAAAGCAAATCGTTGAACATATTATATATATCTATTTTTGAGGGAACATCAATACTTTGGGTAGGTTCATTAAAAATAAATATACGAGCAGAAGACATAAGCCAACGCATCATGATTAACTTTTGCTGCTCGCCACCAGAAAGAGAATCTGGATTCATGTGAGGATTCAGATTTAAATTTAGTTTTTTTGTATATTTATAATAACGGTTATATTCTAGTGCTGTATGTGCCCAAAAACGTCCTAGATTATTTTCTTTAATTGAGTAAACATTTTCCAGAAGATCAAGATTGGAAAACAATCCAGTGTCTATTCGTTCATCTGTAATGTAAGCAAGTCCTAAATCCAGGGCATCCTGAGGACATGTGATTCTGGTTGGAAGTCGGTCAATATAAATAGTACCACTAGTTAATGGCTCGATTCCAAATAAAGCTTTGGATAAGGTGTTTCTGCCAGATCCGGAACGACCGAAAAAGCCTAGGATTTCTCCCTGTTGCAGGGAAAAAGAAATATCTTTTAGAGATCCATCTGTGGCAAGGTGCTCTGTACACAATACTTCTTTTCCTTTTTTTACCTGGATTTTAGGGTAGCGGCTTTGACAGAAATCTGCAAACAGGAGACTGTTAATATTTCCATTATCGATATCTTCTCTGGTGAAGGTTGTTTTTAATTCTTTATCATAAAAAATAGAAAATCTGTCTATTAGATCATAAAATGCCTGATATTTGTGCGAGATACAAAGAATCGTAACTCCTTTATTTTTAAAATGCTTTATTATGTCAAGAAAAAATTCGATTTCGTAAGGATTCATAAAAGCCACAGGCTCATCAAGAATGAGCAAATCAGGTTCCATAAGATATAATTTTAAAAGTTCTACTTTGCGTTTGGTAACAGCACTACATTCATTAACCATCCGTGAAGAATCAATAGATACATTATGCTTTTGGAAAAAATTATTTGCAAGTTGAATTCTTTTTTTGGAAGAAATAAATTTATTTAGAGCTGTTTTGGCAGGTAAGTTTGCATACAGGTTATCTGCAATAGTCATATTCTCATAAAGATGGGTATCCTGATGAATAGTGATTATTTTTTTCTTAATAGCATCACGGGGAGTGGTTAAGCGAAGCTCCTGTTGGTTAAATATAATGGTTCCGGAATAAGATTTGAAAGGGTAAACTCCTGAAAGAATATTTGCAAGAGTAGTCTTACCAGCCCCATTTTCGCCCATGAGTAAGTGAAATTCACCTGGATAAAGTGAGAAATTAATATTTTCTATAATCGGAACCTGATTTAAGGTCAGACTTATATTTTTACATGAAAGAATAAAATTATTCATAATATACCTCTGATGTACTATAAGATATTTAAATATTAAAGGTGGCAAATACCTGAATATTGTGTTGGAAGTAGTATTCTTTATATAGGTCATCTACCCGTTCATTAGTAATAACAGAGGGAAACATATTGATGTCTCCTACGATTGCCGGAGCTTCACAATTAAAGCGGTCATATGGGCATAAAGCAAAATTTTGTTTAGAGGTTTTAAATATATTTTGTATTAAATAGGCTTTATTCAATGAGGAAACAGAGTATCCGCGTGTCATGGTAATACCATCTATATCAAAAAATGAAATATCAAAGTAAAAATTGTCAAGTGAATTGAATGTCATGGTACCGGAAAGATTTAAAGTGGACGGATTTAGATTTCCGCCAGGAATGACTACAGATACATTGGGACTGTGTGCAGCACAATCATGGGCAACCATTAAATCAGTCGTTATGACAGTTACATTTATTTTAGCCTGCAAGTTGCGCACGATAAAACGGGAACAAGAGCCAGGGCCGAGAAAGATAACCTGACTATTCTGAATAAACTGAGATGCAATTTTTCCAATATTGGAATAGATATCTTTGTTTGTATCCGGTAGCTGAAATAAAGAACTTTCAGATGGTTCCTGTTCATTTAGTACAGCACCGCCGTGTGTACGTGTAAGGAACTGTTCGTTTTCTAATTTTTCCAGGTCACGCCTGATAGTAGCTTCTGTAACATTTAGCTCTTGAGCTAGGGAAGGCACATCAGCCTGCTTATTTTCAGTTAGAATTCGTTTTATTTCTTCTAGACGCTTGAGTGGTAACATATATAAACTCCTGTTTAATCGCTTTAGAATGAGATGTTCTTTTTATATTATAACATGTAAACTGACAAAAATAAACTTTATTTTTGAAAAAAGAAAAGAAATGAACAACCAAAGAAAAGTTATGAACAAAAATAAACAATTATATCTGTGAATTATTTACAAAATGGTTTTAAATGAACAAAAATGATTGACAAAATGAAAAAAAGAGATAAAATATAAACATAATCGAAAAAGAAAAAACAGAAACGAAAATAAAAGAAAGGAGGGGGTTACTGAAATGAATAATGAGGTAATACTTAGAACTTCAGATATAAAGAAACACTTCACTGGTACATATGCATTGAAAGGTGTATCAGTAGAACTGAAAAAAGGTGAGATTCACGCACTGGTTGGTGAAAATGGTGCAGGAAAGTCAACATTGATGAATATTATATCAGGAGTTTTTTCAGCAGATAGTGGTTCTATTTATTTGGATGGCACAGAAGTTCATTTTCGTAATCCGAATGATGCACAGATGGCGGGAATTGGTTTTGTGCATCAAGAATTGGCATTATGTCAGGATCTGACAGTAGGTAATAATATTTTTATTGGTCATTTACCTACTAAGAAGAGCATGGTTGATAATGTAGTTCTAAACAATGCTTCAAGAAAAATTCTGGATCAGTTTGGAGAAAGTGGTAAAAACATCAATCCGGCTGCTTTGGTTAGCACATTAAGTGTTGCACAGCAGCAGATGGTAGAAATTGCAAAAGCTTTATCTTCAGATTGTAAGGTTCTTATTTTTGATGAACCTACTTCCAGTTTAAATGATGAAGAGGCAAAAGGTTTGTTTGAAATCATTCACAGACTTGCTTCTCAGGGGATTGGAATTTTCTACATAAGCCATAAAATGGAAGAAATTTTTGACATTTGTAATACGATTACAATTATGAGAGATGGACAAAAGATTGAAACAATTCAGGTAAAAGATACGAATCCAGAATATGTTGTTTCCAATATGGTAGGAAAAGAACTTGGAAATCTTTATCCTGAAAAAAACAAATCCAGAGGTGAAGAGGTATTAAGAGTAGAGGGTCTGACTCGTAAACCTTATTTCTCAAATGTAAGCTTTTCCACGTATAAGGGTGAAATTTTAGGATTATGTGGACTCGTTGGTGCAGGTAGAACAGAAATTGCAAGAGCTATATGCGGAATTGACAAACGGCAATCAGGAGATATTTATTTATATGGAAAGCAGATTTCCATTAATAACTGTAAAGATGCATCCAAAGCAGGAATTTGTTATCTTACAGAGGACAGGAAAAAAGATGGACTTTTTTTGGAAATGTCTTTGGTTGAAAACATAGTTGCACCACAAATTTCAGCTTTTTGTAAAAATGGTCTTTTATCAGAAAAACATGCGGAAGATATTACAGCAAAATATAAAGAGATGTTGAATGTTAAATATTCTTCCACATCACAGAATATAGGAAGTCTTTCTGGTGGAAATCAGCAAAAATTAATGCTTGCAAAGCTGTTGGCTATGAAACCTAAGGTTCTGTTTTTGGATGAGCCGACAAGAGGAATTGATGTAGGTGCAAAGGCAGAAATCCATCAGTTATTAAGGAAACTAAGTAATGAAGGAATCAGCATTGTTGTTATTTCTTCTGAAATGCCGGAAACAGTAGGTGTTTGCGACAGAGTTGTAGTGATAAACGTAGGAAAAGTAGTAGGAGAAATAGCTGGAGACGAATTAACTCAGAATCAGATAGTAACTACTATTTCCGAATTTAGTGACAAGGAGTAATGAAGTATGAAAAATGTGGCAACAACAAAAGAACAAGGATCGAAAAATTCTGTTTGGAAAAATATTCGTTCCATGAAAGAGTTTTCCGTATTGGTAATACTTTTGGTACTTATAGTGTTTATATCAGTTTTATCCCCGGCGTTCCTTACAGTGACCAATTTGCGAACGACGGCAATTGGATTTTCCTGTAATGCCATTATTGCAATTGCAATGACATTGGCATTAGTAAGCGGCGGATTTGATTTGTCAGTTGGATCAGTACTTGGATTAAGTGCAGTTTGTGTTGTAGTTCTTACAAACAATGGATGGAGCATCTGGATGGCATGTATTGTAGGAATACTAGTAGGAATTTTTTGCGGTAGTATAAATGGTTTGCTGATTGGTTATTTGAATCTGAATGCATTTATTACTACATTAGGTATGCAGCAGATGGCAAGAGGCATTGTATATGTTCTTACAAATGGTGGCTCTATTGGTTTGCAGGATGCACCAGGAGTAAAGGCTTTTCGTGTTATTGGATCCGGATCTGTTGGGAAGTTTCCATTATTATTTTTAGTATGTCTGGTGCTTGTTGTAATCGGTGATATTCTTGTTCGTAGATCAGGGATTGCAAGAAATGTATTTTTTGTAGGAAGTAATGAAAAAACAGCTATGCTGTCTGGAATCAATACAAGACTTGTAAAAACAATGGTATATGTTCTTACCGGTGCACTTTCTGGTCTTGCGGGTGTTCTTACTGCTTCTCGTTTTGGAACTGCAACATCAAGTACTGGTTCTGGTGTAGAAATGACAGTTATCTCAGCTGCTGTTATTGGTGGTGTAAGCCTTACAGGTGGTAAGGGAACGGTTGCAGGAGCTGTGTTAGGTGTAGTTCTTATGAGCGTTATCAGTAATATCCTTGTAATTCTGAATGTATCTGTTCACTGGCAGAACTTTATTACAGGAGCAATTTTGATTCTTGCCATCATATTTGATGCACTTAGCAATAGAAAGAAAAATTGATTTTGCATAAATAACAAAAAGGTAGTCTAATAAATGAATGCATATGCACGGATGACGTGTTGCAAAGCATAAAAACTTAAAAACTATATAAAAGTTTAGGAGGAAAAAAGAATGAAGGCAAAAAAACTTGTAGCAGCAGGATTAGTAGCAGCAATGACAACCGCTACCATGGGAACTACAGTATTCGCAGATGGTCTGCAGCTTGAGGCACATCCGGATCAGACTTATTACATGGTAACATTTCTGTCAGGATATTCATTCTGGACAGAGTGCTGGAGAGGATTCCAGGATGCAGCAGCGATGCTTGGCGTAGAAGCCAAATATGGCGGAACAACTGAATATGACGTTAATTCAGCTGTCACATCTCTGGAACAGGTTATTGCATTAAATCCAACTGGTATGGCGGTTACCTGTATGGACGCTGATGCTTATGTAGATCCGATTAACAATGCAATTGATGCGGGTATTCCAATTGTAACGTTTGACTCTGATTCGCCAAATAGTAAAAGAACTACTTTCCTTGGTACATCAAACTATCAGGCTGGTGTAACGGCAGCAGATTATATTGGTGAGAAGCTTGGCGGAAAAGGAAGAGTTGCTTGTCTGACACGTACAGGACAATCCAATATTAATGAGAGAATTGAAGGATTTACAACTGAGCTTGCTGATAAATATCCTGATATTGAGATGGTACAGGTTGTGGATGCTGGCAATGATGAAAACGAAGCAGCTACTAATCTTTCAAGTTTACTGTCTACAGATAGTGATATTGATTACATTTTTGCAGCACTTCAGCAGGCTGTCCTTGGAACAGAAACTGCACTTTCAGAAGCGGGACTTACAGGAGAAATTAAAGTGGTAGGCTTTGATACTGATAAAACAACACTTGATTCCATTAAATCTGGCTCTGTTGAAGCAACACTGTCGCAGTCTCCATACGCAGAAGGTTTCTGGAGTATGATTTATGTTTACATGCTTGCAAACCAGGATTGTATCAAATCTGCAGATGATTGGTATGCAAAAGGCTTCCCATCCTTACCAGCAACTGGAGATTCAGGATGCGCTGTTGTAACTGCTGATAATGCAGATATGTATTATTTGGCAGAATAATAATACTATAAATGAAAATTATGTTATTAATACAGGATGCGTGTTTATGATACAGCGCATCCTGTATCGCTAAAGGAGCAAATATATGGAGAAGCAAACTATGCATGCGGCTATTAATGACGTGAAAATTACATCGGGTCTTCTTGGAAGAGTTTCAAAATTAGTAAAAGAACAGGTTTTGCCTTATCAGTGGGATATTTTAAACGATGTGGCGAAAGATGCAGTGCCGGATCACAGTATTGAGAATTTTAGTGTGGCAGAAGGTAATGATGAAGGTTATCCAAGTCATTGTATTGCAAACTTTAAGATTGCAGCAGGAAGAGAAAAGGGCGACTTCTATGGAATGGTTTTTCAAGACAGTGATCTTGCGAAATGGTTGGAGGCCGTTGCATACAGACTGATGAGTGATCCAGATGAAGAGTTGGAAAAAATTGTTGATGATACAGTTGATCTGATTGGAGAAGCTCAGCAGGAAGATGGATATTTAAATACATACTTTACAATTAAAGAGCCAGAGAACCGTTTTACAAACTTATGTGAATGCCATGAACTTTACTGTGCAGGACATATGATGGAGGCTGCTGTAGCATATTACAGGGCAACTGGAAAAGATAAACTATTAAAGATTATGTGCAGGATGGCGGATCTGATTGATCAGAATTTCGGACCCGAAGAAAACAAAAGACATGGATATCCAGGACATGAAGAAATTGAACTTGCGTTAGTAAAAATGTATGAGGCAACTAATGAGGAACGATATCTGAAACTTGCCAAATATTTTATAGATGAAAGAGGAAAGAAGCCCTATTACTTTGATATTGAATTTGAAAAAAGAAATCATGCTTCCCATTTCTCATATCTTTATCCACCATATGGAATGTACAGCAATGGTCCGAAATATGAACAATATCATTTACCAATTCGTGAGCAGAAGTCATTCGAAGGACATGCGGTAAGATGTATGTATATGGCAAGTGGAGCTGTTGATGTAGCGCGACTGACAAAGGATGAAGGACTGATGGATACATGCCGTACTTTATATCAGAATATGGTTCAGAGAAGGATGTATGTAACTGGCGGAATTGGTTCTACACCAAAAGCTGAAATGTTTACTTCTGATTATGATCTGCCAAATGATATGGTATACGGAGAAACCTGTGCATCTGTGGGAATGATGTTCTTTACAAAGAGACTTTTGGAAGCAGAACAGAAAGGTGATTATGCAGATACGATGGAGCGTGCATTGTATAATACCTGTCTTGCCGGAATGTCTCTGGATGGGAAAAGTTTCTTCTATGTAAATCCATTGGAAGTAGATCCGATTATCAGCAAGGAAAACCCAGATAGAGCGCATGTGCTACCTGTAAGACCGGCGTGGTTTGGCTGTGCATGTTGTCCTCCAAACTTGAGCAGGATGATCACTTCCCTGGCCGAGTATATTTATACAATTAAAGAAAATCAAATTTATGTAAATCTGTATGTACCGGATCAGGCTATAATTCATCTGGAGAATAAAACAATTGAATTGGAAACTGTAACAGATTATCCCTATGAAGGATTGATTAAATTCAATTTAAAAACAGCAGGAGAATATGAGATATGTCTTCGTATTCCAGCATGGAGTAGTAATAAATGGAGTATTATGGTAAATGGTGAGAAAGTACAGACAGAAGTGAAAGATGGTTTTGCACATCTGAAACGTGCTTGGAATACTGGTGATACCATTCTTTTGGAACTTGATTTCGAACCAAAACGTGTTTATGCAAATCCAAAAGTGTCTAAAGATGTTGGAAAAGTGGCAATTCAGTGTGGTCCACTTGTATACTGTCTGGAAGAAGTAGACAATGGTAAGGGGTTACAAAGAATTTATCTTCCAAAAGACTCTGAGCTGCAACTTGAACGTAGAACGGATAAATTACTGGGCATTAATGAAATCCATACGAAAGGTTACAGATTAAAAGAATTAGAGGATGAGACAGTACTGTATGCTTCGGATACTAATTGGGAATATGAACCAGTGGATCTGACCTATATTCCATATTATGCATGGGCAAATAGAGGTGAAAATGAAATGACAGTATGGGTACATGAAAAGGCCTAAAGAACATTAAGCGATGAATCCGTAGAAAGGAGTAACGTTATGGCATTTAAAGTAGATGGAAACAAATTGATTTACAGAAATGACAGTGAACTTTTACAATTGGAACCATGGGGCGAAAACAGTTTACGAATTCGTGGTACAAAGACAGCATCAATATCCCAAGAGCCATGGGCTTTGCTTGATGACCAGGTTCCTTGTACAGCACAAATTAAAGTGAATGGAAAAACAGCAAGTATTACAAACGGAAAAATCACCGCATCCTTTAATGAATTTGGATGGTTGACATATTATAACCAGAAAGGGGAAGTCCTTCTGGAAGAGAGATGGAGAGTCAATAATGGTGGTGCAAAGACAAGTCCCCTTGCAATTTGCGGACGTGAGTATAAGCCATTGATCGGTTCTAGTGATTATAAAATTACTCTTCGTTTTGAAGGTCAGGATGGAGAAAAAATTTATGGTCTTGGTCAGAGACAGGAAAAGCAGTTAAATATGAAAGGATGCTGCCTGGAGCTAGCTCAGAGAAATACTCAGTCAAGCATTCCGTTTGCTCTTTCTAATAAAGGATATGGTTTCCTTTGGAACAATCCGGCAATTGGACGTGTTACATTTGCAAATAATCTGACAGAGTGGACTGCAGAGTGCACTGAGCATATGGATTTATGGATCACGGCAGGTGATACTCCGGCTGAAATTGAGGAAGCATATGCAAATGCTACTGGAAAAGTTCCTATGATGCCTGATTATGCAACTGGTTTCTGGCAGTGCAAATTGCGTTATACAACACAGGAACAGTTACTGAATGTGGCGAGAGAATACAAAAAAAGAGGAATTCCTATTTCAGTGATTGTCTGTGATTTCTTCCATTGGACAAATCAGGGAGAATGGAAATTTGATCCAAAGTATTGGCCAGATCCACAGGCTATGGTGGATGAACTAAAAAGTATGGGAATTGAGCTAATGGTTTCCATCTGGCCAACTGTAGATGTAAATAGCGAAAATTATGAAGAAATGAAAGAATTAGGTCTGTTAGTACGTTCCGAACGTGCAAACGCTGTACAGATGCAGTTTATGGGTAACGAATATCTGTTTGATGCGTTTAATCCAGAGTCCAGAGAGTATGTCTGGAATAAAGCAAAAGAAAATTATTATAAGTATGGTATTCGTATTTTCTGGCTGGATGAGGCAGAGCCAGATTATATGTTCCATTATGATTATGATAATTTTAGATACTATAAAGGTCCAGCTGTGAAGGTGTCTAATTATTATCCTGTGGAATATGCCAAAACGTTTTATGAAGGTATGGAAAAAGAAGGTCAGAAAAACATCTTGAATCTTCTTCGTTGTGTATGGGCAGGAAGTCAGAGATATGGCGCTCTTTTATGGTCTGGTGATACACATTCTACCTTCGATTTCCTGAGAAATCAGCTGGCTGCAGGATTAAACGTAGGACTTTCTGGAATCCCGTGGTGGACAACTGATATTGGTGGTTTTACGGGCGGTAATATTTATGATCCCAAATTCCATGAACTTTTAATTCGTTGGTTCCAGTTTGGTTTATTCTGTCCTGTTACAAGGCTTCATGGTTTTCGCGATCCAATTGATTTTACTATTTCTAATGCTGCTAAAATGTGGAATCAGCCATTTGGAAGTGGTGCTGAAAACGAAATTTACAGTTATGGCGAAGACGTGTATAAGATTTTAAAAGGTCTTGTTGATACTCGTGAAACATTACGTCCATATGTAAAAGAGCAGATGGTGAAAGCGCATGAAAAAGGAACACCGGTTATTCGTCCGTTATTTTATGATAATCCAGATGATGAAGCTTGTTGGGATGTTAATGATGAATACATGTTTGGACCTGATATTCTTGTTGCACCGGTTCTTTATGAAGGAATGCGTGAGCGTACTGTTTATCTGCCGGCAGGAAGGACTTGGAAAGAAGTACAGACTGGAAAAATTTACGAAGGAGGAAGTACAGTGACGTGTGCTGCACCGTTATCGGTAATTCCAGTATTTACTACAAACGATTCTGAATTTAAGTTTGTAGATTGATGTAAAATGATAAAAGTACTGTTTATAAAATAGACAGTTCCAGAACGGAGAGGATGTGACATATAAATATTGTCCCATCCTCTCTATTTTTTTGAATACGAAAATTTTCGAGAATCAATAAAAAAATTGGGCAAATCGACGGAACTGTCCTACAATAATTTTTTTTAAAAGTAAAAATATTGAATCCGAAAATTTATGATGCTATACTCAAATAATGAGATAAAGTATCATGACTGTTGGTCATTTTACAGTTATGATGTCTCATCGGCAGACGGATTTATCATCCGTATTTGCTATTTACAATAGGGAAATAAGAAAATATTTATTCAAAGGGAGGATGACATTATGAAAAGCAAAACGACGAAAGTCAGACGCTATCTGGCAGCAATACTGACAGTCCTGATGATCTTCCAGCAGGCAACTACCAGTGTTATCTACGCCAGCAGCGAAGCTGCGGTTCCCACAGTAACGGAAGCCCCGGCAGCACAGACGGAGGAAGAACCTGAGAAACAGGTGGAGGAAACACCGGAGGAAAAGATTCCTACGGAAGGAGAATCGGAACAAACGGAAACCTCAACGCAGGATTCAACAGATAAACAACAGGAACAGACAGAAGAGGCACAGCCGACTGAAGAACCACAGACAGAGGAAGCGGTTACCCCTGCTCCAGAAACTGAAATAGTTTCAAATGAAGCACCTGCAGTGGAAATGGAGGCAGCAGGGACAGAGGAATCTAATAATGTTCCAAGTGCTACTAATACAGACTTACCGTCGGCATGGGTTAAAAGCCAATCTGTTCAAAAAGAAACAGATGGAATATGGACTGATATTGAAACAAACGAGCAGTTAGACCAAAACAGTACCTATCGTTTAAATGTGACTTATGAGATCCCTAATACAGAGAAACCCCAAACGGATATTACTTATCAGTATTCATTACCGTCTGTTTTTAAAGAAATCACCTCCTCGGGCGATATTTTTAACAACAGTAATAAAAAAATGGGTACTTACAATGTTGAAGGTGGAAAGATATTATTAAATATTTCAGCAGCATCAATTGCTAACCTGTCCAACCTTAATGGTTATTTCAGCTGCGGATTTAAGTTTGATAAAACTCAGATTACTACTGAAAAAACAATTACTGTAACATTCCCAGTTGCATCTAAGACAGAGACATTTCATTTTCAGGAGGATACAAACAGTTATTTGTCTACTGAAAAAAAACAATTAGAGGTAGATTACAAAAATGGAAAAATAAAGTATCAGATTAATGTTACGGCAAATGAGGCTGAAAATGATGTGGTTATCAAAGATACTTTGGGAGAGGGTCTTTCATTTGATACAAATAGTTTTGCGATTAAAAAGAATGGTTCAGATATAACCCTGCAGCCAGATTGTTCAGCAGACAATAAAACAGCAAGCTTTAACCTGGGAGATATGGCTGCAAATAATACTTGTGTGATTGAGTACTGGGCTTTCATAGATAATTACAGCAGTATGTACAATGGACAAAATGAGGTTTCTGTTACTAAGACAAATTCCTATACTTATCAGTCACAAGGAAAAACTGAGCGATCCGGAAATTCGGTAACTACTACTTTTCACAAAAAATGGGCAGAGAAAAATGGAACCTACAATGCAGCCAGCAAGACAATTGATTGGACCATTACAATTAATGCCGGAAGTCCGCTGAATATAAATGGGGCTGTTATTAAGGATATTCCTGGTATAAATGTTTCTATTTCTGATGATGCTGATGTTACAGTAACAAAAGATGACGGAAATACGTTTATGATCAAAGGGTCAGCTATTAAAAATGGATATACATTTACTGATGCAAATTACATGGGAAAATATGTGCTCTCCTATACAACAGTTTTGCCTGACAACGTACAGTCAACGATTGGAAATGTCAATGTAAAAAATGATTATGAATTTAGTAATGGAAAAGGACAGTCCTTCACAGGTTCAAAAGAAATAGGAGTTGAAACAATTCCTGCTGTAACGAAAGAATGTACTTATTTCACAAATAATAAAAGTGGTGCAAATACTGCTGACTGGAAAGCAACTGTCACAATTGCTTCCAGTGGGGAACATGTTTTTCATGATGAATTGCAGGATGGCATGACTCTGGTAGACAATTCTGTAAAGGTGACAGATAAAGATGGAAATGAGGTTTCAAAAAAGGTACAAGTTGATTCTGACAAAAAAGGTTTTCATATTACTTTTCCAAATGAAACAGTTGAAAATGGAAATTCTATTCAGTATGTGATTACGTATAAAAGTAATTATGACTATAGCAAAATACCTACTACTGGTACAGTGTCAACCACCAGATATACATATAAGAATAAATGTAAATTAGACGATAATCCTTGGGTAAATGCTGACTTTACAGTACAGGGAGGGGAGATACTTAATAAACAGCAAGCGGATGGAGCAGAATACGATGAAGCAAATAAAACAATCAGATATAAAATAGTAGTAAACTGGGCAAACCTGGACTATACAGGGAAAGAAGTTGTTGTGAAAGATGTGCTTCCTGAGGGAACAACTTTTAGTGGTATTACTTCTATGTTTAAAGTGCAAAACAGTCAATGCACAAATATTGATAATAATAAGATTAGGGATATCGTGACTGTTGATACAAATGAAAAAGGTGTTGTATATTTTCGGTTTAAGGGTATTGGATCGTTAGGATATGGGTTTAATTATGAACTCAAAGTAAATGATGAATATTACAAAAAAACTCAACGTGTAGAATTTAAGAATTCTGCTTCTCTAATTGTTGATGGAACAATTGAGAAAGAAGATTCGCACACAGTATGGGTTGATTTTAAGGTGGTAAAGAAAGGATCTGAGCAGCATAAAGATTCCGGTAATAATATAACTAACTATATCAAATACATAGTTACTATCAATCCGGCAGCAATTCAGTTATTGCCAGATAATCTGACCTCTGGTGGTTTGACTTTGACAGATATTATCCCAGATAATCTGACGTTGGTTATTAATAAGACATTTCCAATGACATTGCGAAATACAAAAGATCAGAGTGACAATCCTGCGTTAGATTATTCATATGATAGTTCTACAAGAAAATTGGTTGTAAATGTTCCGGATAATAAGGCTTTGGAATTGATTTTCTATGCGCAGCTGTCTGGGGAAGCTGGTAAAAATGTAAGTGTAAACAATACCGTAAATCTGAGTGGCAGTGCAACGTACATTGAAACAGATACAGATTCAAAGTCGTATCAGGTGGTTCAATCTTCAGCTGGATTAAACGGGGATAATAATCACATTAGGTTGAAAAAAACAAAAGAAGATGCAAGTACTCCTTTAAAAGGGGCTAAATTCGATATTGTAAAGGTTAGTATTGATGATGAAGGAAATGTAACAACTCAAACGATAGGAAATCATCTTGAAGTTGGTAATGATGGAGGGTTGACATATCCAAGAGAAGGCACCAATGACGAAGCGTTAATTGCAGATACCTTATACTATTATCAGGAAGTAGAAGCTCCGCAAGGGTATCAGGTTGATTCTGGAAAGTATTATTTCTGGAATCCTGGAAACGCCAAGGAAACTTTAAATACTAGAATTCAAAATGCTGTAGAAAAAGGAAAGCTTGATGTAGCAGCAAAGACAGCAAATACGAATCTGTATGGTGAAATTATTGTAACAAATAAGGCCGCTGTAGGTAGTCTTAAAATCACTAAGCAATTGGTTGCACCAGAAGACTTTGAGAATTCAAAATCCTATACTTTTACTGTATCAAAAGATGGAAAATGTTATGATCAGGATGGAAATACCTACATTGGTGCAACTGTGACAGTAGGGGCTGGACAAATGGTGGAGGTGAAGAACCTTCCAATCGGTGAATACACTGTAACAGAAAGAAATGCATCTGTCGATGGATACACCTGGACAGTATCAGCAAACGGAACTGTAGGAAATGAAGCAACTGTGACAGTAAAAAACCAGAGCGATACAAATGTAACATTTACAAATACCTATCAGAAGTTTGATGGTGCAAGCCTGAATCTGAAGGCAAGTAAGTTACTGGAAGGTGGAACCCTGGAAGCGGGAGCTTATGAGTTTGTTGTAACAGCAGATCCGACAGCTGACGTGATCATTCCGAACGGTAAGTTCACCAACGATGCAGACGGAAACATTACATTCAACGGAATTGAATTTAAGAAGGCAGGGGATTATACTCTGACCATAAAGGAGAAACCAGGAACAGATGTTGGTATTGCTTATGATGGCGCTGTATATACAGTGAAGGTCAATATCGCGACAGACAGTACGGCCAACAAACTCAAAGTCAACGAAGTAAAGAGTGAAAACGATACGCTGACAGAAAAGGATGGAACCTATGTGCTGCCAAGTGCAGACAAGAAAGCGAACTTTATAAACCGTGTAAAGAAGGGAAGCCTAAAGATCACTAAAACGCTGGAAGTTCCGGATGGATTTGAGAAATCTAGGGTTTATACCTTTACGGTATCTAAAGATGGAGTTTTCTATGACAAAGACGGAAACACCGGGGCAGGGGCGACTGTTTCAGTGGAAGCCGGAAAAACTGTTGAAGTGAAGAACCTTCCAATCGGTACATATACCGTGACAGAAACCGACGCTTCTGTAGAAGGATATTCCTGGACAGTGACTGCAAATGAGAAGCCGGGAAGTACAGCAACTGTAGAGGTAACTGATAACACTTTTGCTGATGTAATATTTAAGAATATCTATAATCAGACTACAGAAGAGAAAGTTGACATAAGCGGAACCAAGACCTGGTCAGACGGTGGAAATCAGGATGGCAGCCGACCATCCAGTATCACAGTCAATCTTCTGGCGAATGGCACAAAGGTAGACAGTAAGACAGTAACAGCAAAAGATAACTGGAAATACAGTTTCACCGATCTGCCGAAATATGAAAATGGCACTGCAATTAACTACACAGTGACCGAGGATGCAGTAGCCGGTTATTCTACAACAATTAATGGATACGATATCACCAATAGCTATACACCAGGTCGGACTAGCGTGACGGTAACAAAAGCATGGGTTGATAATGATAACAAGGGCAACAAGAGACCATCAGAAATTAAGATCCAGCTTTATGCAGATGGACGGGAAAGTGGAAGTCCGGTTGCTTTAAATGAAGCAAACAAATGGACTTATACTTGGACTGGTCTGGATGAGAAGAATGGTGGAACTACAATTGCTTATACAGTAAAAGAGGTTGGCACAGTAGATGGATATGAAGCATCTGTAAGCGGAGATGCCCGTACCGGATATATAATTACCAATACTCTGAAATCCGGAACTCTTGAAGTTGTTAAATCTATTACAGGTGATGTTTCTGATTCCGCTCTTACAGCAGAGCAGAAAGCAGCAATGACATTTACGGTTACAGGACCGGATGGATATTCAGAAACTGTTCATTACAGTGATTTTGCAGATGGAAAATATACATTCCAGAACCTGCCGCTTGGCGAATATACAGTGACAGAGACAAATGCAGATATGGAAGGTTATAAACTGACTACTACCTACAGTGTAGATGGTGGAAAAGTAACCGTAACAAACAAAGAGACAGCAACCATTACAATCACAAATGATTATGTTAAAACCAAGGATGCCTCAGTCAAAATCAGCAAAGTAGACGCCGACACCTATGAGGCTCTGGGTGGTGCTCACCTTCAGGTGATTGACCCGGATGGCAAGGTAGTGGCTGAATGGGATTCCGGTAAGGATGCTTATACTCTTACAGATCTGAAACCGGGAGTTGTCTATACTCTCCATGAGACAGCAGCACCGAAGGGCTATAAGG
This sequence comes from Blautia difficilis, assembly GCF_014297245.1. NCBI lineage: Bacteria > Bacillati > Bacillota > Clostridia > Lachnospirales > Lachnospiraceae > Blautia > Blautia difficilis. The sequence goes on along the minus strand of NZ_JACOQG010000004.1, from coordinate 39,781 downwards.
TGGCAGAGGATACCACATTCCAATTGAATGAGGATGGAACGATCGATACTGCGAATACCACAACAGCCATCAGTGAGGATACACTTCTTGTAAAAGATGAGAAGAAAGAGAGCAAGGACGTTTCCGTATCTGTAACTAAGAAACTGGTAACTGTTGACGGAACAGTGATCGGAGCTGAGGATGCAACTTATTATGTGGCTTTGTATTCAGATGCTGATTGTACACAGAGAGTTTCTGATGTGCTGGCACTTAACTTTAAGAACGCTTCTGCATCTACGGTAACCTTTACAGGACTGGAGAAGGGACAGACCTATTATGTAGGCGAGTGTGAGTCTGACGGAACCTGTTATCTGGCAAATATATGTGCAGATGGAACTATGTATATGGTAGATTTCTCAGATGGAAATGCAGTTACAGTTGACAATGCTGACGGCAGCACGACAGTATACTTTGACAACCAGTTTGAGAATATTCCGGATGGTTACTATAAGGAAGCTGAACTGAACATTACCAAGAAGCTGGTTGGCAGTGACGGAAAAGCAAAGAACAGTAATGAGATCTTCTATGCAGGAATTTTTGCAGATGAGGGCTTCACACAGCTTTCAACAGATGTTTCTGCGAATATTGTACCGTTAGATCTGGCCGGTGGTTCAGAAGTAACTGCTCAGGTTAATGTGGCACTTCCGGAAAGCGGATCCATTACCCTGTATGTGACAGAGGTTGATTCCAACGGAAAGCCGGTTGCGGGAGCAGCAAGCTTTAAGTATGATGTGACAGTTGATAATGCGCAGGTAACTTTGAATGATGATAATCTTAGTGCAAACGTAGTTATTACGAATACAGAGAATTCAACAAAGGTTACACCTACACCTGGCACACCGAATACGCCGAATACACCAAATACAACAGGTGGATTTTCAGGAAAATCTGCAGTGAGAACCGGTGATTCTACACCAATCGGAGGCTTTATCGCACTGTTTGCAGCTGCAGCAGTGATTGCCGGAGCAGCCGTATTCTTTAAACGCCGCAGAAAAGATGAAAAATAAAAAATAACACAAGTAATACATTTTCCCCCATTTCGGAATTATCCATATTCTGGAATGGGGGATTTTTATAATTTTGCTGAAAAATGTGGACAAGCTGTATTGGATGTGCTACCGTAGGCGTAAAGTGCAATTTGGGTTCATTGTTGACAGCGTGGTCTGTCTGAAAATGACAATAAGGAGGATTATAAAAATGATCATAGATACCCATGCCCATTATGATGATGAGGCTTTTGACCCAGACAGAGAGGTGCTTCTTGCATCTATGCAGGAGCATGGAATTGAGAAGCTTGTAAATGTCTGTGCATCTATAGATGGCTTGCAGGATACGGTGAAGCTGATTGAAAAGTATCCGTTTATATACGGAGCTGTGGGAGTACATCCGGATGATGCGGAGCAGATGACAGAGGAAACCCTGGCAGAGATCCGCTGTATTTCCCATATGGACAAGATGATCGCCATTGGAGAGATTGGTCTGGATTATTACTGGCATAAGGAGAAAAAGGAACATGAGATACAGCAGAAGATGTTCCGTGCCCAGATGGAGATTGCCCGGGAGGAGAAGCTTCCTTTTATGATCCACAGCCGTGATGCAGCGGAGGATACCTTGAATATTGTCAGGGAATATATGCAGGGAGGCATGTATGGAGGAATTATTCACTGCTTTTCATACAGTCGTGAGATCGCCGCAGAATATTTGAATATGGGACTTTACCTGGGAATTGGAGGCGTAGTTACCTTTAAAAATGCAAAGAAGCTGAAGGAGGTTGTACAGTATGCCTCTTTGTCACAGCTGGTGCTGGAAACAGACTGTCCGTACATGGCTCCGGAGCCCAATCGGGGTAAACGCAATTCCTCTCTGTATCTGCCCTATGTAGTTCAGGCGATCGCAGAACTGAAGCAGGTAACCCCTGAAGAAGTTATTGAGGTCACCAGGGAAAATACACACAGATTGCTGGGAATATAAAATAATTCAATAGTTATATATCTGTAAAAATAAAAAGAAAACATCTGATTTCATAGTGCTCAGCCTGTATACACCGACAAGGTAACTGCCGGATAATACAAGTGAGTGCGAAACCAGATGTTTATTTTATTTTGTAGATTATCAATCGTTAATAGGATCCGTCATCATAGGAATTATCATAGGATTCGTCATAGGATCCGTCATCATAGGAACTGTCATAGGATTCATCATAGGAGTCTCCGTCATCCTCGGAGGAATCTCCTGTGTCAGAAGAATCTCCTGTGCCGGAAGAATCCGAAGTATCTCCCGATGAACTCAGGTATTCCCAGGAATGGATGGATTCTGTATCCTCTACCACATTTCCTGTAGTTTTGTCGATCATGTTGCCCTGCCAGTCAAATTTTACGTTCAGCAGGTTGGTGTTGGTGGACGGCTTCACATTCATGGACATGATCTCCTTAAATTTGGCCTGGAGGTTTGCCAGGGTGAATTCATCACCGATCACATTGCGGACGCTGTGCTGGGAAGCCAGCTCCTCGGTATAATCAGAGAGCATATAGGGTCCGTATTCTCCTGCGTCATGGTTGTAGTGCATAACCATAGGCTTTACTTCAGGAGAAAGGATCTCAATTGTGCTCTTGCCGTTAAGGGTTGTTTTCTGAATGGTAAAGCTTGCCATACCCTCCAGCAGCTCTGGCAGCTCCTGCTGCGTGGAAACAAAATTTCCCAGAGAATAGAATACCAGTGTGCTGTGTCCCTGGTCATCTGAGAGACGGCCATAAGGCTGAAGTACATGAGGATGTCCGCCTATGATCACATCCACGCCCTGCTCCATAAGGAAGGCAGCCCATTGCTTCTCATATTCGTTCGGCATGGTCTCATCTTCTGTACCCCAGTGTGCAACAAAAATAAGGCAGTCACAGATGGATTTGGCTTTCTGGATCATAGTGGTGATCTTGTCCTTGTCAAAGATATCGATCATGTATTCGTAGCCTTCGCCTGCACCTGAGTTGTTGGTGCCATATGTATAATCAAGAAAAGCAATCCTGATTCCGTTTACTTCTTTGACCTTGACGATGTCTGCGTCCTCCTGGGTGGGGTGGATACCCAGCACAGGAATTGTGGGATATTTGGAACTCCAGAAATCCAGAGTGGTTTTCAGATAATCGTATCCATAATCATCTGCATGGTTGGTGGCAGATTCCACTACATTGAAGCCTGCCTTGATGATGGCATCTCCAACCTCCTGGGGAGTTGCGAAGGAGGGGTAGGTACTGACGGAATCATGATCCGGGGCAAAGACTGTCTCCTGGTCGATCATGGCCACATCTGCAGCCTGGATTTCATCCAGAACATTGGCATAAATATGGTCATAATTCCAGTTGCCGGAATCATACTCACCGGATTCGTACAGTTTACTGTGATAGAGATTGTCTCCGACTGCGATTACACTTGCAGTGGTGATCTCCGGGGTTTCCGCAGCTTTTTTTGCCTCTTCGTCTTTCTTCTGTGCTTCCTGGGCGGCTTTTTCCTCAGGCTTGGTGATCAGGCCGTAGTCCAGCTGATGCATCAGGAAAACCAATACGATCAGAACCGCCGCGGAACATAGCAGGCTGATCCTTGAATTATTTTTTTCCCTGAAATTAAGGGGAATATTATTTTTTTTCATAAAATCGATCCTTTGATACCATAGATAATGGCAGAATTATTATTGTAATGATTATATCAAACTTTACTATTGAAAGAAAGAGGTATTTAACCGAATCAAGTAGCGAAGCGGATTGCGAATATCCGCTTGATAACTATATTCTCAGATAAAAAATGCCTAAAAATGCTTTGTAAGGCAAAGTAATATAGTGTATAATGAGAGACAAAGGTTACTGAGAACGGAGACAGTAACTGATATGTGAAAGGGGGAAGACCGGATGAACCATTATGAGGCGATCAATGATGTGCTTGTAAATTTGTTTAATGAGATTCTGGATCTGGAAGAGCGGGCGCTGATCACGCCGGAGTATAAAAATATTTCTGTAAATGATATGCACATTATGGATGCAGTGGGGATCCGGGAGCAGAAAAATATGTCTACAGTAGCCAGGGCGCTGAATGTGACTGTAGGCACCCTGACCATTGCAGTGAATAACCTGGTAAAGAAGGGATATATCCAGCGTGTGCGCAGTGAGGAGGATCGCAGAGTAGTATTGATTTCTCTCACAGAGAAGGGGGAGAAGGCTTTCTGCCACCACAGGGATTTCCATGAGAAAATGCTTCTGGCAATCCTGAAGGACCTGAATGTGGAGGAGACTGAGGCCCTGACCCAGGCCCTTACCAAGCTGCAGAAATTTTTCCGCAGCTATCAGGCATAGGAAAGGAAAAGATATTTTTCCAATACCGGGAACTGTACAGGGCCGATTTCCATGATCCGGCGGTGAAATTCCTTCAGATTAAAATCATCGCCCAGTTTTTTCCTGCAGCGTGTCTGCAGATCCTGGAAATTCAGGCTGCCCCAGTAATATTTCAGGTAATTGCCGGGAGTTTCTACAATGTACTGGTAGATTTCTTTTACTGCGGATTCCTCGGTGATGCCGAAGGCTTTGAGAAAAGCTGTGGTTCTGCCTTGATCCCAGCCCTCGTAGTGGATGCCGATGTCCAGCAGGGAATAGAGACACAGGTTGGTACTGCGGCTGAGCCATGCCAGCTGTGTGGCATTTTGGATAAGCTTCCGGTCAGGTGTAGAGCTGAGTGTGTTATCAAAGGCGGCAGCAGAGGAATTTTTTATAATATCATAGATCAGTGAGGCTGCATATCTGTATGCGTAGCCTTCCACATAGGTTGCCCAGCCCTCTATATATCCGGGACTGGTGATCAGATAGCGGATATTGTCAGGAGCGCTTCTGGCAAAGGATACAGTCTGATACAGGTGTCCGGGAAAGCCTTCGTGGGCCAGGGTGCCAAAAAGCTCCAGGCTGGAGGTGCCTTTGGAGTTGTTGATGTAGATTACATTGGGAGTCTGGGTATCCACCGGAGGAGTCAGATAAAAGGCAGGGCTCAGGAATTTTTTCATGGAGGGATGAACCCGGCGGACTTCATAGGAGATCTTCTTTAATAGGGGGAAATCCTCTTTCATCAGTCCGGGAAGTTCTTTTAGCATTTGTTCAGGAGTAAGGGAAATCTGACCGGAATATTTCTGCAGAGAAGCAACCAGGGAGGAATCTGTCTGTATGAGAGCTTTGATCTGCCTGAAATCCGTCAGAAGCTGATCAGAGAGCCGTTTCTGGATTTGCTTTACAGGAACATAGGAGCCGGTCTGGATACGCAGAAGATACTGGTAGTATTCTCTGCCACCGGGGAAGTATGCCAGCCCACGGCTGGTCTTGCCTGTGCCTCGCAGCTTCTCCAGTCCGTCTATCAGTTCCTGGTAAGCAGGGATCACCTGTTTTGTGATCAGTTGGTGATGGAAGGTAAGGAGATGGTTCTGCTCTTTTTCTGTCAGCTTCCCGAAGGTTTTCAGGCGCTGGGCGAAAAGCTCATCCATGTAGTTGGAATTGGGGTCACGGATAAAAGAACGGCATTGAGTCAGAATACGATCCAGGGTGGCATCACTCATAAAGAGGCCAGCCTGGGATTTTTTTTCTTCAAATTGGAGAATACTATGGAAGTAAGGCCGGATGGTGCCCAGAAGCTTCAGATAATCGGACAGATCCCTGGTGGAGTGAAAGGCATATTCTCCCAGCAGGACAGGAAGCTGAGCCTGGATTCCCAGACTTGGCCCCAGAGGTTCCTCCAGTATGTAATTTTCTCCCAGGGAAGCGCGGGTGTGGAAATACAGAAGCAGCATATCCAGTGTAAGCTGATTGTCTCTGGACAATCTGGAGTAAGAGAAGGACCGGAGGAGGTTCTCATATTCGTTACAGAGCCGGGTTGTTTCAGAAGAATCTGTGTCCAGGGCGCCCAGGGTCATTTCTGTGGGGCGGATCCCTGCCCCTGCCGGGTCTGCCAGTGTATAGTGGAGGGTCAGGGCATTGGCGGAGACTTCAGTCTGGAAAAGCTTTTCTGTGAAGGCCTGGAAACGGGAATTTTCTGTGACAGGATGTTCGGACACATACCCTGCACCTATCCCCAGGGCAAAGACCAGTGTGAGGGCAAGTATTTTTTTCAGAATTTTCATAGAAACCTCGAAGGAGGACTTTTTACTATCTTATTGGAAACAGATGGGCAGTATGCTATTATTACTATAGCGATTCCATAAAATACGGAGGTATGAGAGATGTCAGAACTTTACGATATAGCGATTCTGGGGGCTGGTCCGGCGGGGATCAGTGCGGCAATTTATGCAGTCAGGGGCAGATTGAAGGCTTTGTGGCTGGATAATCAGTTTGTAGAGGGAGGCCAGGTGCTGAATACTTATGAGGTGGATAATTATCCAGGGCTTCCGGGAATCTCAGGGATGGATCTGGGAGAGGCTATGGGAAATCACGCGGAAAAGCTGGGAATTGCTCCTGTCAGGGGGAAAGTTCTGGCTGTGGAGAATGCCGGCAGTGAGAAGATCATCCGCACAAAAAAGCATGAATACAGAGCGAAAACTGTGGTTCTGGCCTGCGGTGCCAGCCACCGTACTCTGGATATTCCGGGGGAGGCAGAATTGTCCGGCATGGGAGTTTCTTACTGTGCAACCTGTGACGGTGCCTTTTTCAAAAATAAGAGGGCTGTGGTGATCGGCGGCGGTAATATTGCAGTGGAGGATGCCATTTTCCTGGCAAGGATCTGCGAGAAGGTGTATGTTGTCCACAGGAGGGACGAGTTCCGTGCGGATAGGATCCTGCAGGACAGCCTGAGATCCTGCAAGAATGTGGAGATCATCTGGGACAGTGTTGCTGTGGAAATACAGGGAGCAGAGCAAGTGACAGGAGTGAAGCTTTCCAATGTGAAGACAGGACAGGAAACTGTGATCCATACAGATGGCGTATTTATTGCTGTGGGGATTATTCCCAATACCCAATGGCTAGGAGAGCTGGTGCCCCTGGATGAGGCCGGATATATTATTGCAGGAGAGGAAGGCATTACCGGTACGCCGGGGATTTTTGCTGCAGGAGATGTCCGTACAAAGATGCTCCGCCAGGTGGTAACTGCAGTGGCCGATGGTGCCAATGCTGTGGTCTCCGCCCAGAAATATCTTATAGAGAATGCATAAGGAGCCTATGGCTCCTTTTGTTGTATTTTTGCGCAGAACAGAGATGAAAATCGAACTTTCAACATTTTGCACAAATTCTGTCGAAAAAAGAAAAAGGTGTGGAAAACCATACACATTTTTTCCACACATGAGAATTGAGGAAAAGCCCATAAAATAGAGTTATGCACAAAGTTATCCACATTATCCACATTTTATGTGTGTGGAATACTTGATTTACATAAAAAAGAAAAAAACAAATGTTTTGTATAAAGTGATAAATCGACATAAATATTAAAAAAGATATAAGAAGTCTATTGACTTTTTTATATTCTAATAATCATAGAATATTTTGGGAAAAAGATAAAATATAGAAATATAGAGAATTAATTTCAGAATATTCTTGAATTTGATTTGGAATCAGGCTGAATAGCGGAATGAAAGAATCTCTGAGCAGGGAAAGGGGTATAGGTGCTTCCGATGGATATGAAGCATAATGTAAAAGATATGTAACAATTCTGTAATATATAATAATCCACATAGAATATAGTCTGAAAAATACTTTTCCACATAATATGAAAACTGAATTTTGTATAATTCTACAGGTCAGCAGGCACATCAGGTTAGTGAGAAGGGAACAGACATTAGCAATATTTCTACAGAAAAATAAAAATTGCCAGGAAATAACTACCTGGCAATTTTTTGATTCCGGATTTGCAGCTATGCTCCCTGCTTCATCCTTTTGATCACTTTTAATCTGGTGAATTCCTCACGTTCTTTTTCTTCCAGCGCATTCTGAATATCCTTGGTCAATGTTTCATATTTTGGTATGGTAATATTCTTCAGTGCATTGGCACGTTTCTGCGTCTTTTTGATATTGGCCGCCAGACGGATGGCTGCGTTTTCCACCATGGAAAGGCGGATGGACAGCTCTTTTACTTTTTCAAAGGCTGCCTTAGCTTCATCCAGGGACATTTTGGTACTGTAGTAAGCGTAGGTGGGCCGGTTGGTGGTGGGCTCATATTCCACCAGAGGAATCTCCGTACCCATAACGCTTCGGGTTTTGATCCGGATGGAGTTCTCAATGGGAACTGTGCCTGCGATCTGCTGTACAAAGGCGATACCGATCTCCATATTTGCCTTCTGGAGAGCTGCATATGCAGTACGGAAGGTGACGTCGATCTGTGTCTGGATATCCTTGGCCTGATTGATCATATCCATCATTTCACGGATCAGGATGTTACGCTTTTTGTCCATCAGCTCATAGCCCTGGCGGGAGAGCTTCAGGGAGTTTTTGGCAAGTATGAGATTTCCCTTGGTGGGAAAGGTATTGGGATCCATGTAATCACCTCACTTCTCTAGCGTACTGTCTCATGGTAATACTGATCCAGGATTTTGGTATCAATTCGGTCAAGCTCTTCCCTTGGAAGCAGTCCAAGAAGCTCCCAGCCTTTATCCAGGGTCTCAGTGATGCTTCGGTTCTCTGTCTCAGACTGGCCTACAAATTCACTCTCAAAGGCTTTGCCAAATACCAGATATCTTTTATCCAGCGGAGAGAGCTCATCCTCACCGATAACAGAGGCAAGGGCTCTGGCATCTCCAACCTTGGCATAGCAGGAGAAGAGCTGGTTGGCTACATCCTGATGGTCTGCTCTTGTGTAGCCCTCACCAATGCCGTCCTTCATCAGACGGGAAAGAGAAGGCAGTACATTGATAGGCGGATAGATTGCCTGGCCATGGAGCTGGCGGTCCAGTACGATCTGGCCTTCGGTAATATATCCGGTCAGGTCAGGGATCGGATGAGTGATATCATCATTTGGCATGGTCAGGATCGGAATCTGTGTTACAGAGCCTGGTTTGCCTTTTACAATACCTGCCCGTTCATACAGGGTTGCCAGTTCACTGTACAGATAACCGGGATAGCCCTTTCTGGAAGGGATTTCTCCCTTGGAGGAGGATACCTCACGCATGGCCTCACAGAAGGAGGTAATATCTGTCAGGATGACCAGAATGTGCATGCCTTTTTCAAAGGCAAGATATTCGGCAGCAGTCAGGGCGATTTTCGGTGTAAGAAGACGCTCTACTACCGGGTCATTGGCCAGGTTCAGAAACATAACTACATGATCGGAGGCTCCGCTTTCCTCAAAGGTACGGCGGAAAAATTCTGCCACATCATATTTAACGCCCATTGCTGCGAAAACAATGGCAAATTTCTCATCGGAATCCTCTCCCAGAGAGGCCTGCTGTACGATCTGTGCAGCCAGCTTATCGTGGGGCAGACCATTGCCGGAAAAGATGGGCAGCTTCTGGCCACGGATCAGGGTGGTCAGTCCATCGATGGCGGAAATACCGGTGTTAATATAGTTACGGGGATATTCACGGGCTACCGGGTTCAGAGGCAGTCCGTTGATGTTTAAGTTTACCTCAGGAGTGATATCGCCCAATCCGTCAATGGGCTGTCCGATACCGTTAAAGGTACGTCCCAGGATCTCAGGGGAAAGCCCAATCTCCATAGGATGTCCGGTCAGTCTGGTGTGGGTGTTGCTTAAGGACATGCTGTCTGTTCCTTCAAAAACCTGGATAACAGCTTTGTCCTCATAGATCTCTATGATACGGCCGATCTTACGTGTTCCGTCATCCATGTGAAATTCTACGATTTCCTCATAGGAAGCGTTTTTCACGCCTTCCAGGACAACCAGAGGGCCGTTTATTTCGCTTAGTCCTAAATATTCAATTGCCATATAAACTTCTCCTCTCTGTTATCAGCCGTTTTTCTCCATGACTTTGTCATAGAAGGTATCAATGTCTTTGTGGTATTGTTCAAATCTGTCCAGTTCATTGTTTGGTACATCATATTTAATAGAAATGATCCGCTCGAAGATATTGTCCTCCTTCAGTACGGAAACCGGCATTCCACGGTTGATCAGGGCGCGGCATTTCTCGTAGAGATAGAGAATGATCTCCATCATTTTGAATTGCTTTTCCATAGGTACGCAGGTATCCTCCTGATGGAAGGCGTTCTGCTGGAGGAATCCCAGACGGATCACTCTGGCAATTTCCAGAGTCAGCTTCTGGTCATCCGGGAGAACATCACTTCCGATCAGCTTAACGATCTCCATGAGGGAGCTTTCCTGGTTCAGGATAGCCATGAGCTGATTTCTGTCTGCTACAAATTTGGGAGAGACATGTTCTCTGTACCAGGGGGTCAGATCTTCCAGATATTCGCTGTAGCTGGTGAGCCAGTGGATAGCAGGGAAATGGCGGGCATAAGCCAGTGCTTTGTCCAGTCCCCAGAAGCAGCGGACAAATCTCTTGGTGTTCTGGGTAACAGGCTCTGAGAAGTCACCACCCTGGGGGGAAACTGCTCCGATAATGGAAACAGAGCCTTCAGTTCCGTTTAAGTTCTGCATCATTCCTGCACGCTCATAGAAAGCGGAAAGCTTGGAGGCAAGGTATGCAGGGAAGCCTTCTTCTGCAGGCATTTCTTCCAGACGTCCGGACAGCTCACGGAGAGCTTCTGCCCAACGGGAAGTGGAGTCTGCCATGATGGCGACATCATAGCCCATATCCCGGTAATATTCAGCAAGGGTCACACCTGTATAAATAGAAGCCTCACGAGCTGCAACAGGCATGTTAGAGGTATTGGCGATCAGGGTGGTACGGTCCATCATCAGATTGCCGGATTTGGGGTCGATCAGCTTACTGAAATCCTCCAGAACCTGGGTCATTTCATTTCCACGCTCTCCGCAGCCGATATAGATGATGATATCTGCGTCAGACCATTTGGCGATCTGATGCTGGGTCATGGTCTTGCCTGTACCGAAACCTCCGGGAACTGCAGCAGTACCGCCCTTTGCAATTGGGAAAAGGGTGTCCAGGATACGCTGTCCTGTAACCAGCGGTACACTTGCAGGGAAGCGCTGGTGGGTAGGTCTGGGAATACGGATTGGCCATTTCTGTGCCAGTGCCAGATCCCTGGTGGTTCCGTCTGCAAACTGGATCGTTACGATGGGTTCCAGAATTGTGTATTCTCCGTCAGCTGCCGCATGGATTACGGTAGCCTCTGTCAGATTGGGAGGAACCATGGATTTGTGCAGGATGGAGTCAGTCTCCTGGGTCTCTGCGATAATGGAGCCAGGTCCTACTACATCCCCTTCTTTTACTGTAATATGTGTGGTCCATTTTTTCTGTGTGTCAAGGGAGTCTACGCTGACACCACGGGAAATATATTTACCTGAGGCTTTGGCAATCTCCTCCAGAGGACGCTGGATACCATCAAAAATGTTGTGGATGATTCCGGGTCCCAGAAGCACGGAGATGGCATCTCCGGTACCTGTAACTGTATCGCCAGGCTTCAGTCCTGTGGTTTCCTCGAAGACCTGTACAGTTGTCATGCCTTTTTTCAGGCCAATGATCTCACCTACCAGATTTTCAGGACCTACATAGACCATCTCGGAGATTTTGAAGCCGCTGTCACCCTTCAGATAAATGACCGGGCCGTTGACACCGTAGATAATACCTGTATTACTCATGCTTTGGCCCTCCGTCAAATTTGAATTCTTTGTATATTGCCTGGAAATTTCCTGCGAAAGAATGGTCGATCAGGATATTTTTGTGGGGGATCGTTGCCTTGATCCCTCCAAGGAAGCCTTCAGCAGAAACTGTAATGAAGGCTTTTGTGCGTTCTACCAGATCCGGGAGAAGGGCACTGTCCTCAGGAGAGAGGTAGATATTGATCTTATCCTGCTCTGCGAAATCCAGGGCTTCTTTGATTTTGTTTTCCAGATAAGCCGGATAATCCGGGGTATTTCGGAAATTTTCCAGCTGTGTTTTTACTTCTGCAAAAAGCTTTTCTTTTAATTCGTTCTGTTTTTTGGTCCAGTCACGTTTGATGGTAAGCTGTTCTGCAGAAAGTGCTTTATTGATCTCGCGTCTGGCATTGGCAGTTTCTGCCTTGATCTGTACCTGGGCGTTTTCCTGGCTGTCAGCCTTGTGTTTTTCTGTCATTTGTGCCAGAGCTTTTCTGTGTTCTTCCAGGATGCCGGCTGCTTTTGCCTGAGCATCCGCTATAGTAACATCATAGAAATGGCTGAGTTTTTCATCAATTGTCATGCTAACACCTGCCTGTTGTTTTTATTCATACCTTATAGCTTCAATCCGATTGCTTCATTTACATAGGATGTGATGAAATCCGGTTTTCGTCCGGTACCATGCCGGTCCGGGATTTCGATGATCAGAGGGGTTTTGTGATGGAGCTTTACATCGTCAATGATAGAGGGGAATTCTCTGCCGAATTTCTCGGTCAGGAGGATGATCCCGATTTCTTTGTTGGAGATGGCCTTTTCCAGGGCATCCTTCAATTCATTATGTGTGTGGACAACCACACCCTCTACACCTGCCAGCCGCATCCCTGTATAGGTATCGATATTGTCGCTGATCAGAAACATCTGCATCTTATAACTGTCCCAGGATCATGAAGGAGATGATCAGTCCATAGAGGGCAACACCTTCTGCAAGACCTACGAAAATAAGGGATTTACCAAGGATACTCTGATCCTCGCTGATCGCGCCCAGGGCTGCACTTGCCGCACTGGCTACGGCAATACCACCGCCGATACAGGAAAGTCCGGTTACAAGAGCTGCTGCAATGTAGCCCATACCTGTAGCAAGTCCTGCTTCAGAGCCTGCTGCTGCCTGTACGGAGGAAGCACCTGTAAACATAACTGCGATGGCGATAAGCATGGTGCCAAAGAAGAAAAATGCGTTTACACCAATGGCGGTTTTGTAACGTCCTCGGTTTTTCTCACCGATGAGATAGTAGCCGAAGGGAAGGATGATACTGAGTACCAGTGCGATTGCTAAAATAATCTGTGCTATTGTTGTCATAATTGATCTCCTTTTTATTCGTTGATTTTTTTATTATTTTGTAGGGCGGAATGGCTCAAATTTGCGTCCTGTACCCTTGTAGAAGCGGCTGAACATTTCATAGTATTCCAGACGAAGGACCTGGATACCTACGATCAGACCCTCCATACCGCTTACAAAAAGGTTTCCCAGAATTACTACTACCCAGTTCAGGTGGCCACTTTCAAAGCCGGCGAGCATGAGCACAACCTCCATCATAGCTGCATGGCTGACTGCGAAGGCTCCGATACGGACAAAGGAAAGAGTATTGGAAAAATAGCTCAGCAGGACTTCGAACATTTCGAACAGACCCTGTACAATGAACATTCCTTTTTCCTTTGGCATAATCTCAGATTTCTTTTCTACCAGAGCTGTAAGTGGCTCTTTGAAGAAGATCAGGATCAGCGGTATGCCAAACATGATAAAGAGTACGATTCCTCCCGGAAGTGTATGTCCTGTGAGGATCAGTGCGATGGAGACAGTAGCAGAGCCGTAGAAGACCAGGCCTGCCACAGAGTTGGTGTCGAACCAGATATGCTCTGTATCGTGTGCTTTCCATGCATTGAGGATATTGAAGATCATACACAGAAGGATAAGTCCCATACCAAAGCCGATGGCAACAATAAATACCGTATTCAGTTTACCGATAAAGGGTACGGTCATCATATTATTCATCGGGCGCAGCCACAATGCCGGAAACAGGTTTTCAAAGCCGAAGAAGCTTCCAAACAGGATTCCGAAGATCGTGGAAAATACACCTGCACAGCTGATGATACCTGCCAGTGCAATGTGTTTGAATTTGTAAAGAAGGAAACCGCCGATAAACAACAGCAGTCCCTGTCCTGCATCTCCGAACATGGCGCCGAAGATAAAGGAATAAGTGATGGCCACAAACCAGGTGGGATCCATTTCATTGTAGGCCGGCAGGCCATACATATTGATATACATTTCAAAGGGCTTAAAAAGCTTCGGATTCTTTAACTTGGTTGGCGGCTGCTGGTGAGTTTCAGGCTGGATATGTTCATCATCCTCACCATCAATAATGCAGAAAATTTTGCTGTCATCCTTGATATCTGTCTGGAAGGAATGGGCATCCTTTTCTGTCATCCATCCACATAAAATATAGAAGATATCACTTTCGCCCTTACCTCTGGTACAGGCTGCCAGCTTGCGGATATCAAAGTTTCCGGAAAGTCTGGCAATGGCAGCTCTGGCAGCAAGAATTTCCTGACAGTGGGAAATGAGGAAATCATTTCTCTTCTGACTGGCAGTGTTGAAATCTGACAGGATCAGGCTTCGTTTCTGGGCAAGCTGCTCAAAAGCTTCTCTTGCGGTGCCTTCATAAGAATCCGGCATGTAGATCTTCTCGAAGTGCATGGAGGAGTATACAGCCTTTACTTTCTGGGATTCAGGTTCCGGAACAAAGTACATTCCCCAGATATACTGGTCATCTTCGTCACATTTAATAAAGATAGTATCCAGATTATCGTAGATGTATCTTTCGAATTTCTGGTAATATTCCTTTCCTATCCTTCCGAAACGGAAACGGATAAACCGGAATTTCAGGATTGAGGAAATATCAAAATCGAGATTACGGAAAGGCCGGATCACTCGCAGGGATTCGTCCACAGTGGTCAGCTGATTCTCCAGATCAGCCCGCTTTTGGTCCAGATCCTGGTAGTCTGTCTGAATGCGGCGGATAGTATCCAGTGCTGTCTCCACATCCATTGTCTGGGCTGCAGCCTGTGCTGTCTCAGCTTTTACAGTATCGGCTGCAAAGCTGTTCAGTTCCTCACAGAACAGATTGGCTGTGTTCAGTGCCTCTTTGTAAGGGTTGATCTCCAGGAAAGGAGTCAGGTTCTGAACTGTGGTCAGCTCAGAGAGAGCATTTTCCAGATGGATCTCGTATTTGGACAGGTAGGTATTTACTACCCGGTCAATATCGGCCTTGGGCCCGGTAATGCTCAGGAATTTCATTTTCTCAATCATATTGTCACCTCCTGTTTGGTTAATTGTTCTTAATATATTCTATGGCTTCTGCGGGAGCCACACCGTAGCGAACGCACTCAATGGCGATGGTCAGACGGTTTACCTCATGTTCTTTGTGGTATAAATAGGAATAGATCATAGCCACAGAGTATGGATTCCGGTGTGCTTCCTTTTCCAGGACAGTTCGCAGAATATAGTTGTAGAATTCCTCAAGGTTGGCTATAGACAGCTTGTCATATTTGGCGCCATACCAGGTCTTCTGGAAAATCCTGCGGCTTTCTTCGACAGTGGGAGCCTCTACCAGAGCGGTGATCTCTTCTTTTTTCAGTTTGTAGTTCATTGGGATCAGCAGGGCATAAATGTCTGCCGGCTGCATACCGTAACAGCGTTTGGAACGCTGGATAAATTGCAGATTCAGCATATCAAATTTCTCACCGTAGGTCCGGGTAATTTCTTCCAGGTCTTTGCCGCTGAAAAGCTTCTTTTTCAGATTCCAGATCTGTGTGAAGTAATACAGATCCAGTGCCATGCCGTAATCAAAAAGCAGGGCGTTTTCATGCTCCTGGATTTTACACAAGGGATGATAGAATTCGTTTCCTTTCAGGCTGTTGATCAGCTCCTCCATAGTGGCGCAGGTGGTGAGCCGGTCCACATCAATTTTGGAGTGATGTCGGAAAAAATCCCGGTAAGGGGAGACATCTACAGGGTCCGTGGTGCGGTGGTCAAAAATATTGGTCATGACCTCCTTGAGTACACGGATTTCATAACGACTGGAATACAGATCCAGGAATTTGCGCTGTTCCGGATTGGCAAAATGGTAGAGCCTGGAGAAATTCTGGAAAATAGATTTCTTCAGAAGCTTTTCAATCTGCCCTCTGTGCAGAGTGGTTTCATCCAGCGAATTCCATTTGGAGGAATATTCCGGCATTCGTTTCAGATAGGCGGCTACCTGTTGGACATCTGTCAGCTGAAGGATTTCTTCAAACTGGTCCATGGTGGTCAGCCGGCTTTGCATTGCGCGGATTTTCGTGGAAAGTCCGCTGTAGGAGAGTACACCTCCCATTTTGTGTTCACTTCCTTTCCTATTAACAGTGCTTTTTACAGTTCCAGGATCTTCTGGAAAAGTTCTTTGGAAAGGCACACGTGATTTTCATCATAATATGTGTCCAGAGCGGAAAAGGTTGCTTCTGTTTCTGCACGCAGGGCAGAGAGGCGTGTATCTTTTTCCTCTTCCAGTTTCTGACGGATCTGCCGGATCTGGGCAGTGGTCTGAGCTTCCAGCTGTTGGTCGTAATCCTGACAGTTTTTTTCTGCTTCTGCAGATAGCTGCTGCTTAGTCTGATTACAGTCTTCCATGATGTGCTGGGCTGTAAGTTCGATTTCAGATAATTTGTTAAGTATCTGCTCCATCTTCAACCTCCTTTGTTGGCAAAATTTTACAAAAAAGACAGATGTACTATGTGCAAAATAGTAATATCTGTTAGATATCATACACCTATTTGGAGAAAAAAACCATCTAAATTTTACATATGGGTAAAAATTTGATAATTATTTACCGAAGCAGCGGAGCAGTTATTTGGTTATGAGCAAGTAGGGAAGTGTATCGCAAAGAAGGGAACGAACAGCAACACAGGGGATTGGTGAGGCTGGCAGCAGTGTGGATGGTAGTTGACGTGAGGGGGCGGTTATGGTACGTTATAAAGATGATGTTGGGGTTTTATCCCCATGACGATAGAAAGGGTATCAGGAGGATTTATGAGATTAAGAAATATACCGGGAGCGCAGGATGCGATTTTGGAGAGTGCCTATGTAATTCAGGAGCCGGAGAAGCATAAGGGAAGCTGGGGAGATTTGTTTGAGAAAAAGCAGCCCCTTCATATTGAGGTTGGTATGGGGAAAGGGCGTTTTCTTATGGATCTAGCCAGGCTGCATCCGGAAATTAATTATGTAGGAATTGAGATGTATGACAGTGTGCTTCTGAGAGGGCTGCAGAAGAGGGCGGAACTGGAACAGGAGGGGATCACTTATCCGAATCTTTATTTTATGCGGGTGGATGCCAGACTTTTGCCGGAGATTTTTGCAAAGGGTGAGGTGGATAAGATTTACCTGAATTTCTCTGATCCCTGGCCAAAGGCACGTCATGCGAAAAGACGCCTGACTTCCAGGCAGTTTCTGACACGATATGATCAGATCCTGGTGCCGGAGGGTAAGGTAGAGTTTAAGACAGATAACAGAGAGCTGTTTGAGTTTTCCCTGGAAGAGGTGAAGGATGCAGGATGGAATCTGGATGCATTTACCTTTGATCTGCATCATGATGCTCAGATGTCTGAGGGAAATGTAATGACGGAATATGAGGAGAAATTTTCCTCTATGGGGAATCCTATTTGTAAGATGGTAATCTCCAGAGGACAGAACTGAAAGATGGAGAAGAATCGTATCATGGGAGTGATACGGAGGCGTGAGAACGATATTCAGAGGACAGAAGTGAAAGATAGAGAAGAACAGAGCATAGAATAAGAATAAGAGTTTGCCAGGGCAGGTGTGCAGGCAGGAGGGCTGATCTTCAGGCTGCCTGTGCAGAATGTCCGCAGGAGTTGCCGGTGAAGCGTAAACGGAAGGGTTCTTTCCATAATAAAATGATCCAGTTCAGCTATGAGCACAGAACCGTGCCAAATGCCTTTAATGAACTGCGAAAATCCGTGGAAGAAGTCAACAATATGCTGAATAAGCTGTCTGAAAAGGATAAAAAAAAGGAAAAACAAAAAAAATAAAAAAATTTTAAAATACCTATTGACATTTTCTGAGGTATTTAATATAATATCACTTGCGTTGAGGCACAATACCTCAGAAAATTAAAGATGATAAGCGCTTTTAGCTCAGCTGGTAGAGCACCTGACTCTTAATCAGGGTGTCCAGGGTTCGAGCCCCTGAAGGCGCACTAAAGACACTGTTTTTGCAGACGTAGGAGCTGCGGGGACGGTGTTTTTCTTTGTTGATAGAAAATAAAGGTAACGGGAAAAGTGAAAAAAGAAAGTGTTTATGCCTTTATGAGGAAGTTCCCATAAGGGCATAAACGTAACTAATAGAATCTTTTGAAAAAAACAGGATCCAAAGGATAAATATCTTCATGCAGAAGTTCTGCCTGCTGAGCAAGATGCAGATACATTTTGGTTGTTTTGTAATCGGAATGTCCCAGGAGCAGCCGGAGCATTTCAATGTTACCACCGCCCTTGATGTAAGAGGTCGCAAATGTATGTCTGCAAAGATGGGGATGCAGCCTTTCTATTGCTGACTTCTTTTTGATCCGGGCAAATAATTGTTTGATAACATTCTGGTTGATGGGTTCTTGCTGTCTCATCTGCAGGAAGACAAACGATTTAGGGTGAAGCTCTGTATAATTCCGGTAGATCACACAGTATTTCATTAAATTGACTTTAAGCCGGGGGCAAAGAATAACAAGCCGGGTTCTGGCACGTTTGGATTTGTAAATCTGTATGATGTTCTTTTCAAAAAGAAGATCACAAAACCGAATGTTGATCACTTCGGAAGAACGAAGGCCTGCATCCAGCATTAAATGAACAATGCACCAATTCCGGAGACCAAACTCCGTTTTGAGGTTAAAAAGCTTGTCGATCTGCTGGACTTCGGACTGATACAGGGGGATGATTTCCCCTGCATCATCATTCGGAAGCTTAACCTTGTATGTAAAATCATGACCATAATCATTATCTTTGCAGAAATTGGCAAAGACTTTGATCGATCTGCAATATGTCCGGATGCTGGTAGAGGACAACAGTTCTGAGGACGGTTCCAGAAAAGGATGATTCTGGAACTTGGGACGTTTCCGAAGATACTTAATATAATTCTGGAACAGTTCCTTTGTAATTTCCTCACAATCAATTTCATTAGTTGGTCTGTTAAAAACTCCAGATACATAAGTAAAAAAATTAGTCAGGTTTTCCTGGTAATACATCAGGGTCTTATCTACACAGGAAGTTTCCCGGTCAGCCATGAAGATCTGGAAAGCCTGGTCAATAGTTATAGACATGTATATCACTCCTTTTGTATCTCATTTCTTTCTGCAGATGCAGCTGATCAGAACGTTGCAGCATGATTTTTAAGATACATGATTGTAATTGTATTTTTCAGATGCTTATGGTATTATGTCAGTAGATACTTCACCAGTATTGATATTGACTATCTGATACTCATGAGTAACACTACTTACATAAGTGTCCGCCAGTTCACTGCTATTGAATTGGCGGGCTTTTTTCTGTTTGTAGCGTAATGCGTCATGAATATCATTATCATTCAGCTGACAAAGTGCTTCCACACAATCCTGTACCACATTATCATTATTGATTCCCCTGGTATAAATCCCAAGAGTTATAGCTGCATTGATCACACGCTTTTTCATTATGTCACTGTTAAGCTGCCTGCAGTACTGCCGGATCAGTTTCACATCCTTTGAACGGACGTTGACATCAATCATCCTGCAGCTCCGGAGCGCATACCAGAAAGCACACAGTTCCCGTCTTGATTTGTTGCTGTCCCCCTCAGGGCGAACCATCCGGAAGACGAAGAAAGTCAGATAATCGGCAATGATCTTCCTGTTATCAAAATAATCATAGATACGCTTTGCCGTTTCCTTGGAGCTGTTATCCCGGAAAGGTACCAGTTCATAAGTCTTGGTGTGTTTCCTCATGGTCTGGTATTCCACGTTCATGATCAGGTTGATCTTGGGTGTTAATGTATCTGCAAGTTTATGCAGCGTATCCGGGGACATAGTTACTTTACCTTCTACAACATGACAGCACTGCTCCCGGAGCTCCGGATCAGAACCATATTCACTGTAATATTTCAGCCTGGCAGTATCCAGGTATTCCCAGGAGTGCCGCTTATAGCATTCCTCGTAACAATACAGATCATAACGGTTGATCAGACCGTTGAACAGCCAGACCTTGAAGAACCATGGTTTATAATTCTTCTCAATAACTTCTTTGCTTTTCAGATAGATACGGATAAATACCTTGTCTGAACGTTTCCCCATAGATACATAATCAATCTCATAGCCCTCTGAACCGACCTTTGCAGTATGAATCAGGGCATCCTTGAAGCGGTCAACCCTCATTTTGTAGAAATTCTCAGGAGAAAAGAACTTTTCCGGGTTACTTAAGTAGTTGCTGTGCCAACAATAGTCAATCCTGTTTTCCTGGCAGTAAGCAATATGTAAACCAAAATAATCACAGATCAGCTTTACATAATGATAAGACCTCTCAAAGGCTTCATGCACTCCATACATCCATAACATATAAGATCTAATCTGTACCACGATCTCAGACGTAACAGACAGCCCGCCATCAGAAGAATGAGGGACAACAGGAGCAATAAATATGTCAAACCATTCCGGGCACTGTAAGCAGATGTTGAAAAAACCAGCAAAACTGCCAGGGCAAAAGTTAAGACTACGATCAAAACCATCAAAGAAGACCGGGAGGGATTCTCCGTATCTGGAAGCAAGAAAAGACTTTTTCTTCTCAAAATACTTTCTAAACTGTGCCACATTTGGATCATTGGAATCATCAGTAAAATCCTCCACTAATTTCACGGAATAATAAAAGGTATCAATGTTATGCAGGAACTTCTTTTGTTTGAAGTCAAACCAGTATTTTTGGTTTTCATCATCCAATTCCTGGTATATTTTAGTTGTGTTTAAATGCTTCTTAATATCCAATTTCACACCTCACTTTACTTTACTAAAGTTTTTCCCCAAATGGCAGTTTGGGGAAATTTTAAAATTGCCATTTTCGCCAGTATTTACAAGGCTTTCACATGAATTTTGTATGTATTTTCAGACCACGTATTACAGGCCCGTGGCAGGGGGCAGTAACGTAACTCCGGCAGCACTGCCGCGCGGTCAGACGGGTCCCCCCAACCCCCGTCTTCCCACACAGCAGGGCTGACGGAGTTTCTGGACAGCCGCCGGCTCTGGGACTGCCAGCCGTTTCCTGAAATGTATCTCAAAATTTCTGCAGAAAGCCTGGCAGATCCGGAGGAAATGAGATACATCATTCCGGGGCATCCAGCATCAGGTAAGTATCATATAGCGAGTAATATTTCCGCTTACACTTGAAAAACTCACTGCTTACCTTCTCCTTCATCGGGTACCAGACTTTTACACTGACAAAAAGCTTGGGGGACAGCATGATCGCACAGAGGAACATTCCCCGGAGACCAAAGTTACTTACCTTCCTGTGAATATATTCATACTCGATCAGGCTCCGGATCTGGCGATCGATCATCCGGTCGAACTGGGCTACCAGGATAATGTCATAGCCATAATGCCTATGCAGCGTAAAGAATGATAGCCACTTATCCCGTCCGGACTTACTCCAATCCCTGGCATTAAACATTAACTGACACTCATCAATGACCAGGAGCAGGGAACCCTCCTTTACTTTTTTACCCTGGAAATGTTTCTGGGAGAACTCAATCAGGAACTCCGGGGTAATCTCAAGGTTACTCTTATAACAGAACAGATCACGCTTTTTCTTAGGGATCCGGTTTAGGTTAATGGGAAAGTTGCACACAGTCGGACGGCCAGCACGGAGCAGATGGTATAACCTTTCTGCTACATGCAGACTTTTCCCTGATCCGGGAGTCCCGGAGTATAAGAAAATCATCAGATCACCCCTTTATATTTTTCCTTTTCGGGTTCAGTACAATATTCTGGATTATTTGCGAAACAGCAATCACTGCAGCCTTTGTAATATCCGCACTCTTCACAGGTACAATGTTCATAACCATACTCCGGATATTCATTAGCAAGTGCATTAGGACAACTGCCGTCAACACAGGTTATGCCGCAATAGCTTGGACATCTTGTTTTCATTTGCATACTTACCTCTATTCAATCAATTTAATCCAACGGGCTAATACACTATACAGATAAAAAAGTGCGATAGCAGCAAGCCAGGCAGCTCCGATCTTGAGGCAAGTTCCTACCGGAACAAAATAGTTCAGATAACCAAGATAGGGAAGCTGGGACAGGTTATCAATGGCATCCGCAAAGGGAGAGAGCGGAAGCAGAGACAGGAGCACGGACAGCAGCTTGTCCAAGATTTCTTTCATAAACTTAATCATATAATCATCACCCCTTAATCATCTGTTGACGGGTTATCATCAGCAATCCAATGATAAAAAATATGATTTCAAAGATCCGGAAGATCTTGATCACTGGTTCATAGTCTGACATATCAAGCTTAAATGTATGATGATAGTCAAGGATTTTTTTGCCAGTCCAGGGATTTTCTAATTCCAGATCTAAAGGAAACTCAAACACCGGAGCTTCCGGCTCTGCTTCAAATGCCTGGATCAGATGGACTAGATCAAAAGGAATACAAAACGGGAAAACAAGCCGGAGATCTGCTTTATAATCATCTGGATTTACATCAGTAGTTGTATCATCTGGCTTTGGAGAGACCTCAGGATCAGGATTAGGGTTAGGATTAGGATTGGGGTCAGGATTAGGAGCTACAGTTGGCTGCGGTTGCGGATTTTGTTTTAATTGATCAATTAATTCTTGAACAGAGTTCGGTGACTGTTGCGGATTTGTCTTTAACTTATTAGCAAGATCTATTAATTGAGCAATAGAAGGAATCTGTAAAGGCTGCGGAGCTTGCTGAGGATATTCCAACTTACCATTATTTTTATAAGTGTCCTGCAGATCTGGATGAACCCAAATGTTTTCTTTTACATATTTATCTGCATTAGCAAGTTGTTCTTGTGCCCAAGATTCAGATTCATTCGGAATATTATTATAATCACCTAATGAACAAGTTATTGCATTATAATGAGACATTTCACCAATAGAACCCGTTTTAAAATAATGATATGATACAGCACGATATAATTGAGCCCGTTCGCCCCAAATACGATACCCAACTTTTCCTAAATAAATAGAATAATATGTATTATGATCTTCCACACAATAATATGGATAACCTGATATCAATAAATGATCAAGCAAATCTAACGGCATATTGTCAGATAATTGTTGCGGTTTTCCCATCATCTTATCCCAAAGACTGGAAACCGCCTTACTCATACATTCCCAAACCCCGGCACCAGCTGCAGCTCCGAGAACAATTTTTCCGGTATTCTTCATATTCTGTATTACTTCTTTAAAACTGGGGATATCTGAACCAGTAACACCAGGTGTTGGAGTCGGTCCAGAACCACCACCACCTTTTTTTCGTTCTTCCTCATATACAGCTTCCATGTATTCAGCCCAATGAGCAGCCTGTGTTTCTCTCCAATATTCATCTTGGGCAGTTTTTGGATCTTCTGTTAATGTTGAAACCATTTCAGTTGTAAAAATCGAGATACCAAAAGAAAGCAAAATACCCTCAATAACTTCCAATGCTGTATAACCTGCCACAATTTCCGCAGCCTGAGCTGTCTGGTATGATCCGAAAATTCCGATCACCAGCATATTAACAGCCAGTATCACAGCCACAAGTTTTTTCTTTATCCTTCTCAATTTTCCCCCTTTCCTGTATCTCATTCCTTTGCTGCAGGAATCCGGATCCGGCTCATGCTGCGTTATTTTTGAGATACATTTGCATAAAAAAGGTGAGGAAGGTGTCTCCCTCCCTCACCTTACACCATGTAAGTAACCCGTTCTGAAAACCCTCAGGCTTTATTTGCAACTTTCTTAAATGCTTTGATACCAAATCCAACAAGGAGAAGAGCTCCCATAATCGGAAGTGCAATCGGAAGGATCTTTCCGACAAGGCTTGTCATAGAACTTCCAACGCTGGTAAAGGATGTTGTCAGTGCTGTCTCAACAGAAGAAAGACCAGTACCAGAAGCATCAGATGCAAATGCAGGAACAGCAGTAGCAACTGCAAGAGCTCCGCCCATTAATGCAGGGGCAATTTTCTTTTTCAGATTCATCATAGTAAAAAACCACCTTTCCTTAAACTTTTTTAAATATGTGAACAATCCCAAGATATGCGAACCCTATTATCATGAAGATGGCGCCGCTTAGGGCTCCGATCGGGATTGATTTCACCGCTATCATGTTGTAATCCTCAACAGCAAGCGTTAAGCTTTCTGTCTGTTGGGGAGCTTTCGAGACTTCCGGGGCACCATCTGTTATGTCAGCAGTGCCAGCTGTCTCTTCCTCCGGACTTGTAAACAGTTCTTCATTTTCCATATCATTCTCCTATGGCCGGATATAAGAAGCCAGGATATGAACCAGGAGCACACCAATGACCACTCCCAGCATACACATCACTGCAGGCATGGCATTCTGGACATTTTTCATATCCTGCTCAATCTGCTCATCTTTCAGGACAATCTGCATCAGTAATTCCTGCTGGCTTTCCAACAGTTCATTCTGCTTTGTCAGCAACTCTGTATAATCAACCTGGTTTACTGGATCAGCGTCCGGAACCTCTTCCACTCCTTCACCAGGTTGACCGCCTGCAGTGCCAGCGGGATCGCCAACAGCAGAAGCTTCCCCATCCAGAGGATCCTGCTCAGCCGGTACTGGTACCGGTGTTGCAGTCGGTACAGGAGTTGCTGCCTGGATGACCTGCTGCTGAACAGTTCCCTGATCCGGTGTAAATAATGCATCCTGTCCGTCTGAGAATAAATCTGCCATGTCATTTCACCACTTCCTATTTCTTTTCAGGCTGCTCCGGTAAGATCTGCACACGGCTGAAAAAGTCCAGATCTTCCACAGTAAGGACAGGCTTGCCATCGCTTCCGATCTTCATGCCCATCTTCGCTTCATAGATGCCGGGCACAAAAGAGATCTTTTCACGTTTGGAAGCTTCCAGGGAGCATTTTGCACGCTGCTGGCCTACAGCCCCGCCTGTAGCATCCATGCGTGAGATCATCTGCTCACCGTTTTCACCATACATGAAATAATTGATTGTCATGCCTGACTGTCCGTTGTCCATTTTCCACACGTTTGCAAAAGTTACAAGAATCTTCATTTTGTCCATAAGTCAAAGACCTCCTTAAATTTTGTATGCCAGACCTGTATAAGAGCAGGAAAGGCACTGGTTAATATGTAATCCCACAATGGGGTTGTTACCATCCCCGGAAGACCGGGGGAAGAAGATAGTGTATGTTGACCCTCCACAGCGTTAGGCTGTGCATAGGGGGGAGGGTAAAGATAATTGTCTGTCCCAGGTATGCAGGAGAGTCCCGGCAGATTGAAGTAAAAAGCCGAAATTGTCTGTCCCAGGTATGCAGGAGAGTCCCGGCAGATTGAAGTAAAAAGCCGAAATTGTCTGTCCCAGGTATGCAGGAGAGTCCCGGCAGATTGAAGTAAAAAGCCGGAATTGTCTGTCCCCGGTATGCAGGAGAGTCCCGGCAGATTGAAGTAAAAAGCCGGATTTCCCTGTCGTGCCGGGGATAGGCTGCCGCCCGTTCAACAGAGCCAAAAGTAAAGGTTAAACCCTTCGGGCTCCTGCGGAGACCTTGACTTTTGTCCCTTGAATGATAGGGACAGCGGCCGCTAAAAAAGCTGAATTTGTCTGTCCCAGTGTGACATATCCCTGATAAGAGAAAGAACTCAGGACAGGAGCACATGAGGGTTAATCAAGAAGGATGCTCACCTTGCAGGCTTCACATCCTTCCTGTCTGATTCTCTATACTGGCTGTGTCCAGTCTGTCAAGGGTCGAGATGAATGAGCTTCGCTCACCCTTGACTGACTTACTGCGCAGAATCAGAAGAAGGGCAGTTCCGGATCAGCGTTTTTATCTTCCAGCAGTTTATCCATAAGGTCAGACAGATCATTTGCCTTACATTCCAGATTGGTGAGAGCACTGCGGACATCTCCGATCTTAGAGGAAATCTGCTGGAGAACATCGAGCTTCTTATACTGCTTGGCAATCTGCTGATCTAAAAGGGTAATCCTCTGTTTTTTGGATTCTTCCTGTTCCATACAGAACAGGACAAGGTTTTCAAACTTCTGGTTAAAACCTTCACCTTCAAAGTTGATCACATAATCCATCACCTGATCAGACAGGCGGACGGATTTCAAATTAACTTTCTTTGCCATTATGCACCTCCTGTATGGTGATTTAGAACAAAAACGGTTGTTAAAAGCAACGTATAATGGTAAAATTAAATATTAATAAAGTAATAAAAGTATCACTTTTTACATTCTTATTTATATCACACTATAGTGAGAATGTCAATATAAAATCTCACGGAAAGGAGAAAAATGACTGTAGGAAACCGCCTAAAAGAATGGAGAATCGAAAATAAGCTAAAAACCACAGAAATAAAGGAAAAAACGGGAATATCCACAGGAGGATTTTCTGATTATGAGAATGATAAAAAACTAATTGGTAGCAAAACACTTATAACATTAGCAGAGTTTTATGATATAGATATAAACTATATTCTCACCGGAGTGAGAAATGAACCTAAATTATCTTTGAATGAACAAGAACTCCTTGAATATTTCAATATACTTCCAGATAGAGAACAAATAAAATTTATTGGACGTCTGGAAGAAATGGCTGAAAAGTATAAAGAAGATAACCCAAAATCATCAAATTCAAAAATTGGATAAAGGAGAACAAACATGAATAACTTATTACAATATATTTTACAAGATAAAACATTACTTCTCATTTGTGCTTTAATTTTAAGTGTATTAAGCAATCTAATATATACAGTAAAAGAAAATAATACAAAACGTATCAGTAAAAAAACAATGGAAACAATTTATAATACAGAAATTGAAAAAGCACATAATGCAGGAACATCTGAAGAAAGAAAATATCATTTAGATCGTGCCTCTGGAATGTGGGAAATATATATACATATGGGATTTGAACCAAAAGTATATGAAGATGATCATATAAAACTGTAAACAATATCAATATCCACAAAACGCTGATTCCTCTTAATCAGGGTGTCCAGGGTTCGAGCCCCTGAAGGCGCACTAAAGACACTGTTTTTGCAGACGTAGGAGCTGCGGGGACGGTGTTTTTCTTTGTTGATAGAAAATAAAGGTAACGGGAAAAGTGAAAAGTAACGTGCTTTTCTTTGTTGAGAATTCACCTTGCCTACTTGACAAAAAATATCAGTTAGTATAAGCTATCCTCAGAAATTGTTATTGATAAAAAGCTTCAATAATAACGGATGGCAGGAACCTGAGATAAAAGCTTCTGCTGTGAAATAGACATAATCATAAATTACTAACTATGGCAAATTAAAAAGGTGAGCGAATTACAATGACATTAAAAGATTTGGAAATCGGAAAAAGTGCTGTGATCAAAACAGTTGGCGGTAAGGGGGCCTTGCGCCAGCATTTCCTGGATATGGGTATGATTCCTGGAGCAGAGGTTACAGTAGTGAAATTTGCACCCATGGGAGACCCTATGGAACTGCAGGTACATGGGTATGAATTGACCTTGAGACTTGCAGAAGCAGAGCAGATAGAGATCGAACAGATCCCCAGGCGGAGCAACAGCCATAAGAGAATTGATACATTAAGCGATGCAGCACATCCGGGTCTGGGTGAAGAGGGAAAATATCATTCCAAGAAGGATGAACATCCATTACCGGAGGATACTGTGCTGACCTATGCTCTGGTAGGAAACCAGAACTGTGGAAAGACTACGTTGTTTAACCAGCTGACAGGATCCAACCAGCATGTAGGAAATTTCCCGGGTGTAACTGTTGACCGTAAGACCGGTACCATTAAAGGACATCCCAATACAGAAATCACGGACTTACCTGGTATCTATTCTATGTCACCATACAGCAGCGAGGAGATTGTTTCTCGTAATTTTGTACTGGAGTCAAAGCCAAAGGCTATCATTAATATTGTAGATGCCACTAATATAGAAAGAAATCTGTATCTGACCATGCAGCTGCTGGAAATGGATATTCCTATGGTTGTAGCTCTGAATATGATGGATGAGGTAGTCGGAAATCAGGGTTCTATAGACGTGAATATGATGGAAGCTTTACTGGGAGTGCCGGTAATCCCCATTTCTGCAGCAAAAAATGAGGGCGTGGATGAATTAGTGAAGCATGCCTTACATATTGCGAAATATCAGGAGCGCCCGCTGCGCCAGGACTTTTGTGATAAAAACGATCATGAGGGATCTGTCCACCGGTGTATTCATGCGGTCATGCATCTGATCGAGGATCATGCAGCCCAGGCGGACATTCCGGCACGTTTTGCGGCAACCAAGGCGATCGAAGGGGATCCGCTGGTTCTGGAAAGGCTGAAACTTGATACAAACGAGTCGGAAATGCTGGAACATATTGTGCAGCAGATGGAGACAGAGCGTCAGGTAGATAGAAGTGCAGCCATTGCAGATATGCGGTTTGACTTTATTGAACGATTGTGTGAGCAGACAGTTGTGAAACCAATGGAAAGTAAAGAGAGGATTCGAAGCGAGAAAATAGACCGGATTCTTACCGGAAAATATACGGCAATTCCCTGCTTTATTGGAATTATGGTTCTTGTTTTTTATCTTACCTTTAATGTGATCGGTGCCTGGCTGCAAAGTCTGCTGGAAATGGGAATTGATAAAGTGTCTGAACTGGCAGATGCAGCGTTGACAGCAGCTCATGTGAACAGTGCTATGCACAGCCTGGTGATCGATGGTATTTTTACAGGAGTGGGAAGTGTACTCAGCTTTCTGCCCATTATTGTAACCCTGTTTTTCTTTTTGTCCCTGATGGAGGACAGCGGATATATTGCCCGTGTGGCATTTGTAATGGATAAGCTGTTGCGTAAGATCGGTTTATCCGGACGAAGCATTGTGCCTATGTTAATCGGATTTGGATGTACAGTTCCGGCAGTTATGGCTACGCGTACTCTTACCAGTGAGCGTGACCGAAAAATGACCATACTGCTGACACCGTTTATGAGCTGTACGGCAAAGCTTCCGATATATTCCTTTTTTGTAAGTTCCTTCTTTCCGAAGAAGGGCGGACTGATCATGGCAGGACTTTATCTGTTGGGAATTTTAGTAGGAATTTTGGTAGCATTTTTGTATAACGGAACTCTTTTT
Organism: Blautia difficilis; assembly: GCF_014297245.1. Lineage (NCBI taxonomy): Bacteria > Bacillati > Bacillota > Clostridia > Lachnospirales > Lachnospiraceae > Blautia > Blautia difficilis. The sequence continues at coordinate 10,647 of NZ_JACOQG010000004.1, read as the reverse complement.
AAGGGAGATCCGGTACCTTTTGTGATGGAACTTCCGAACTATCGTCTGCCGGGAGCGAAGAATGTGACACAGCTTTTATGGGAAAAAGCGAAAGATTTTCTGCAGAGGGCATTTTCAGTGATTCTTCTGGCAACCATGGTAGTCTGGTTCCTTCAGAGCTTTGATCTGCATCTGAATTTAGTAAAGGATTCCTCTGACAGTATTCTGGCTTTGGTGGCAGGCTGTCTGGCACCTGTCTTTAAGCCTCTTGGACTGGGAGACTGGAGAATCTGTACAGCCTTGATCAGTGGATTTATGGCAAAGGAGAGTGTAGTGTCCACTCTGGAGGTTCTTTTTGCAGGAAGCATTGCATCCGTGCTTACACCACTGGCAGCAGCATCACTGCTGGCATTCAGCCTGCTTTATACTCCATGTGTGGCAGCAATTGCATCTGTGAAACGTGAACTGGGTGGCAGATGGGCGGCATTTGTAGTTCTGTGGCAGTGTGCCATTGCGTGGATCGTTGCATGGATCGTACATTTAATAGGTGGAATATGGTAGAAAAAACAATCCCGTCAGCAGCTTGTGCGTACTGCTGACGGGATTTTTACATTTTAAAAAGAAGGAGTACCGGGTCTTGCGACCCGGCAAGTATGAAAAAGAAAAAGTTTTATCAATAAAGCATTCGCTTTATCTGTTTAATACTATATAGGGAAAATGTGAGCAAAATGTGATGTGAAATTGAAAAAAATGTGATGAAATTCTAAAAAACTTATAAAATGACCTGCAAGGATAAAAAAACAGACCCGTAAAAGGCCTGTAAAAAGAAGGAGGGCCGGACCTTTCGGTCCGGCTAAGTATGAAAAAGAAAAAAGTTAAAATCTATATGATGAAAAAGCAATTGCATTTGTTCTGTAAAGCATTTGCTTTATTTGCTTATTAATATACAGGGAATTTGTGAGTAAAATGTGATGGACTGTTGAAAAAAACGTGATTAAATTCTAAAAAACTTATAAACTCAAGAGCGTGTTTAAAAAATATTTAGGTAAAATAAATATTGTAAAAGTTATGGCTGTAATTTATAATGAGATGCGAAAAAATAATGACAAACAAGGAGGAAAACATGAAGAGAGAAACAGTCGTTGTACTGGATTTCGGTGGTCAGTATAATCAGCTGGTTGCGAGACGTGTCAGAGAATGTAATGTATACTGTGAAATTTATTCCTACAAGATCGATCTTGAGAAGATAAAAGAAATGAATCCTAAGGGAATTATTCTTACCGGTGGTCCGAACAGCTGCTATGAGGCAGATTCACCTACATGTCCGAAAGAATTATTTGAACTTGGAATTCCGGTTCTGGGTCTTTGTTATGGAGCTCAACTTATGATGCATGTCCTGGGCGGAAAAGTTGAGAAAGCAGATGTCAGCGAGTACGGAAAGACAGAACTTCTGATCGATAAGACAGATTCCAGAATTTTTAAAGATGTATCTGATAAAACAATCTGTTGGATGAGTCATACAGATTATATTTCACAGATTGCACCTGGGTTTGAGATTGCGGCACATACTGCAGACTGCCCTGTAGCAACTGCACAGAATGAGGCGAAGAAGCTGTATGCGATCCAGTTCCATCCGGAAGTGCTTCATACAGTAGAAGGCAAGAAGATGCTGTCCAATTTCGTCCTTGATGTCTGTGGCTGTGCAGGAGACTGGAAAATGGATGCATTTGTTGAGAACACCATTAAAGAGATCCGTGAGAAGGTTGGAGATGGAAAAGTTCTCCTTGCTCTGTCCGGCGGAGTGGATTCTTCTGTAGCAGCAGGTCTTCTTTCCAGAGCGATCGGCAGACAGCTTACCTGTGTATTTGTAGATCATGGCCTTCTCCGCAAGGATGAGGGAGATGAGGTTGAAGCTATATTTGGACCGGAGGGACAGTTCGACCTGAACTTTATCCGTGTCAATGCACAGCAGAGATATTATGACAAGCTTGCAGGTGTTACAGAGCCTGAGGCAAAACGTAAGATTATCGGTGAAGAGTTTATCCGTATTTTTGAGGAAGAAGCTAAGAAGATCGGTGCAGTAGATTTCCTTGCACAGGGAACTATTTATCCGGATGTTGTAGAGAGTGGTCTGGGCGGCGAGTCCGCAGTGATCAAATCTCATCATAATGTAGGAGGACTTCCGGATTTCGTTGATTTCAAGGAAATCATCGAGCCGCTCCGTGATCTGTTCAAGGATGAGGTGCGTAAAGCTGGCCTGGAACTTGGACTTCCGGAAAGACTGGTGTTCCGTCAGCCATTCCCTGGACCAGGACTTGGAGTTCGTATCATCGGTGAAGTTACTGCAGAGAAAGTGCGCATTGTACAGGATGCAGACTTTATCTATCGTGAAGAGGTAGATAACGCAGCTGCTGAATATAAGAAGGAACACGGTGAGGATCCGTCCTGGATGCCGAACCAGTACTTTGCAGCGCTGACAAATATGCAGAGCGTAGGTGTTATGGGTGATTTCAGAACCTACGATTATGCAGTAGCGCTCCGCGCAGTTCAGACAGTTGACTTTATGACAGCCGAATCCTCTGAGATTCCATATGCAGTACTGAACAGAGTCATGAACCGTGTTATTAATGAGGTTAAGGGAGTTAATCGTGTATTCTACGACCTGACCAGCAAGCCACCGGGAACGATTGAGTTTGAATAAGTTGTAGTATCGTAAAAACCCAGTGTTTATGCGGGTTTGCGGCACTTCAAGAAGTCTTTTGATAACAAATTGATAACAGTTGCATAAGAGCCATTATTCTTATAATCCGGTGGTTTTATGGTTAGAGAATGATTGACAGGTGGTTGTGTAACAAATAAATCCATATTATAAACTAAGCCCTTAGCTGTGGGTATGAAACTCATGGCTAAGGGCTTTTTGTCGTCTTTATTTATCTGGTTTGAGTTGGTCTTTGAACATTTCAACTAAGGTGTCATTAAGTTCCTGTGATGGTACTTTCGCCCATCTCTGTGTGGTATCGAACTTCGGATAGTGGTAACGCCAGTTATCGTATTCTTCCTTACTGATTTCTTCGGAAGATAACTTGTCCGCCTGTTCTTTCCAAGCATAGAGCATTTTCAGTAGTTCGTGAGCGTCTTTCCCTTTGTCCTTCTTGACTTTCAGACAGACTTCTCCGTCTGCTTCGCTGACAGTCAGACCATATAAATCTTCAAGGGTAAACAAAGTGTGCATCAGTCCGATATAGCTGTCAATGTCGGGTACATCGAGGGCATGAGGGGAAACATCAAGTGCCTGTGCCAGTGCAGCAGTAAGTTCCGCTTTCGGTTTTCTTGTTCCTGTTTCATATTGTGCTAAACGCACATCGGCACTTCGTTCAGGAAAGCCGACAATCGTACCAAGATATTTTTGTGTCATTCCACGCAGAATGCGGAAAAAATGTATTCTCTCTCCAATCGCCATAATCATCGCTCCTTGTATATGTAGTGTAATTAGTATAGCAGATATGTTTAGGCGAAGTCAAGATAATACAAAACAAAAAAGTTTAATATTTTTCTCGAAACCACTTGACACAAACAAATATGCTTAGTATAATAGGCTAAAAATTAAACAAATAAGTTTAGAGAAAAAGGAGGGCAATCTATGGATAACAAATTTATTCGTGCCGAAGAAGTGGCACAGGAACTAAGCGTATCAAAGCCTTATGCTTATAAGTTAATCCGGCAGTTGAATGAGGAACTGAAAGCCAAAGGTTTTATTACGATCACAGGGCGTGTAAACCGCCAGTATTTTTATGAAAGGCTCTACGGAGCAGGAAAGGAGGAAAAGTAATGCCGGTATTTAAGAATGAAGCCAATGGAACATGGTATGTGATGGCAAGGTATGTAAACTGGAAAGGTGAGCGTAAACAGAAATGCAAGCGTGGTTTTGCTACCAAGAAAGAGGCACAGGAATGGGAGCGGATGTTCCAGTTGCAGAATGCGTCTGACCTTGATATGAGCTTTGAAGCCTTTACTGAACTGTATATCCGGGATGTGAAAAACCGTTTGAAGGAGAACACATGGTTGACAAAAGAGCATATCATCCGCACGAAGATACTTCCGTATTTTGGAAAGTTAAGAATCAGTGAGATTTCTACAAAGGAGATTATCACATGGCAGAACGAACTGCTTGCCTATCGGGATGAGAAGAAAAAGCCTTATTCCAAGACTTACCTGAAAACGCTGCATAATCAACTGTCAGCCATATTTAATCATGCGGTACGTTATTATGAGTTACGTTCCAATCCTGCCGCAAAGGTGGGAAATATGGGAAGTGAGGAACACAAGGAAATGCTGTCCTGGACAAAAGAAGAATACAAGAAGTTCTCTTTTGAGATGATGGACAAGCCAGTTTCCTTTTACGCTTTTGAAATGCTCTACTGGTGCGGTATCCGAGAAGGGGAACTGCTTGCACTGACCGCAGCGGATTTCGATTTTGAGAAAGAAACGGTCAGAATCAATAAATCCTATCAGCGGCTACACGGAGAAGATGTGATTACCACACCGAAAACAAAGAAAAGCAACCGCATAATCAAAATGCCGAAGTTCCTTTGTGAGGAAATGCAGGAGTATCTGAGTATGCTCTACGGATTGAAGAAGAAAGACCGTATCTTTACAGTCACAAAAAGTTATCTCCATCACGAGATGGACAGAGGGGCAGAAGCCGCAGGCGTAAGGCGTATTCGCATTCACGATCTCAGGCATAGTCACATCAGTCTGCTCATTGATATGGGATTTTCGGCGGTGGCGATTGCAGACCGTGTGGGGCATGAAAGCATTGACATCACTTACCAGTACGCTCATCTGTTCCCGTCAAAACAGACGGAAATGGCAGATAGATTAGATGATTTAGGGAAAGGAGAGATTGCAAATGTCAGCTAAGAACAGGGATAACAAAAACCGATGGAGAAACATCACAGTAGGATTTCGGGTATCTCCCGAAGAAAATGAACGCATCAACAAGGCGGTTGCCTTATCGGGGCTGCCCAAACAGGAATACTGTTACCGCCGCTGTCTGAATCAGGATGTGGTGGTACAGGGTAATCCGAGAGTGTATAAGGCACTCAAACTGGAACTTGCCGCTATCCTTACAGAGTTAAAGCGGATTGAAGCAGGGAACAGCGTGGATGAGGAACTGCTGAATGTAATTGAACTGATTGCCATTATTCTTGGCGGTCTGAAAGGAGAGGATGAGAATGGAGAATAAAAAAGAAAAGACTGCCCCGAATGTATCTGTTGGCGCAGATACGGAGCAGCCAATTCAAAAAATCGCTGAAAATAGTATATCCGAGTATGAGAAAAATATCAAGAGTTTTGAGGAAATGCAGAGAGAAATGCAGTTGAGTTTAGACCCATCCTATCTCAAAGCAGTTTCCATGAATGAACTGTTTGACACCCAGTATCAGAGCAAGCCGCCGCTGATCGACGGTCTGCTCTACCCCGGCACATATATTTTTGCGGGTTCTCCCAAACTGGGAAAGAGTTTTCTGATGGCACAGCTTGCCTATCATGTCAGCACAGGCACACCGCTTTGGAAGTATACCACCCGAAAAGGAACGGTACTGTATCTTGCCCTTGAGGACGATTACCGCCGCTTACAGGAACGTCTGTATCGGATGTTTGGAACAGAGAGCGCGGACAACCTTTTCTTTTCTGTTTCTGCCAGCCAGCTGGGGAAAGGGCTGGATGAACAGCTTGCAAGGTTTGTGGCAGAGCATACGGACACGAAACTGATTATCATTGATACACTTCAAAAGGTGCGTGAGGTCGGCGGAGATAATTACAGTTACGCAAACGATTATCAGATTATGGCAAGGCTGAAAAGTTTTGCAGATGCCCACGGTCTTTGTATCCTGCTCGTACACCACACAAGGAAACAGACGGCGGATGATAAGTTTGATATGATTTCGGGGACAAGCGGACTGCTCGGTGCGGCGGATGGGGCGTTTCTCCTTCAGAAAGAAAAACGGACAGGCAATGCCGCAACTTTGGAAGTATCGGGCAGAGACCAGCAAGACCAAAAGCTATATCTTATCCGCAATACAGAAACGTTATTGTGGGAACTGCAAAGGGCAGAAACCGAACTGTGGAAGGAACCGCCAGAGCCTTTACTGGATGAGATTGACGAACTTGTTATGAAGGATAAAACCTTTTGGGAAGGCTCGGCAACGGAACTGGTTTTGCTGATAAAGGTGGAAATTCAACCCCATGTCATCACACGAAAACTGAATGTTCTTTCAGGGCGATTGTATGCGGAGCATGACATTTATTATAAGAGCAACCGTACCCATGATGGAAGAAAAATACGGTTTTGGAAAGACGATACGGAAACAGCGTGACAGTTGGTGACGGTTGTGACGGTATTTTTGACAGCGGGGCGGTATCGAAATAACCGTCACAACTGTCACATACCGTCACGGAAAGGATGGGATACGATGAGAAACGTGCAAATATCACAGGAATTATTTATGCAGCTGCTCCGTTTTCACTTGATGGAAGATGAAAGCTGTGAGAGAGAAATCAAGCAGGAGTTGGAGAAAAAGTTGGACAGGATGGTCATGCGTGACCTGTTTGGAAAATCAAAAACTGCACCGACAAAGGAAGAACGGGAACAGGCAAGAAAAGAATATCTGGACAGGCGGGGAGTGTCGGAGAGTTTCCGTTGGTAATTCTTCCTTGATGATAAGGACAGGGGTGTGGCACACCCCTGTGAATAACAGACAAGGTAGGAGGTGGATATAAATTCGATTTCATTATGAATGGTGTGGTTCAAAGGTTTAAAGAAGTCGGAAAGAAAAAGTAGCCCGGATACGGGCAGAGAAAAAGGGCGGATACGCCCATAAATCTAAGCGTGAGTCCGAGAAGTAATCGGACTTTGTTAAACAAAAACAAGCCCTCGGCGTTTGAGAGCGAAATACACCCATCGCACAAAACTAAAGTTTTATGCTCTGTATATTTCGCCCTGCCGGGAGCAAACCGCCGACAGGCGGATAGGTTCGTAAACAGGTGCCTATGCACCTACTCACAATAAAGTCGGCGAGAGCTGGGAAAGGAGGATGCTTATAGGCAGACATTCATTTATCAGACAAAGCAAGCTGTCCGATGTGGCAGGAAGGATTGATTATATCTCCAATCCGAAACGACAGGAATATCTCTATGCGACCTATCAGACAGAAGGGGCAACACCGGAGTTTTGGAAAAATCTTGCAAGAGAAAATCAGTTGGATTTTAAGGCGAGTGGTTCAGCAGGGAAATGTATTGAAGGGCGTGAGTTTATCATTGCACTTCCTGAAAGTTTTGTTCAGTACAGGGCAGATGATGTGGTAAGGCTTTTTACGGAGAGTTTTCATAAAAGATATGGAGTGGAGTGCAGTGCTGCCCTTCATCACAACAAGGCAAAGACGAATTATCATATTCATCTGGTATTCAGTGAACGAAAAATGTTAGAACAACCCGAAGTAAAGATTGCTACCCGAAATATGTTTTATGATGAGCAGGGGAAGCATAGACGCACAAAGAAAGAGGTTTTAGACGAGCAGGGCAATCTTCGGGCGGGGTGCAGTATTATCCCTAAAGGGGAAGTTTATGAAAGCCATATCTTCACGAAAAAGGATGAATGGTTTAAGAACAAAGACTTTACCAAAGAAGTCAAGGAACTGTTTACCGATACGATCAACCGATATGTAAAAGAGGAATCAGAAAAACTCTCTGTATTCCAACAGGGCGGAGTATATCTGGCAACCAAGAAAATTGGAAAGAACAATCCGAAAGCAGAGGAGATAAAGGCAGACAATGCGGCAAGGCAGGAATGGAATCGGACAGTTGATGTGGCATTAGTCGAGGGCATTCCCGAAGAAGATGTTTTGAAGATAAAGCAGGAAAAAATCACAGACAAAACGCTGCAATCTATCAGGACACACGGTTGGCTGCCGGATATGTTCCGTCAGATTATCCGAGGTGCGAAAGACTTTTTGCAGGAGGTAATTTTTAAATTTAAACTACCGCCGAAGCCTGTACCAAAGATTGATTTGCAGGAATGGAAAGATATGCAGAAGCTTATGTATGAATTGCAGAGACAGTCCATGGAGATAAAACGCACACAGCAGGATATTTCTTCTTTGAAAAAGCAACTGTCAGAGTTACGAGGACTATTTAAAGGCAAAGAGCGAAAATCTCTGGAAGGGCGAATTGAACTGTTAGAGGATTTGGAAAAGCGTCTGCATAAGAAAGAGTTTGGAACAGATCGTAAAGCGGGAAGGCTATCCCAATGTGCAAGCCTTTCAGAAGGTTTATAACAAGGCAGAAGAATTGATTATAGAATACAACGAAGAACTAAGGGTATGGAAAAATCAGACGGAACAGAAGAAAGAAAAACCGTTGGAGCAGCCGAAAAAAGCGAGTGTACTGGAAAAGCTGCACCGCTATCAGCAGGAAGGCAGACAGCAGCCGAAACGGTCAGTCAAGAAAAAATCAATGGATAGAGAACGATAAGAAAGGTGGAAACGATTATGAAGAAAACAATATTTGAAGAAATAGGCGGCACTTATATCAGACACGGGGATTATCTTATCCCCTGCCTTACCTTGCCGGAGGAAGAACAAAGATTTATCGGCGTATGGGGACAAAGACATAAACGCTATTTGAAAGAACATAAGGAAGCAGTTTATATTACTTTGCTTACAAGTGGCAGGCTGAATAGTTATCTTGCAGATATAGAAGAACAGGCACAGGAACGCTTTGAAAGGATTGTAGAGCAGATGAAACAGGCACATGGGATCACGGAACGGTTAAAGGCAGAAAATCAGATGGAATGGGTAGCGAGAATAAACAATTTACAATCGTGTGCAAGGGAGATTGTGGATAAAGAAATGATTTATCAATAAGGAAAGTGATATGGTGGAAAGCAAGTCTGAAAATGGCTTGCTTTTGGCTTTACAATGTAGGCTGCTGATGTATATAATTATGATAAAGAGATAAATTGGAAGTTGTAGATTTTACAGGTTTGTTTTTAGCGAATATAGGAGCTTTATTGAAAATTTCCTCCTTGAAATTAGTATATTATATTACGAAAAATAAAGAACAGGAGGAAATTTTAAAATGGTTATCAGAAAAAAGGGTTGAAGTTATACAGAATAATGAAGAACGTTAAGAGGACATGTTTGGTGAAATGGAAAAATTAGGGATAGAGTACGTGGATTATAAAAAATTGCAGTAAAAGAAGATGAGATATTCAGAGGTGTGAAAGGAGAAAATTGTATGGAAGATCAAAGAAAGAATGAATTAGCAATTATAATAGCGGCAACAGTTGCCTTTGGATTTTTGAGCAGGTTATTAGTACGAATTCCATATATGGTATTTGGAGACTTTTCAAGTGGCTTTTTTATATCGATTGTATTGTGGTGGGTTTATAATTCTGTTTTATTTTGTGTCGCAGAGTCGATGTGTATGGATGGAGGAAATAAGAAGTATATAACAAAAAGTATAATTTTCGGATTTCTTACAACGTTAATCAAGGCTGGGATTGATACTTGTATTGATTTGACGGTAGCCCGTCAGCCGAATATGTTGATACTTGCAGCGGTTATGGAAATTTCTATGATGTTCTATATCACAGGACTATATTATTTTTTGTTTGTAAAGGTAGGAAAAAGAAAGATACAAAAAGAAAAAAAGGAAATTACAGGTTTAGTGGCAGTATTCTGCTCACTGTTAGTTCTTTATGCGGGAACTTTATTCTATTACATGAAACAAGTGCAATATGCAGTGGAGAGGTTTGGTGATATGCCGGAAGTACAAGAGTTAGGTTTAGATAATGCAATTTGGAATTTGACCACAACGCTTGGCAGAGAATCAACAACAGTTGGAACGATTGTGTATGTTGGATGTTTTATAATCATCTGGTGGATATTGGAGAAAACTACTGTTGAAGAATAAATTACGGTATGAGAAGGAGTAAATAAATATGTTGTTGGTTGCTATGGTTTTAGGTATGTTACTGATACGGAAGGTTCCTGAGAAGTGGTTTCGCTTTCTATTTCTGGCTTGTATTTTGCTGAACGTGATTTATAGAATTGAATTTCTTTCTCCTGCATTAGCAGGAGGAGTACGCTTGGTGTGCAAGAGCATGGAACTGGTTCTTTTAATAGTTGCGTTTAAGGTCTTTGATAAGCGTCCAGTTTATTTGAGTATAGGCGTGTTTTCGCTTCTTTTTTTTGGAGTTTACACGATTCCAGTTAGTGTAATCTTAGAAAATGGAGGAATGAGTGGCATATATTCTGCCTACGGAATCAGTGGAGAGGGAGTTGCAAAGGGGATAAGACTGATAGAGAGTGTGAAAACTTTATGCTTGTCCTTGGTGTATCTTTCTTTAGATGTGAGGATTTTTTTGAATATGAAGGGAAAGGAAACGAGAAGATGAGAAAGATTTTCTCAATCTTTTGAATATAGATGGAACTAAGGCGGTTTCTTTTGATATGGAAAATGAAAATGTGAAGCAAGTGGCTGAAACATTAAAGAAAAAGGAATGTATAGTCACAGAAAAGGTAAGTGATGAATGTGAGAGATACGGGGTTGCGAGTGAATAAAACTAGACATTAAGTGTTGCAAGGAGGTATTATTTTATGAATGGGA